>ONBG01000045.1 GCA_900316015.1 uncultured Prevotella sp. | reverse complement strand
GGACTGATTTCAATAATGTCAAAGAACTCTATTGTCCCCTCTTTCCGGGGTTATTTGATTAATATTTAACTGGTCCCGATTTTGACGGGACACTAATGACTCCTTTTACATAACCAAGCGGCTGATGGCAGGAAAACTTTCGATCTCAATTACGGCAAATCATCCTTTCCAGAAATATAGCAAATTTAAGGCGAAGGATTGGGGAAATGACTTTGAACAACATCGTGTCAATTGGATTAGGTCGCGATCTTTTGGAGCAAAAGTCGTATACAAGTTTGGAGTTGGAGACAAGAGCTCCGTTAAGCGTGATAAAACTTTAAATACGAGCGATCTTGATAGAAGTACCGGTGTGCAATAATGTGATTTTATAATTAAGCGAATATGAATAGGCTAAAACGGTATGTAACATTCAGCGAGAGCATTCTGGATGAGAGTTTCTTTTCGGCTATGATCAAAGTTTGGTTCGTATGCCTGTCGTTTTTCTTGTGCAGCGGTGATTGCTGGGCACAGTCAAAAGAGACATCTCCCTTTTCTATAGAGGGTCGCATCGTTGATGCCAAGATGAAGGAGGCCTTGGCTGGGGCAACGCTTACTTTGCAGACGGCTGCAGGCGTGCTCATCACTGGTGTCCTGAGTGGGGAGAACGGAAACTTTCAGGTGGAATGGATGGCAAAAGATCCTATACAGAAAGACTCATTGGTCTTGCTGTGCAGCTATTTAGGATATGCGTCCAAGTCCATTCGCGTGCCAGTAACCTCATCCTATCATCTTGGGACAATCCTTCTTGATGAGGAGCAACAGACCCTCGGTGAGGTTGAAATTTCAGCCCGTCGCCCGCTCCTCAAATTCGAGAAGGGTGCTTACTTGGCAGACGTGGCAGGGTCTTCCCTTTCCAAACTCTCTTCAGCAAACGATGTCCTGATGAGGCTCCCCTTGCTGAATGGCAACCATGGATCCTTTACGGTCAGAGGACGTGGGCAAGCTGTCATATTCGTCAACAGAAGAGAGGTAAGGGATCCTTCTGAAATACAGGATATAGATGCTTCCCAAATAGAGTCAATTAGGATTGTCACGGATCCAGGGGCAGCATATCCCATTGGGACTAAAGCTGTGATTGAAATCACGATGAGGCGATGGTATAAAGACCATCTTGGTGTCACGTTGGAATCAGAAGGCCTTCAGCGAAACAGACTATCCCAGTACCATACTGTGCGCACGGACTATACAAGCAAGAGACTTTCCGTGAAGGCTCTTATTAGAATGTCGGATCCTAAGTATGATCCCAAAACGGATATCGACTACAATGTTGCCAGACCGGAAGGGGACTTGTCTTATCAGGTAAAAGGTACATCTAAAGATAGCTATAGGAGCTACGCAATGAACACGGGCTTGAACTACGACCTTGATGACACCCAATCGGTAGGCTTCTATGTAAGCGCATCCATGAGCCCTCATCAGACATCTACTGACAATACTGTATATAGGAAGAATGATGTAGAGATAGGAAATAATGATTCGAGATATGGTAATAAATGGCATCGGGCTTATGGTACCTTGTATTATGTAGGAAAACTGCGTGGAATCAGCATTAACTTCCAGAATTACCTGTATTATACGTTGCGCAGAAACGATCAGTTGCTATCCCTCAACAATGATGACTATTTCGACATGGACGGTAAAAAAGAGTCATTCTTGTATGACTCGAAGTTAGAGTTGGGCAGTAAGGGCTTAGGCGGTGGAGACATGACTTATGGGCTCCAATGGACTTATACAAGGAGAAAGGATGTGTCAGATGTACATGAAGGGGACATAGCGAGCAGCCATAACCTTGCCATACAGAAATTGCTTAGCCCATTCTTTTCGTATGACTGGGAATATAAAAAGCTGTTCATCTCTGCAGGCATGCGTGTGGAATGGGAAAAAAGACATTTCCCTGATCAAGGAGACTCGGACACGGACAAGTGGTATTTCAATCCAAAGGTTAAGGTGTCATATAAGTTCGCGAATGGTGTGGGTGCCAGCTTGAATTGGGAGACTTATACTTCTCGCCCACAATATTTCGTCCTGTCAGGGATTTCCTATATGCAGTATCCCTTCCTGTACAGCACAGGGAATCCTCACCTGAAGGCCACCCAATCCAATTATTTCCACGTCAATATTTCCTATCAGGACCTGATTGTACAGCTCTCTGCAGATCATATACGGAATGGCGTGTCTGTTTATTACAGCTTCGACAATTCCACTCAATTCATCAAAAAAACATTCGAGAATCTTCCTTCCTATTGGCAATATGGGATAGTAGCCCTTTATCAATTCAGGCCATTCAGCTTTTGGACTGTCGACCTGTATGGAGAGCTATCATATAAATCCCTCAAGTTCGGCAATGAGCCTGAAAGGAACTACTTCAAGAAGCCTTCGTATTCGGCGAGCATCAGCAATCGGTTTAATGTTTGGAATGGATACACCATCAAGCTGAATGCGGACTATTCGAGAAGGCTTAGTGGCATTGAGGAATCCTTGGGGACAGGGGGCATTTCGGGATCGGTCAATAAGTTCTTCTTTGGCAGGAAATTGTATGTCAGCTTGGGGATTGGACAGTATATCCAGAAAAGGGATATCATGCGTACTGCCCTGAACAATATTCGCGTGAAACAGCTCTGGGATACTTCCAACAAGTATGTAGACCTTGAAGTCAAATATACATTCAATGCGGTATCTGCCAAGAATAAGGCTTCCTTTGGGAATCGAGATGAAATACGGCGTTTTTGACAAGAATTCTTAATATGCGTTTTATCCATCAAAAAGATTCCATGGATTGTGGACCCACCTGCCTGGCAATGATAGCCAGGCACTATGGCGTACGGGTCGACAGGGACAAGCTGCGTCAGATCTGTGCATTGGGAAAGGATGGCGTGTCTTTGCTCGGCATCAGCAAGGCTGCAGAAAAGACAGGGTTCAAGACCGTGGGAGGTAGATTGCCCTTCGACGTGCTCGCTTGTGAAGTGCCTATGCCCTGCATCGTCCATTGGAATCAGAACCACTTTGTCGTTGTCTACAAGATCAGGAAACACGGCAAGGGGAGGTTCTCGGTATACGTGGCTGACCCCGGAAAAGGTCTGGTCAACTATACGCGAGAGGAGTTCTGTGAGCATTGGATAAGCACGAAGGCTCATGGGGAGGATAAGGGAATAGCCCTGCTCCTCGAACCCACGGAGTTGCTCTATTCGCAAAAGGACGATGTGATGGCATCACGACACAACCGGACAAAATTCCTGTGGGGTTATCTCAAAAAGTACAAGCGGTTCTTCATGCAACTAATCTTGGGATTGTTGCTTGGATCCCTGCTCCAGCTTGTATTCCCTTTCTTGACTCAGTCAATTGTGGACACGGGTATCGGAGGAAAGGATATTGGTTTCGTCTGGATGGTGTTATTAGCGGAAATGATGCTACTCTTCAGCCGTACCGCCATTGAGTTCATCCGGTCAAAGATCCTCCTGCATATCTCTACACGCATCAATATCTCGCTCATCTCCGACTTCTTCATCAAACTGATGAAACTGCCGATGAGGTTCTTCGATACGAAGCTAATGGGCGACCTCCTGCAACGGATAGAAGATCACAGGCGCGTAGAGCAGTTCCTCACATCAAGCAGCCTGAGCCTGCTTTTCTCGTTCTTCACTTTCCTGGTCTTCGGGGTTGTGTTAGCCGTGTATAACATGGGAATTTTCTGGGTCTTTATGGTCGGTACATCTCTCTATGCAGGATGGATTGTCCTATTTCTTAAAAAACGTAGGCAACTGGACTACAAGTATTTTGAGCAGGCTGGACGTAACCGCAATATCACCTACCAGCTCATCGGGGGAATGCAAGAGATCAAGCTGCAGGGATGCGAGCAGCGCAAGCGATGGGAGTGGGAGGATGTGCAAGCCGACCTTTTTAAGGTCAACCTACAGTCTCTCAACCTGCAGCAGGTGCAAAAGGCTGGAAGTGTTACCATCAACGAGGTGAAGAACATCGTCATCACGGTACTTGCCGCCACAGCCGTCATACAGGGGGACATGACGTTAGGCATGATGCTGGCGGTGCAGTATATCATCGGGCAGCTCAACAGTCCGGTGGAACAACTCATACAATTCATCTATTCTTGGCAGGACGTGAGTATCAGCCTTGACCGTATGAACGAGATCCACACAGAGGCAAATGAGGAAAATGAAGGGCGGACGCGCAATGCCTATACAGACAATACGCAAGAAGGGCTTTCGATCCGCATCAGGGATCTTTCCTTTAAATATGATATTTACAGCACTAAGGTGATCCTTTCTGGCATCAACCTTTACATCCCCAACGGTAAGGTGACAGCGATTGTGGGTGCGAGCGGTAGTGGGAAAACTACCCTTATCAAGCTACTCTTAGGATTCTATGAGCCCTTAAGCGGTAGTATCCGTGTAGGCGATGCTGACTTGATGGAATTTAATCTCGGATGGTGGAGAAATCAGTGCGGCGCGGTGATGCAGGAGGGTTACTTGTTTTCAGACACCATAGCTGGGAATATCGCCATATCGGACGAGGAACCTGATATCGGGCGCATCCGACATGCCGCACATGTGGCGAACATAGCCGACTACATCGAGTCTCTTCCCTTGGCGTATAATACGATGATAGGGCAGGATGGGCAAGGTATCAGCCAGGGGCAACGGCAACGGATACTTATCGCAAGGGTAGTATATAAAAACCCGAGGTTCGTTTTTCTGGATGAGGCGACGAACGCGCTCGATGCCAACAATGAAAGGGCTATCACGGAGAATTTATCGGAATTCTATCGGGGAAAGACAGTCGTAGTGGTGGCACACCGATTGTCGACTGTCCGTGATGCCGATCAGATCGTAGTCTTGGATGAGGGCCGGATTGCCGAAGTGGGGACACATGAGGACTTGACTGCCAAAAGGGGCAAGTACTTTGCCTTAGTGAAGAATCAATTAGAACTTGGGAACTGATATGGAAGAAGAGAAGCAGGAACATAGTTTTGAACTCCGGAGCGAGAAAGTACGCAGCATCGTAGGACAGATACCTCCATCCCTTGTCAGATATGGCATCACGGTTATTGGGATCGTCTTGCTATGCCTTTTAGCCGTAGCCTATTTCTTGCCTTATAAACAAGTCTATTCAGGAACGGCAATTGTCCATGGGGCAGCGGGCACCATGCGGGGGGATAGCTTAGACATAGCCATCTCACTCCGGTTTGACAATAAGCGTCCCCATGATGCCTCTGGGCAAATGATCTATATGAACGCCTCTAAGTGCACATTTGCAGGCTGCGTGGTCGACTTATCTGCGATTCGTGATACACTGGATTACCAAAGGACTGTCTGCCGATTCAAGGTTGCTGACATACAAACGGTGGAAAACCAGACCGTCAACTTCCAAATCGTTCAGTCCTCAGGCAATCTCCTCCTGCAAATGCTTGGGGGGATATAGGGATTAAAAGTCAACGACGGTAATCCCGGCTCCACCGAACTGCACATGCTCATCACCATAGTGAGTGATATTAGGGACCGTGCTGAGGTATTGCCGAATGAGTTGACGCAGGATGCCATTCCCTTTGCCGTGTAGGATGCGCACCCTGCTCATGCCAACCAAGATGGCATCATCAATAAAGTATTGCACGGCATTCAGGGCTTCATCACCTCTCATCCCCCGTACATCTATGTCTTGATGGAAATTCTTCCTTCGCTCGTCAATGGTATCCCTTGTCATCCGACTTACTTTGGTGGCATCCTGGCGGCGCAGGTCATCCTTTTTTTCTTCTGCCTTTTGTACAGGGGCATGTTCTAATCGGTCGAGTTTCATCTTCGTCCTCATGTCGCCAAATATCACTGTACACAACTGGTCTTCGATACTCTCGATCTTCCCTGTGCTTGTCAGCCCTTTGATGCGGACACGGTCTCCCACCTTAAAGGTGGCATCGTCTATCTTTTTCTGGGTCGCCTTCCGGATTTCCTCCGCATTTTTCTTATCGCGTTCCTCCTTTTCTGCCTTTCTTTTCTGGTGCCGGATCTTCCGTTCCTGGATCTGTTGGATTTTCTTCGCAATCAGGTCATCTGATTCTTTCGTGTCTATCTCTAAGACTTCCAGCTTGAAATGGCTCAGCTCGCTGCGGATTTTCTTTGTTTCTTCTTTCTCTGCCTGGCTCTCCCGGATCTCCCGAATGGCATTCTCAATCTTCTTGTTGCTTTCATTCAGGATCTCTTCTGCCTGTGCTTTGGCGCGGGCAAGGATGTCCTTGCGCTTCTCCTCTACTTCCTTAACCTCTGCCTCATACCGGGTAAGGGTCTGTTCCATCTGCTTCTCTCGTTGGTGGATTGTCTGTCGCTTATTTTCCCAATACCGCTTATCGCGGACGATGTCCTGCAGGTATTTGTCACTTTGGATATAATCCGAGCCAACAATATCCGAGGCATCCTTGATGACTTCCTCCGGGATTCCGGTCTTACGGGCAATTTCAATGGCAAAGGAACTGCCCGGTCTTCCTATTTCCAATTGGAAGAGGGCTCTCATCTCATGACGGTCATACAGCATGGCACCGTTCACCACGCCTTCGTGGCTGTCTGCAAAATGCTTCAGGTTCTGGTAATGCGTGGTGATCACACCCCAAGCGTGTTTGATGCAAAACTGCTTGAGGACTGCCTCGGCTATGGCACCTCCGATATTGGGTTCTGTCCCTGTTCCGAATTCATCAATGAGGAGCAAGGTCCTCTCGTTGGCCTGCTTCATCATGACCTTCATGTTAAGCAGGTGCGAGGAATAGGTGCTCAGGTCGTTTTCGATGCTTTGCTCATCCCCGATGTCAATCATGATGTTCGAGAAAATGCCTGTTCTCGACCGCTCCCCTAAAGGAATGGAAAGCCCACATTGGAGCATGTATTGCAGGAGCCCGACTGTTTTCAGGCACACCGACTTACCCCCAGCGTTCGGTCCGGAGATGATCAGGATATGCTTCTCGTTCGTCAGCGTGATATCCAAAGGCGTGACTTGCTTGCCTTGCTTCCCAAGGGAGATCTGAAGGAGGGGATGGATGGCATGGATCCAATCGATATGGGGCTGATCCATGACATCAGGCTCGAAGGCTTTGATAGACTTGGCGAGCTCTGCTTTGGCACGGATCATGTCGATTAGGGCGAGGAAATGATATGAGTAGAGGATTTCCTTGACATGTGGGCGAAGCTCTTTGGAAAACTCGGTGAGGATGCGGATGATCTCCCTCCGTTCGTCTGATTCCAGCTCTCGGATGCGGTTGTTGGCCTCTACCACCTCTGTCGGCTCGATGAACACAGTGCGTCCAGAAGCACTCTCGTCGTGTACAATGCCTTTTACCCTTCTCTTAAGACCTGGGGCTACCGGGATGACAAGCCTGCCGTCGCGAATGGTTGGCGTGACATCTTTTTCCACGAGTCCTTCGCTTTGCGCCGATCTCAGGATACGATAGAGGGTCTGTGAGATGTTCCCCTCGGTCTTTGCCAACTCTCTTCGGATGTTCAGCAATTCTGGGGAAGCGTTGTCCTTGATATGTCCAAACTTATCCAAAATGCTACCGATGCGGTTGACAATTCCCGGAAAAGTCATTACATCAGTCGTCAAGGAGTGTAAGGCAGGATAGAGATAGCAAGGCTCGTCCTCCTGTTCTCCTCCTTCTGAACGGTTGAGGAACCTGACAATCCCACAGATGGTGTCTAACGATCGCCAGAGGTCGAAGAGCTCGTCCTCCTCCAAATGGGTTCCCTCCATGCGAAGCCTTGATACCGATTCTCGTACATCGAAGAAATATTGCAAAGGAAAGTCATCGGCCGTTTCTTGCAATCGCCTGAATTCCCGGATCTCTTCCATCCAGGTGTTGATCTGTTCGGCATCTGTCGAGAAGGTCATCTCGTCTACCTGCTCTTTCCCAAGGGAAGAGAGGCATTTGCCTTTCAGGAGATCCCGTATTTCGCGGAACCCTATCTTGTCTTCAAAATTCTTTGGATATATCATTCTTTTCTTGATTTTGCTACAAATAAGTGCGGCGGAGGGGTAGTCCCTTACCGATTGAAAAGCTGCCAGGTAAAATGCCAGATCCTGATCAATGGATCCCAGAGCACTTCAGAGGGATATAGCTTCATGTACCTGTTGTTCCTCTTGACGATGAGGAAAAACCTTTTGACGGGTGAGCTCACCTCTGCAATACATTTTCTCTGATGGTATTTCCCGAAGCTCCCACCGTTCAAAATGTCATTCCATAGGATGCTACCTGCTAATTCGTCTGGTGGCACCAATAGTTCCTCTTCCTTCATTCCTAAAATATCACGCAAGACCCACATCATGGCTTGCGCAAAGCGATAAAGGCCAAACTCCTTGGTCAACGCGATGTAGTTGAAGCCTGTTCCCTTTTCTTGGCGATGGAAGGCTTTCACTAAATAATAATAGTCAATGACAAGGCGCAACCCGACGCCATCGGTCAGTTCATGCTGCAAGACATGCCCTAACTGGGAGATTAGGCTGAACTCAACCGTAGGGATTGGCATTCTCCCATAATGATGGGGAAGCTCCACAAAATGATGGCATTGTTCCTGGGTATGTTCCTTGAACCACCTTTGTAATCTCCTGTCATTCAAGGGATTGTTCATGTGGACAGGGAAGAAGTGAACCTCAATGATGATCCCGTCTTTATAGAAATCGATATGCCTGTATTGGATATCATATTTCTTGATGCGCTTCTTGCAATATTTCAAGATGGTCCTCCTGTTGCTGTTGAGGACCACGTCAATATCTCCCGGAATCCTTTCGTATAGGTCAGGATAATAATAGTTGTTGCCTTGTCCTTTCAGAATATAGCATTCCAATCCTTGTTGACTGAACTTTTGATAGATCTTCCCGCACCAATGGAACAGCTTGTCGTTGTTCTCCGTGATCGTTTGTTGCGTCAGCATCCACTTCCCTAAATCCTGGATCGTAGGCTTGTTTCCTTTGAATATTTCATACGCCTTTTGCTTGTCTTGCTCAGCTTTCATTTTAGCATCCAACTTCATGATGCCATGGAAGTAAATGCCCAGGATAGCTTGCCTCCTGCCAAACTCATGCATTTCTTGCCACTTCACGGAATCAATATGCTGGGGAAGAGGCGCATCCTCGTCGTCATTCAGACTATATTGAAGGAAATCTAAAAAGCCTTTCTCCAACAGGGTTTTCCTCCGGATCCTGCTGATCAGCCGTTCATTATCAATATGTCCCTTTTCCTTGAAGAGCAGGTAAAAGGTGAACAGGGCACTCGCGATATAATAAAGGAGAAAAATAAGTAATGCAACTTTCATAAGTTCAGCCATTTTAATCTTCTCGTTAGTCACCGCAAAGATACTCTAAATTCTTCTTCAATGCAAGAATTTACACAATTATTTCAACTTGTCTTCTCTTTTGTCAAGGATGAACCTGCTTAGACTTTAGACAAAACGTCTTCGTCCATCTTCCTGTCAGAATAATCCCACGATCAGGAACCAGAGAATGGGAACGAGCAAGGAGGGAAGGAAATTGAGCGTCTTGCAGTCTTTCAGGTTGAGAAGGGAAAGGCCGGAAGCTACGATGAGCAAGCCACCAATGATGAGCAATTCTGCCATCAGGGCATTGCTCATGGCTTGGCTCGACAATTTCGCTACCAAAAAAAATAGACCTTGCCAGCAGAATAGGACGGGAGCTGCCAGGATCATCCCTATCCCATAGGTGGAAGCGAAGACGGTGGAAGTGACAATGTCAAGAGTGGAATTGGTGAAAAGGAAGGTGTTGTCGCCTTTCAGCGCACTGATGACAGGTCCTAACATGCTCAAAGGACCAATGCAGTACAATAGGATGGCGGTGGAAAGTCCTTCTGCCAGGTTCTTCCCGTTGCCTGCATGGGAGTGCTTATTGACCATCTTCTTGAATTTTCCGTCAATATCCAACCATGCTCCGATAATGCCTCCAATAGCGATGGAGATGATGAACAAGACAGGATACTGGCTTTGGGAGAAATGTGAGAGGGTGGCGTTTAAGCCAATGGCAAGGCAGGCTAACCCTAATCCCGTATAGAGGTTTTCCCGATACTGTTCCTTAATGCCTTTGTGGAATAAGGTACCTGCTAAGGTTCCGATGATGATACAGCAGGTGTTGACAATTGTTCCTAACATATTTAATCAGTGTTTCTTTCTGAATTCTTGGGGTGATTGCCCAGTTTTCCGGCGGAACATACGGGCAAAATGCGTAGGATAGGTGAACCCTAATTCCTCAGCGATCTCTCCTATGCTCATGGGGGTGTCTGCAAGGAGATGCTTGGCTTGGGAGATGACCCTCTGCTGGATATACTCCTGGGCAGTGATGTGCAGTTCTTTCTTGACCAGGTCGCCGAAATAGTTCGGGGAAAGATGGAAATGGGTGGCACACCAGGCAACGGTAGGTTGCCCCATCTGGGCAGAGGATCCACTGGAGAGATAATTGTCAAGCAAGAGGTCGAGTTGTGTCTTGAGGTTCGTGTTGTGGACGCGGTCCTCCTCAAATTGCCGTTCGAAAAAGCGCTTGCAATACGACAGGAGGGTCCCAATGCCAAGGCGAAGCATGTGATCGGACAGGTAATCGCGCTTGGAAAGGAGCTCTGCCTGGATGTTGGCAAAACTGTTGAGGATGATGCCACGCTCGGAAGACGAGAGGGTGAGGGCTTCGTTGACATCATGGTTGAAGAAGTCGAACATGTAGAAGTCACGCCCAAGTCCTGTACGCTCTAACAGTTCGGGCTTGAAAACAACCATCCACCCACGGGGCTTCACGCTATAGTCTAAGTTCATGGCAATATATTGGCGGGGGCGCAACCAGAAAATCGTCCCTGCATCGTAACGGATCGCACTGCCTGCCTTGACTAACTCGCCAAAGTCTGCGTCCATCAGCACGACACAATACATGTCAAAACGCAAGAGATCGTACAAGCTAAGGTCGGCACGAGACAAGTCCCCAACAGCCATCATCGGATGAACGGTGGGCTGGTGGAAATAGGCATTAAACTGATCCATGGTGGAGACAATCATATCTTCTGACTCTTTGCAATTCACTAACTTCTGTGCAAAGGTAGTCAAAATATTCTTTCTTTCCGTAATAGAGGTCGTTAATATAGGTCGAAAAAGGCATTTCCGGTAATAATGGTCTAAGTATCCGTAAATGTGTATGGCTGTTATTGGGCGTAATAGCCTACCTTTGGGGGCGATTTACGGAAAGTCCGTAAGATCTAAACAATCTAAATCGTTCAATCATTAGTATGGCAGTCAAATTTTATAGACCAGAAAACCAGGTGCCCTTGGAAATGCACAAGGTGCGTGTAGTTCAGAAACTTCGTTTATTACCCGTAGAAGAACGCCTTCGCAAGGCGCAGGAAGCAGGGAACAATACGTTCCTGCTGCATAATAAAGATATTTATATGGATATGTTGACCGACTCTGGTGTCAATGCCATGTCTGACCTGCAAACGGCAGCGATGATGCGTGCAGATGATGCGTATGCAGGGTCTGAGTCCTTTTACCGGTTCATGACAGCGGTGAAAGATGTCTTTGGTTGCGAATATGTCTTGCCTGCCCATCAGGGACGTGCTTGCGAGAATATCCTCAGCGAGACATTTGTCAAGCCGGGAAAGTTTGCCTTGATGAACTTCCATTTCACGACCACGAAGGCTCATATCACACGGTTGGGTGGATCGGTGATCGAATTGGTACGGCCTGAAGGCGTTGTTCCTCAAAGTGATGTGCCGTTTAAAGGCAACTTCGATTTGGAGAAGCTGAAGGCTACCCTTCAGGAAAAGGGACCGGAGAAGGTGGCTTTTGTGCGCGTCGAAGCAGGGACTAACCTGATCGGTGGGCAACCAGTGAGCTTGGAGAATATGTGCGCTGTGGCGGATATTTGTCACGATTATGGCGTTGTATCTGTGCTGGATGCTTCCTTGCTTCAGGACAATATCTATTTCATGAAGAAGCGCGAGGCACAATGTAAGTATATGGATACCAAGGAGATCTATCATCTCTTGGCGGATAAGATGGACATTATCTACTTCTCTGGGCGGAAATTAGGGTTCGCTCGGGGCGGCGCGATCATCACGCATAATAAAGCCCTGCATGACAGGATGATGGAATATGTTCCTCTGTATGAGGGCTTCTTGACCTATGGCGGTATGGATGTCCGTTCCATCGAGGCGATGACCCAAGGTCTGTATGAGTCGCTTGACATGGAGTATCTGAGTCAAGGACCTGAGTTCATCGAGTATTTGGTGAATGAATTGGTGGATTATGGTGTTCCCGTGATCACTCCTTCCGGTGGGTTGGGGGCTCACTTAAATGCCCAGGCCTTTGTTCCGGATATGCCTCATAACCAATACCCCGCCGCTGCCGTGACGGTTGCAATGTATTTGGCAGGCGGCATCCGAGGCATGGAGCGTGGTACCTTGTCCGAACAGCGTGAGCCCGATGGCACAGAACGGTATGCAGAGCTGGAATTGCTCCGCTTAGGTGTGCCCAGAAGGGTGTTCACGCTCAGTCAGATCAAGTATTGTGCCGACCGCGTGAAATGGCTATGGGACAACCGCAACCTCATCGGCGGGCTGGAATGGGTGATGGAACCGCCCGTCCTCCGGTTCTTCTATGGTAGGCTGAAAGAAATCGGACATTGGCAGGAAGAATTAGTGAATAAGTTCCGGAAGGATTTTGGGGAGAGCCTGTGATCCTTCCTTGATGCAGAAGGCTGCTTCCCATCGTCCTACAAGTCGTGGCCTACAGGAGTAGTGTAGGTCGCAACCGTGCTTGTCGGGATGATCGGCGGCAGCCTTCTGATGGATTGCTCCCCAGTGATAGGGATGACGGGTCGCCGACCGTGTCCCCTCATCCCTTTGCCATCCCTGTTACCCATGGGAGAAGGGAAAATGTGTCTTGGAATATTTATTAATGTGAAATTCCAAAAAACCTATCTATATTAGTTGCTTTGTTAACCAAAAAGTAGTACCTTTGCATACGCTAAAAAAGCAGATCTGTTCTGCTTGGTGAACGTTATTTATCAATCTATAATAATAAGCAATTATGAGAGTAATTATCGAATCGAATTATGATTTACTGTCCAAATGGGCTGCAAATCATGTCGTAGAGCGTATCAATGCAGCTCAACCCACTCCGGAAAAGCCTTTTGTTCTTGGTCTGCCTACCGGTTCTTCCCCAGAAGGGATGTATGCAGAACTGGTCAAAGCAAATCAGGAAGGAAGGGTTTCTTTCAAGAATGTGGTTACCTTCAATATGGACGAATATGTCGGACTTCCTGTTGACCATCCCGAAAGCTACCATTCTTTCATGGCAAGGAACCTCTTCGACCATATCGACTGCCCCAAGGAAAATATCCATATCCTGAATGGAAATGCAGAAGATTTAGAGGCTGAGTGCGCACATTATGAGGAGATGATTGAGCAGGCTGGCGGCATCGACTTGTTTATCGGTGGCATCGGTCCTGATGGACATATTGCTTTCAATGAGCCTTTCTCTTCCTTGTCTTCCCGTACACGCGTGAAGACCTTGACCACAGATACGATCATTGCTAATTCCCGATTCTTCGACAATGATGTGAACAAGGTGCCTAAGCTCGCTTTGACCGTGGGCGTTGGTACGGTCATGGCTGCTAAGGAAGTGATGATCCTCTGCAACGGTCATCATAAGGCTCGCGCTTTGCAGGCTGCAGTCGAGGGTCCTGTCACGCAGGCTTGGACTATCAGTGCCCTCCAGACACATCGCCACGGCATCATCGTATGTGACGAGGCTGCCACAGATGAGCTGAAACATGGCACTTATAAGTATTTCAAGGATATTGAAAAGGATAATCTATAAATAATTTGCTATGAAACTGAATTTAAGTTCACAAATCGTTTTGAACAAGGTCCCTGTCGAGTTCTATCGTCCTCAGACAGCTGTTGACCGTTCAGAGTTGACTCGCCGCGAGAAGATCAATACGGATATTTTCGCTTCTATCGAGGAGGGAGCCAAGAGTATTGCCAACAGCATTGAGGCTGAAATCAAGAACAAACAGAGAGAGGGCAGGTACTGTGTCCTCGGTATGGGCACCGGACTTTCCCTGACACCTGTCTTCCAAGAACTGATCCGGAAGTATAAGGAGGAAAAACTGAGCTTCAAGAACGTGGTGGTGTTCAATGCTTATGAGTATTTCCCACTCACGAAAGACAATAAGAACAGTAGCATCGCTCAGCTGAAGGAGCGCTTCTTGGATCATGTCGACATCGACCCGCAGAATGTTTTCTCACCGGATGGCACGATTAGTCAGGACTCCGTACAGGAGTATTGCCGTCTCTATGAGCAGCGGATCAAGACCTTCGGAGGCATCGATATCATGTTGCTGGGCATCGGGCGGATTGGCAATATCGCCACGAATGAGCCGGGTTCCAGCATCACCTCTACTTCCCGCTTGATCTTGATTGATGCGATCTCTCGCGAGGAAATGACGATGAGCTTTGGTACAGGGGAGCCTGTTCCGCCTTGCTCGATCACCATGGGCGTGAGCACCATCCTGTCTGCACGTAAGATCTTCCTTACCGCTTGGGGCGATGAGAAGGCTGATATCATCGAGCAGACTGTGGAAGGGAAATGCTCCGACGCGATCCCTGCTTCTTTCCTCCAGACTCATAATGATGCTCATGTGGTCATCGACCTTGCCGCAGCTGGCAAACTGACCCGTATCGTTCATCCTTGGTTGGTAACTTCCTGCAAGTGGACAGACAAATTGGTGCGTTCCGCATTGGTTTGGTTGTGCCAGTTGACTCATAAGCCTATCCTGAAATTGACGAACAAGGATTACAATGAAAATGGATTGAGCGACCTGCTTGCGTTGTATGGCTCTGCCTATGATGCTAATATCAAGGTGTTCAATGACTTGCAGCACACGATCACGGGATGGCCGGGTGGCAAACCCAATGCGGATGATACCTATCGGCCAGAGCGTGCGAAACCGTTCCCGAAACGTGTGATCGTCTTCTCTCCGCATCCTGATGATGACGTGATCTCTATGGGCGGTACCATCCGCCGACTGGTGAAGCAGGGGCATGAGGTACATATTGCATACGAGACCTCCGGAAACATCGCAGTTGGAGATGAGGAAGTAACGCGCTTCATGCACTTCATCAATGGCTTCAACCAGCTCTTCGAGGGTGACAAGGATGAGGTGATCAAGAACAAATATAAGGAGATCAAGGAGTTCTTTGCCAATAAGAAGGAAGGCGACATGGATACCTTGGACATCCGGACCATCAAGGGATTGATCCGTCGTGGCGAGGCTCGCACGGCTTGTACGTACAACCAGATTCCTTTGGATCGTGTACACTTCCTTGACCTGCCGTTCTATGAGAGCGGTAAGATTGAGAAGCTCCCGATGACAGAGAAGGATGTGGAGATAGTTCGCAATCTCATTCAGACCGTGAAACCTCATCAGATCTATGTGGCTGGCGACTTGGCTGACCCGCATGGTACCCACCGTAAATGTACGGATGCTGTCTTGGCTGCCATCGACCTGGAAAAAGAGGCTGGTGCTGAATGGTTGAAAGACTGCCGCATCTGGATGTACCGTGGCGCTTGGGCTGAATGGGAAATCGAGAACATCGAGATGTGTGTTCCGATGAGCCCTGAGGAACTGCGCGCAAAGCGTAACTCGATCCTGAAACACCAGAGCCAGATGGAGAGTGCTCCGTTCTTGGGCAATGACGAACGCTTGTTCTGGCAGCGTGCTGAAGACCGCAACCGTGGCACGGCTAAGTTGTATGACGACCTTGGCCTGGCTTGCTATGAGGCCATGGAGGCATTTGTGGAATATAAACCGCTTTAACGGTTATCCATATCGTCCGGGGACACCTTATGGGTGGTCTTCCCCGGACTTTCTTTTTGGTTTTTCATTACATTCTATTACCCTTTATCATGAAAAGAAAACTATTACTCTTCACACTCATTTTAGCAGCGGCCTCTACCCGTTGCCTCGCTGACCATCAAGTGGGAGCACCTGCTCCTTGCTACCCGATCCCTACGCCTGACCAGGTGGAATGGCAGAAGATGCAGACTTATGCTTTCATCCATTTCGGACTGAACACGTTTAATGACAGGGAATGGGGATATGGTGATTCAAAATTAGAGACATTCAATCCTACGAAGGCAAATGTGGAACAGTGGGTGCAGACCTTCAAGAAAGCAGGACTGAAAGGGGTTGTGCTGACTTGCAAGC
Source organism: uncultured Prevotella sp. (assembly GCA_900316015.1). Lineage (GTDB taxonomy): Bacteria > Bacteroidota > Bacteroidia > Bacteroidales > Bacteroidaceae > Prevotella. Next base: position 7,792 of record ONBG01000045.1, on the reverse strand, counting down.
ATCATGATGGCTTCTGCCTGTGGCCAACGAAGTATACTGATTACTGTATTCGTAACACTCCTTATAAGGATGGGAAAGGTGATATCGTCGGTGAGCTCTCTGCCGCTTGCAAGAAATATGGCCTGAAATTCGGCGTTTACCTGTCTCCATGGGATCGTCATCAAGCTTTCTATGGCACTCCTTTCTATGTGGAATACTTCTATTCTCAGTTGCGGGAACTCCTCACGAAATATGGGGATATCTTTGAGATATGGTTCGATGGTGCCAATGGGGGCGACGGATGGTACGGAGGCGCAAAGGAAAAGAGAACGATCGACCGCCGTACTTATTACGACTTTCCTCGGGCTTATAAGATGTTGGATGAGCTTCAGCCTCATGCCATTATCTTCTCCGATGGCGGACCGGGCTGCCGATGGGTCGGCAACGAAAAGGGATATGCCTTTGCCACGAACTGGTCGTTCCTGAGAAAGGGCGAGGTATATGCTGGGTACCCTAACCATTGGGAACTTCAGTCTGGTCATGCAGACGGCGACCAGTGGGTGCCCGCTGAGTGCGACGTGTCTATCCGACCGGGTTGGTTCTACCATGACAGCGAGAACAATAAGGTGAAATCTGTCGACCAGTTGACCGATCTCTATTATCGCAGCGTGGGGCATAATGCCAACCTGATCTTGAACATGCCTGTTGACAAGGAAGGACTGATCTACAAGACAGATTCCATTAACTTGATCGGGATGCACAAAAGGATCGTCTCTGAGTTGTCGAACAACCTGTTAAAGAAAGCCAGCATCAAGGTGAGCAGCTCTCGTGGGAAAGCGTTCTCTGCCAAGACCCTGACGGATGATGACTATGATACGTATTGGGCGACAGCCGATAACGTGCTCACTGGTGATATCACGATCCGTTTCAAGCAGCCTACGAAGGTGAACAGGATGAAGATCATGGAGTATATCCCATTGGGACAACGTGTCAAGAAATTCTCGGTCGAGTATAAGGTGGGATCGCAGTGGCTGCCTGTCAAGATGAAAGAGGAGACGACCACGGTAGGATACCAGCGTCTATTGCGCTTCAAGACCATAGAAAGCAAGGAGCTTCGCATCCGCTTCCTCGACTCCAGGGCTTGCTTGACCATCAGCGAGATCGGTGCTTATTATGCCCCGAACGCCAAGGAAAGCTACGAGGTAAAGGAATCTGAGATCAAGGGATTGGACTATACAAAGGTCTCTCCGTCGGAAGGTGACGTGGTCACACTCGACTTAGGCAAGCCGCAAATGGTAAGTTCTTTGTATTATAAACCGGCAGCTACGGGCATCGTCAGCCATTATAAGATCTATGCAGGAGAGGACTTGGGACATCTTAAGGAAGTTTCTTCTGGTGAGTTCTCCAACATCCGGAACAACCCGATCCTGCAAGAGGTGTTCTTCACGCCGACGCGAGCAAGATATGTCCAGTTGAAGGCTGTGGGATTCATCAATGATGACCATCAAGTCAGATATGAGAAACTGGCTGTAAAATAAAGATATATGAAGCTATTTAAAACAATTATCGTACTTTTTTGTTGCTGTTGCTCTGGGGACGCTTTTGCGAAGGAAGTCCTTCCTTATCGCAATCCTAAGCTTCCCGTGGAGCAACGGGTAACCGACCTGATGCAACGGATGACGTTGGAAGAGAAGGTCGGTCAACTCCTATGCACATTGGCATGGGATGATTATGTGATCCAAGGCAAGAGGGTCACAGTGTCTGATCAGTTTATCAAAGAGCAAAAGGAACAGCATGTGGGGATGCTTTGGGCTACCTACCGTGCCGACCCCTGGACGAAGAAAACGCTGGCAAACGGGTTGAATCCTTTCCTCGCAGCGCAGGCAGGCAATGCCTTGCAGAAGTATGTCTTGGAGCATACCCGACTCGGGATCCCTCTCTTCTTAGCCGAAGAGGCACCGCATGGGCACATGGCTATTGGGGCTACGGTCTTCCCAACGGGTATCGGACTGGCTTCCACTTGGTCGACGGATCTGGTTGAACAGGTGGGACAGGTCATCGCTAAGGAGATCCGACTGCAGGGCGGACACATCAGCTATGGCCCGGTGATGGACTTGGCCCGCGATCCTCGTTGGTCGCGCATGGAAGAGTCAATGGGCGAGGATCCTGTCTTGAGTGGCAAGATCGCAGCTGCCGAAGTGAAAGGATTGGGGGCGGGAAAGATCGGCCAACCGTTCGCAACCCTTGCCACTTTGAAGCATTTCATCGCCTATGGCATCCCGGAAGGGGGACAAAATGGACGACCCTCATACATCGGGCAACGGGAACTATGGGATAATTTCCTTCCTCCTTTCAAGCGGGTGATCGATGCGGGGGCATTGTCCGTGATGACATCTTATAACTCCATGGATGGGGTACCCTGCACTTCCAATCGGTATTTGCTGACCGATATCCTGCGCCATCAGTGGGATTTCAAGGGATTGGTCGTGTCCGATCTCTATAGTATCGATGGCATCTGGGAGACGCATCATGTGGCTTCCTCTCGCCAAGAGGCTGGAGTAAAAGCCTTGAAGGCGGGTGTCGACGTCGACTTAGGCACCCTTTCGTTCGCCCAGTTGGTCAATGCGGTGAACAGTGGGGAAGTAGACCAGGCTGCCGTGGACACGGCTTGCGCCCGAGTCCTGAGGATGAAGTTCCAGATGGGGCTCTTTGAGCATCCTTATGTGGATCCGAAGGCGGCTGCCAATGGGGTCCGCACGTCTGCTCATGTCGAGGTATCCAGGAAGGTGGCACAGGCTGCGATCACCCTCTTGAAGAACGACCGCCATCTGCTGCCGCTGCGGAAGGACATGCGCGTGGCAGTGGTGGGACCGAATGCGGACAACCGTTATAATATGTTAGGTGACTATACCGCACCCCAGGAGGATCGTAACATCCGGACCGTGGTGGATGGGATCCGTGCAAAAATCCCTGAGGCACAGGTGGAATACGTCAAGGGCTGTGCCATTCGCGACACGACTTCCAACGATATCGACAAGGCGGTAGCCGCCGCTCAGCGGGCGGATGTCGTGGTTGCGGTCGTCGGTGGCTCGAGCGCACGTGATTTCAAGACCAGCTATCAGCAGACGGGAGCAGCCGTCACGGATGCCCATTCGGTGAGCGACATGGAATGTGGGGAGGGCTACGACCGTTCCTCCCTGCGCCTGTTGGGACTTCAAGACCGACTGCTCAAGGCACTGAAGCAAACTGGAAAGCCCTTGGTGGTGGTCTATATCGAAGGAAGACCCTTGGACAAGGTATGGGCATCTGAGCATGCCGATGCCCTGCTCACGGCTTGGTATCCAGGTCAGGAAGGCGGAGATGCCATCGCTGACGTGCTGTTCGGTGATTATAACCCGGCAGGAAGATTGCCCATTACCGTGCCTCGCTCGGTAGGACAACTGCCTCTCTATTATAACCAGAGGCGTCCTGCTTTCCATGATTATGTAGAGGAGAGTGCCCAACCGCTTTATGCCTTTGGTTATGGACTGAGCTATACCCAGTTCTCTTATTCCAATCTCCAGGTGACCGACCAGGGTAACCATCATTATGCCGTTTCCTTTGATGTCACGAACAGTGGGGACAGGGATGGGGACGAGGTGCCTCAGCTCTATCTTACGCATGAGTCGGCATCGGTCGTGCAGCCATTCATCCAACTGAAGGACTTCGATCGGGTACATATCCGTAAGGGGGAGACGAAGCATCTTACCTTTACCCTGACTCCAGACGACCTGGCGATTACCGATCTCAACATGCAACGGACGGTGGAGGCAGGAGATGTCACCGTGAAAGTAGGGGCAGCTTCAAATGATATTCGTTTAAAAACAAGATTGAAAATTCAATAACAGATGAAAAAGTCAATTTTCGCATTTGCCATCGCTGCGCTCTCTATAGGAACAGGGGCAGCGCAGCAACTGACACAGTATGTCGACCCTTATATCGGTACGGGTGGGCATGGACATGTTTTCTTAGGTGCCAATGTCCCGTTTGGACTCGTCCAAGTGGGTCCTACGGAACCAGCGCGGGGCTGGGACTGGTGCTCTGGCTATCATTATAGCGATTCCGTGATCATCGGCTTTGGCTCCGAGCACCTGAGTGGGACGGGCATCGGTGACTTAGGGGATATCGCCCTGTTGCCGGTTACCTGCAAGGAACAAACCAAGGCAACATTCTCACATGGTGCAGAGCGTGTGCGCCCGGGATATTACTCGCTGACCTTGCAGAACAGCGGCATCCATGTCGAGCTGACTGCCACGAAGCGAGTGGCATTCCATCGCTATTCTTTCCCTGCTGACCAACAGGAAGGCCTGATCCGGCTCGATCTCAAGCAGGGCATTGGATGGGATGCTTGGCGACAAAGCCAGGTGAAACAGGAGAGCGCAACCGTGGTCACAGGATACAGATACTCCAAGGGATGGGCTGATGACCAGCGCGTGTACTTCGTGGCTGAGTTCTCTCGCCCTGTTACCTTGGCTAACCAAGAGGGGGATAGCGTTGCCGTGTTCTCCTTCAAGAATGCCAATGAACCGATCCTCGTGAAAATCGGGTTGTCACCCGTCAGCGTGGATAACGCAAAGTTGAACATGCAACAGGAACTGCCGGGATGGGACTTCAATGCGACTGTCGCAGCAGCCGACCAGGCTTGGAACAAGGAGTTGTGCAAGGTCACAATCGACACCAAGGATGAGGTGGCACGACGTATCTTCTACACTTGTTTGTATCACACCATGATCGCTCCTTCTGTTTTCAACGACGTGAACGGGGAATATTGGGGTCCGGACAAGCAGATGCACAAGGGGGACTTTACGAATTATACAACTTTCTCCCTTTGGGATACCTATCGGGCAGCCATGCCGTTGATGACCCTCATCCATCCAGAGAAGGAAGTGGACATCGCTCAGACCATGTTGCATATTGCCGACCAGCAGGGACGTCTGCCTGTTTGGCACCTGATGGGCAACGAGACGGATTGTATGGTAGGGAACCCAGGGATCCCAGCCTTGATCGATATTGCTCTGAAGGGCTATCCGGTGGATAAGGAGAAGGTCTTCGAGGCTGCTAAGAAAACGGCCATGGGCAATGACAGGGGCTTGGACTTGCTTAAGAAGTATGGCTATATTCCCTGCGATCTCGACCCCACTCACGAGACCGTGGCAAAGGGAATGGAGTATGCGCTTGCCGATTGGAGCATCGCCCAATTGGCCAAGCAACTCGAGAAGACGGCTGATTACAAGTATTTCCTGAAGCGCAGCCAGTCGTATCGCGACCACTATTTCGACAAGAAGACGGGCTTCATGCGTGGCGTCACGTCGAAAGGGACGTTCCGTGAGCCTTTTAGTCCTTTCCATGCTGTCCACAGACAGGATGATTATACAGAGGGAAATGCTTGGCAGTACACCTGGCTGGTGCCTCATGACGTGCACGGACTGGTGAGCGCTTTCGGAGGCGAGAAACCTTTCACCATCAAGCTTGATTCCCTCTTCATTGCCCAAGGTGACATGGGTGACCAGGCTTCACCAGACATCTCGGGTCTCATCGGGCAGTACGCGCATGGCAATGAGCCCAGTCACCACATTATTTATATGTATAACTATGTGGGACAGCCCTATAAAGCTGCCAAGAAACTGCGCTATGTCATGAACACGCTCTATAATGACTCCTTGGATGGGCTGTGCGGCAATGAGGACGTAGGGCAGATGTCGGCATGGTATATCCTTTCTTCTTGCGGACTGTATCAGGTAGAACCTGCAGGCGGGAAATTCATCTTCGGTAGCCCGATCTTCGACAAGGCTACCCTGAGGGTACGCGATGGAAAGACGTTCACGGTAGTTGCGAAGAATAACAGCAAAGAGAACATGTATATCCAGAGCGCAAAGCTAAATGGGAAGAAATACACCAAGTCGTATATTTCCTTTGATGACATCGTCAAGGGCGGTACCTTGGAATTCGTGATGGGTCCTCAGCCCTCGAAGTTCGGTACGGCTGTGAAAGACAGGCCTTGATAAAAAATAAGGCTTTCCATGCTCAAGCAGGGATCCTAAGCTGGCGATGAGGCTGGTTCTTGGGGTCCCTGCTTTTTCTTGGCAATAATCTTCGGTCTCTTCCGTTACAAGGAAAAGATTTTCTAAATAGAACGGACATGAAGGAAATAGAGAAAATGCGAAGCCAGATGTTGTATCGCTTCGATGATCCAGAGATCATGGCGAGCTTGATACATGCCCAGTCTGCATGTGCGCGCTTGCGTACAATGACGATCCATGATAAGGACTATCGGAATGCATTAGAGGACTTGATCCCTGGCATTCCCGCCTCTTCCACAGTCTCTCCTCCCATCACTTGCGACCATGGGCACGGTATCCATCTTGGCGAGCATGTTTTCATCAATTATAACTGCACCTTCTTAGACGGGGGGAACATCACGATTGGCGACCATGTCTTGGTAGGTCCGAATTGCGCTTTCTATACGCCTCAGCACCCAATGGACTATGTCTCCCGCAGGATTCCTCACGAGACCACCTTCCCGATCACGGTAGGGGAGGACACTTGGATCTGTGGGAATGTCACGGTTTGCCCTGGGGTTACCATTGGGAAGCGTTGCATCATTGCCGCTGGCAGCGTGGTCACGCACGATATTCCAGATGATTGCATGGCGGCAGGGGTTCCTGCAGAAGTAAAAAAGCACCTGTAAACCCAAGGGGCGCAGGTGCTTCTTCATCTCGAATCGTTATTTTTTCCGTTGATAGTGCTTTACCCAGTCGATCTCCATTTGTACGGGGAGATCGTTCGGGTCGACTCTCCCTACCCATTTTCCGCCCAACTGCATGTCGAGCATCAGGAACATCGGCTTATAGTAGGGAAATTGTCCGGGCTTGTCGGTCTCGATCTTAGGATAGCTGAACGTTTTCTTCCCGTTGATGCTGAACACTAAGCTATCGGGATAGAACTCCACGGCATAGGTGTTGAAACCGTCCCTATTGATGGTCCCAATGCCTCCGTGCGGGGGCGTCTCGGATAGTTTCAGGGTGTAGGTATAGTGGGAGTGGACGGTCTGATAGGCGATGCTGTCATTGTTTAGGCGTTCCATGATATCCACCTCACCGCCGTCTGGCCATTTGTTATGTTGCGTATCGAAGGGCAACAGCCAGAATGCCGGCCAGGCTCCTGTCGCTCCATGCAGGCGTGCACGGATCTCTATCTTGCCACCCATGAAAGCATGCTTGCCTTTTGTCCACACCCCTCCCGTGATATAGGTGGCTGTGTCTCTTGTCAAGTTGTCGTTCTTCATGCCTTTCAGGATGAGCATGCCGTCTTTCACGTCATAGAGCCTGTCCTCCTTCGACATGAAATTGTTCCAGTCTGCCCTTCCTCTGTCAATGCGGCTCCATACGGTTGTGTCCAATTCTTGTCCCTTGAAGTTCTCCTGCCATACCACTTTCCAGGGTCCTTTCTGGCTGCAGGATGTCATTGCGGCAAGCGCAATGAATAAGATCGTAAAGGTTTTCTTCATTTTGTTTTCATGTGATTGGGTTGATGATTGTGCTTACAAAGGTACGGAAAATCATGGGATATACAAAATAAAAGCCTATGTTTTTCTTCGATTAGTGTTGTCCTCTTGAAAAGTGGGGCATGTCTTGCTGTGGAATGGCTTATGCCTTTCTGCTGGAGGCGTGACAGGTTGTATTGTACTGAATAAGTTGACACTTCATTAAAAAGAAGTAAAAGGAAAAAAGTAATGAATCAGTACACTGAAGAAGAAAAACTTCTGTTATTAAAA
>ONBG01000073.1 GCA_900316015.1 uncultured Prevotella sp. | reverse complement strand
GACGGTTCTGGGTCTGCTGTTCAGGTATCGGGCTTTCCACTTTCCATAAGGGGTTAAGACAGTCATTGCCCGTCACTTTCACAGTCACATCGGGACGCAAGAAGATTAGAGTGTAAGATCTGGGGCAGCCTTCGCCAAGAAAAGAGAGAAAACTCTCGGTAAATTTCTCAACGGGCAGGGTGTAGGTGAAACGTCCGGCCTGCACAGTGTCTACGACAGTTCCAGAAGTACCTGTACCAGCCAGCACCAATGTGCCGTCTTTCAGAGCGGGTGAATAACCAGTGACAGTAGCTGTCTTTGTCTGTGCCAGCCCCGTCATTGAGACGAGGCTGAGCAGGATAGTAATGATGTTTTTCTTGTTCATAATGGTTTATTCTACTGAAACATTGCGGATGACGAAAGCTCCTTCGCCGTCGCCTTCCTTGAAGTCGAATGTTTGGGGAATGGTTTCGAATGGCTCCAAGGTAAGGGCGAAGTCACAATAGTTAATGTCGATGCCATATTTTGCCCTGACGGTGTATGCTTTGGTTTGAGGCGTGTTGTTTTCGTCGAGCGTGATACCGTCGGCTGCTGTCAGTTTGTATTTCTTACCGTTGGCAGTAAGGTAAGAATCATGGGCAATGCTGAACCAGAACCCCTTCTCTGTATAATATCGGAAACTGATGGTTGTGCCTTTGTTGCCGACATCAATTTTCCTGATGGCAAGATTTGGATTCGCAAAATTGTCTTGCTTGGGACCATTCAAAGCCTCTGTCATCCCAAGGAAAGATCCTGTGACATAACCTGTCATCTCCCAAAGGATACGACCATCGGGCGACAATAATACGTAGAAGGGTACGGCATTGAAGTCGTAATAGTGGCTCTTGACACCTCCTTTTTTGAACTTCTTGCCGTCATTCCAGTTCTTCCAAACAATCTTCTTGCTCCATTCGTGCGCTTGCCACTCTGAAATTGAATCCAAGTTGATGGCAACGATTTCCAGTCGGTCTTTCATCCGGTCATAGACCTCCAGCAACTCCGACTCTGCCTTTCGGCACGAACCACAATGGAGATTCCAGAAGTCGAGCAGTACATAGCGTCCATCTGCGAAGGCTTCAAACAGATGATGCTTGTTCCCCTGCATGTCGAAGAGTTCTGCATCAACGGCTTTTTCCCCCACCTGCGGGATATGTAAAGTATCGACAGTTTCCTGTTCAGATTCTTGTGTGGAGTCCTTTGTATTCTTGGATGTTTGCATACAGCCGCAAATGAATAATATACCAACGATTGAGAGAATCGCAGCCTGTATATATTTCTTGTTCATAACATTACTTATCAGAGATTTATTTCAGAGAGCTCAAATCGTATGAGTAAATATAGGGATCAGTTTCATCATCGATAAAATCAGAATAAAGGTAAAGGGTCTTGCTGTCCTTGGACAGCATGATCTCTTGCCCCAACTTGTCAAGATGAATGATGTGCTGCTTGACACCTTCCCAGTCATACACTTCAACGGTATTACCCCACGGGAAAGGGTCTTTCATATCAAATTTCTCCATGATTTCGCCCTTGATAGTGGAATGCTTATAAAGCAGATATATCCTGTCATTGTCTGCGCAGCAATGAATCCGTTCGAGTGATGGAGTCTTAGCTATTGGGAGGCGGTCAGAATAGATATGGTTCAGGATATTCATTTTTGTGCCGTCAATAGTAAATATGAAAGCAAACTTTCCCGAATCATCCCAATATAGGAATCTGTCTTTACCATTCCCTTTAATGCCGCTCCCTTGGGTATATACCATCAGTTTCTCCTCGTCCAAGACCTCCGGCGTACTATCGTTGGGCCAATAGTCAAGCGGAGTGAATGTCTGGTTCTTAAAGTTGACGACAGAGAAAATGTGGTGTATATCATCTTTAGGCGTTCCTATCGTGAGAATGGTGGAGTCGGATAATATTACAAACTGATCACCACACAGCCAAAAAGGCATTTTCGAAAGGTCATACCTCTCCCAGTTGTTCGGATCCTTTATTGCGGTACTATTTTCTGTTTGTTTAATTTTCGTCAGAGAGGTCAGCAAAAAACTCGCCATGTCATCTTCAAAGGGATGATCAATAACATATAATGCTCCATCATCGTCCTGCGATAAGACCATATCCCCAAACTCATTCTGCCCATGTCCGTGGACCAATACCTTCTCTGCTTTCTGCCATTCTGTCCTTGTCAGTTTGCTTAAATAGAGGTTCCAGTCTCTATCCCAGGAGCAGATATCGTCTCCAAACATCCATTTGGGCCATTTGCCCTTATTCACGTCAGTTTTTACAAGTTGTCCCTCAAGAGACACTTCAAAATCTGCACCACTTTTGTCAATACATCCCGCCATTGTGACGAGTGCGAGCATCATTGTAATGATAGTTTTCTTGTTCATGATTGCCTATTTTACTGAAACATTGCGAATGACGAAAGCTCCTTCGCCGTCGCCTTCCTTGAAGTCGAATGTTTGGGGAATGGTTTCGAAGAATAGTTCAAGCCACTTTGGAAGCCATTGGTGGCATCTGTTGCTTTTACAGCGGGATAGTTGTTCTCATCAAGAGTTATTCCATCGGCTGTCATTAGTCTATATCTCTTGCCATTGGCTTCAAGATAGGATTCCTTTACGATGCGGAACCAATAGTCTTTATGACCATAATAGCGGAACTTGATGGTGGTGCCGTTGGCGTTGGTATTTATCTGGCGGACGCTGAAATGGTAATTGGCACTGTTGTCCTGCTTGATTCTGAGTCCGTTTACGACGTCAGCTATACCTAAGAACCATCCCGGATTATAACCCATGGCTTTCCAGACGATGCGTTTATCAGGCGTGATCAACACATAATAAGGTATGGCTCCCATATCGCAATATATACTGTTGACGCTGCTTCCCCTCATGCCGTCGTTCCAGTTCTTCCAAATAATGCTCTTGCTGAAATCACTATTTTTCCAAGTAGAAACATCATCCTCATTAATACCAATGATTTCAAGCTTTCCTTTCATTCTCTCATAGACCTCTCTCATCTCTGGTTCAGACATTCTGCACGGGCCACATCCGATTCCCCAGAAATCTAGCAATACATAGCGCCCATCGGCGAAGGCATCAAACAAATGATGTTTGTTTCCCTGCATATCGAAGAGCTCTGCATCAACGGCTTCATCGCCCAACTGTAGGACTTTTGGGGGATAAATATAGGTGTGTATCTCTGCCAGCTGAGCTTCAAATCCTTTCGGCGCGCGAGCAGCAAAAGTCTTCTCAAGATTCTTCAATTGCTCCATATATGGAAAGTCTTTCATATTTTTCGGCATCCTGGCTATGTTACTCAGTTTGCTGATTGAGGCAACATCCACAGGTAATGAGGAAAGAATGTCAAGCTCTTGCTTCATTAATACCAAGTTGATAGAGTCGAACTTTGCCATATCTCTATTCTGTTCTATTTTGATAAAATCTACGATAGTTTCACGACAATAGTCTCTTATACGGTTTAACGTCTGCTGCTCAGGAATCGGGCTTTCTACTTTCCATAGAGGAAAGAGGCAATCTGTGCCAGATACTTTCACCGTTACTCCAGGCTTCAGCATCAGGTTTAAAGTAAAATTAGGGAGACCTTCGCCAATACAAGACATACCACCAACAGAGAGACCTTCTACAGGAACAGTCAGGCTGAAATGTCCAGCCCTAACACTGTCTACAATTTCCCATGAAGTGCCAGCACCACCAATAACCAATGTGCCGTCTTTCAGAGCAGGTGAATAACCAGTGATAGTTGCAGTCTTTGTCTGTGCCAGTCCCATCAATGCGACGATGGCAAACAGAATAGTAATAATTGGTTTCTTCATATTTGCT
>ONBG01000044.1 GCA_900316015.1 uncultured Prevotella sp. | reverse complement strand
GACCTTTTGCGTACCCCAAAATTAGGGTATGCAAAGATACAAAATGTTGTTTATCAATCAATTACGAAATGGACATTTTTGAGTGACGAAGTCAGGAGAAAGCAGAATTGTCTACACAAGAAGATGTTCGTCAGGCTGTTCGTCAAGAACGTCGAGTAGAATTGGCTTTCGAAGGGTTGCGTTATTTCGATGTCTTGCGCTGGGGTATCGCTAAAGAAGAACTCAATCATACTTTTACGGGCGTGAAGCTATCTGATGATCCTCATGCTCGCAATTATCGTGGTAGTGGTTCAACAGCATCTCCTGTAGATAAGGATGGATATTATAAATTCGAAACTCGTTCTTGGTCAGATCATAACCGCTATTTTCCTATTCCACAAAATGATTTAAACGTGGATAAGAATCTTAAGCAAAATGAAGGCTATCATTAAAAATTGATGAGTGAATGATCATAAGAATCTTTTATTCCCGTTATCTATAATAAAATGAAAGAGATGAAGTTATCATTATTAACAGGATTATTGCTGCTTTCTGCAGCAACTGCTGGGGCACAACAGTTTGAAGTCCCCGTTTCTGAGGCTCAGGAGAAGATGATGACAGGCAAGTATCAGCCTACGTGGGAATCGCTTGAAAGTCAATATCAGGTGCCGGAATGGTTTCGCAATGCGAAATTTGGCATTTGGGCGCATTGGGGACCGCAATGTGTGGAAGGATCCGGAGACTGGATGGCTCGATCGATGTATCAAGAGGGCTCAAAGGCATGGAAATACCATCGGGAACATTATGGACATCAGTCGGAGGTGGGCTTTAAGGATATCCTTCCGCTCTTTAAGGCAGAGCGGTGGAATCCTGACTCTTTAGTGGCTTACTATAAGAGCTTGGGCGCGCAGTATTTCTTTGCATTGGGCAACCATCATGACAATTTTGACCTTTGGGACTCTAAGTATCAGCCATGGAATGCCAAGAACATAGGTCCACACAAGGATATCCTGGCGGGTTGGGCAAAAGCTGCCCGTAAGTACGGACTGAAATTTGGTATTTCTTTCCATGCAGACCATGCTTGGACTTGGTACGAGCCATCACGCCGCTATGACCTCAGTGGGGATAAGATGGGCGTCCCATATGATGGATGGATGACGAAAGCTGATGGGAAAGGCAAATGGTGGGAAGGTCTTGATCCTCAAGACCTCTACCAGCAGAACCACCCTCTAAGCCAAGGGTCTTGGGCTGATGGTATGATCCATAAGCAATGGGGATGGGGGAATGGCGCAGCCCGACCATCACAGAGGTTTGTGACAAATTTCTATAACCGTACACTTGACGCGATCAACCGTTATAACCCAGACTTGATCTATTTTGATGTGACCGTACTTCCGTTTTGGCCGATTAGTGATTGTGGCTTGAAGATTGCGGCTGATTTCTATAATCACAATCTTGCTACCCATCAGGGTAAGATGACGGCAGTGATGTTTGGCAAGATATTGGATGAGCAACAACGTAAGGGCATTACATGGGATGTGGAACGTGGCGCTCCGAACCAGATCATCAATCGTCCTTGGCAGACGTGTTCTTGCATTGGGGGATGGCATTATAATACTGAGATCTACGAGAAAGGATGGTATAAGACCGCTTCACAGGTAGCTAAGCTCTTGGTTGATGTCGTAAGCAAGAATGGGAACTTATTGCTTTCTGTGCCTTTGCGTAGTGATGGCACCTTTGATGAAAAGGAAAAAGCGATCTTAGATGAGTTTGGCGCATGGATGCGTGTGAACCAGGAGAGTATCATCGGTACACGTCCATGGAAAGTCTTCGGAGAAGGTCCTATCGCAGAGTCGGACATCAAGATCAATGCACAGGGCTTCAATGAAGATTCCTATACAAAGGCTGGTGCTTCAGAAATAAGGTTCACGCAAAAAGGTAAGACCCTCTATGCTGTTCCATTGGCATGGCCTCATGACCATCAAGTGATCATCAAGAGTCTTTCGACGACCAGCAAACTCTATCCTGGGAAAATTAGGTCGGTTACCTTATTAGGATATGGTAAGGTGAAATGCCATCGGACAGCAGGAGGGTTGGCCGTAGATCTGCCTGCCAAGCCTTGCAATACCATTGCACCCGTATTGAAAATTAAATAAGATATTAACAATCACATATATGGAAGAGAATAAGAAAACTGAAGGTTATCGCGTACAGGAATACCATCAGCCCGTCAAGCGTTATTGTCGTACCTTGGACCTGAGGGACGATGCCCAACTGATTGCCCGTTATCGCGAAGCACATAGCGAAGGGAAAGCTTGGAAAGAGATCATTAATGGAATCCGGGAAGTTGGCATTCTTGAAATGGAGATGTATATCTATGAGAACAAGGTGTTCATGATCGTTGAAACGCCACTCGACTTCGATTGGGATACGGCCATGGCCCGTTTGGCTACTCTTCCTCGCCAGCAGGAATGGGAAGATTATGTTGCTGCGCTCCAAGGATGCCATGAAGGAATGACCTCTACGGATAAATGGCATCTCATGGAGCGTATGTTCTATTTATATTGATGCGAAGGTACTTTTGACGCTTTACAAGCGACAATGACTTAATGGTAAGAGATATTATTCAATTCCTTGATGTCATTGTCGCTTGCTTTTTGATTCAGCGTCTCAAGGAGTCGGGAGAGTGTCATTGAAGTACTTGGATGGAAATCATCCGATTGCATGTACTCCAGTATACTTAAGAACAGTTGTTCTCCTTCTGGGTATTCGGATGCCTTTTCAAGGTTGGACATACAGAACAGTAGCTTTCCCTTGCCGATGGTAAACTCGAAGAGAAGACCGAGCTTATGGTTGCGTTCTATGTTGTCAATGACTTGCACGATCGGGCGGTAGCTTTTCTCCAGTCGGTCAAGGATCATAGGACTGCTGTTTCGGATGATGGGATACCATTGCCAGTTTGTGTGCATCTCTGTTGGGAAATCTTGGAAGATAGGATGCTTGGGATCTGTGAGAATCCCTAAAGTGCCAGGAGAGACAGGTCGGTTGTTCTTTTCCGAGATCGTCTTGAACATCCGGTAGTTCCAATAGTCCGTAGCAAAAAGTCCTCCTACGGTGTTCTTGAAGGTACCTGCCTTGGGCATGAGCAATACCTTGGCACCTCGTTGAAGCTTTTCTTGGATTGCCGCTGTCAATGTGTCCGTGATGATTACCTTTTTCTTCAATGCTTCCAGTTGGTTCTTCGAAGGATAGATCCAGATGGGATACGTGTTCTTATATTTTGTTCCCGGTATGCTGAGCGTGAGGTCACAGCGTATGGCGTGTATGATCTTGGGCAAGGATTCCTGAATGGTCCCAGCCTTAGTCACGCCCTGTCGGTCGGATGTAATAGGGAAATCGCCTTGGAGGAGTACTTCGTCTGCTGATGCCAATTGCCAGTGCAAAGTCTTATTGTCAAATGGCGTTTCACTATAATTGGCGATCTCAAGGTCTGCATGGAAACCTTCGTCAGTACGGAAACAGTATTTCTTGGCGACGAATAGAGGAACGACAGGTGCGCACCATTGACGGAATTCCTCAGGGGTGGTAATGCCTTTGCTCTCCATAAAAGCATCCAACAGTCCTATATATGCGGATCCCTGTCCTGGATAGTCTTGTAAGTCGAGGAGTTGGAATCCAGCCATGTCCTTTGACCGAAGGTCCATTTCTATGTCCGACTTATACAGTTCTACCGACCATCGTCCACTCGCCTTATGAAAATCTTCTGCTTGGTCGAGCATCCCAGCCTTTCTCAGTCGCTCGCGGAAGATTTCCATGTTATAGGGATAGAGGACTCCCGTATACTTCTTGATCTCATTATAATCAGGGTAAGTCTGGAATTGTGCCGTCTCATGACTGATAACAGGTACGGGACAAGCTTTGATAGCTTCATCGAAAGTGCGCCAAGTGGCAGGGTAGAAATGATTGATGATCCCACCTTCTGCGGCATCTGCAAAGGAGAAGGAACTGCGGGTATGGGTCTGGTATTCCCCGTATGCCTCTTCTCCTACGCGACAGGTCGTGAAATAATCCATACCTTCATGCCAACCTTTGAAACCGAGATAGTAATTGGAGCCGAAGGTATAGAGGATTCGGGAATTCACCTTCCTGAAGTCATCGACAAAGGCCTTCATCTCATCAATGTCTCCCCATAGCTCATTGCCTAGTGCCATCATGACAAAGGAAGGATGATGACCGTATTCTTTCAAGATGTTGATCCCTTCCTTATGCAAGAAAGCCATCAATACTGTGTCCTTAGCATCGAAACTGCCCCAGAAAGGGAGCTCGGGTTGTAGGTAGAACCCTAACTCATCAGCTGCAGCAAAGGCAGCCTCTGGTGGACACCAGGAATGGAAGCGGATATGGTTGATGCCATATTCCTTGAGAGTCCCAAGGTAGTTCATCCATGATTCCTTATCCATGGCAACATGTGCGGTGAGGGGCCAGACGCAGGCGTCGTGCTTGCCCCGCAGGAAGGTCATGCGGCCGTTGGCAAAGAAATGATGCCCTTGAATATGGAAATCCTTGAAGCAGGGCAAGGTTTCTTTGGGATATGATTTCTGCTCCACGTAGCCTTTGGGCGTAGCTTGCAAGTATATTTCTCCAATAATGCCATTCCAGTTGGTTTGCGTGTCCTCTGTATAGGCATGGGAGTTGGCGTACAGTTGATGGGGAACGCCATGGGCATTGTCTACCAAGATGGTCAAGTCATGGTCTCCTGGCTTCAGGAAGTGAGTCAGGTCGTATATCTGTGGGGTGGAGATATTGTTGTTGGTTCCCACTTTCTTCCCATCAATGAAGACCATTGTTGGTTTCGTACGCTCTAAGTGAAGGGTGATCACTTGCTTTTTCCAAGATTTGGGGATCGAGAGGGTTCGTCTGTACCAGGCTCTGCCTATATAGGAAAAAAGTCTGGTTAAGTGGGTTGTCTCCTGTTTGTTGGTACAAGGAAAGCCTTTGCGATTCGTGTCCGTGGTTCCTGGCAGTTGGATCCTGTCTTCCAAGACAGATGCCTGGCTCTTGTTAGAGTCAGGATCCAGTGCGAACTGCCATGTACCTTTCAGGGAAATTCGTTGAGGAAGCACTGCTCCTTTCGCAAGTAAGGGGAGGGAGCAAGATAACCATAAGGTCAGTAATAATATTTGTTTCATAGAATTATAAATGTTAAATGGTTTGTTTCTTGGTAAAGTAGGGGGTAGGAGTTGTCCTCCTATCCCAATCCTTCGGCAATGCCATTGACGAGGTCAATATGCAAAGCGTTTGGATGCTTGGGGAGACCAGGCATGCGCATAATATCCCCTGCGATGGCTACGATCATGCCTGCCCCTGCATTCACCACGACATCCCGGATCGTAAAGGTAAAGTCCTTGGGTACGCCATAGCTTTTGGAATTATCGCTGAACGAATATTGTGTTTTGGCAATACATACAGGCAATTGTCCATATCCCCATTTTTCCAGTCTGTCGATGGCACGTTGAGCAGCAGGTCTGAATGCCACCTTCGCGGCACCATACACGTTCTGTGCTACCTTGCTGATCTTTGTTGTGATGAGGTCATTCTCCTCATAGATAAACTGCAAAGGTCGTGAAGGCTGTGCTTGAATGGTGTCAACGGCTAATTGAGCCAGTCCAGAACACCCGTTTCCTCCTTGTATAAAGGCATCGTTGATGGCAAACCCCACCTTCATCTGCTTGCAATGTTCAGCCAAGATGTTTTCCTCCTCTTCTGTGTCCGTAGCGAAATGGTTGAGTGTGACGATGACGGTCTGCCCGAATCGCTGTAGGTTCTCAATATGCTTGTCAAGGTTCTCCAGTCCTTTTCTCACCCCTTCCGGGTTTGGGTCTTTGATGGAAGCCAAGGGGATGCCTCCATGCATCTTCAGCCCTTGGATGGTAGCGACGAGAATAGTGAGCCTGGGTTGTAGTCCAGCTTTTCGGCATACGATATCATAGAATTTTTCCGCCCCTAAGTCGGCACCGAACCCAGCCTCGGTGATGACATAATCTCCGAATGTCATTGCCATCTTGGTGGCTAAGATGCTGTTGCATCCATGTGCAATATTCGCAAACGGTCCTCCATGGATCATGGCAGGTGTCCCCTCTAAGGTCTGCACAAGATTGGGCTTGAGCGCATCTTGCAAGAGCACCATGATAGCGCCCGTCACGCCCATGTCTTTTAGGGTGAAGGGTTGGTCGTCCATGGTAATGCCTAAAAGGATATTGTTGAGTCTCTTTCTAAGGTCATCCTCATCTTTAGCCAAGCAGAGGATCGCCATGATCTCACTGGCTGGCGTAATATCAAAGCCAGTCTCTCGCACAATACCATTGGTCTTGGGACCAATGCCGATCACAATGTCTCTCAAGCTCCGGTCGTTGATGTCCATCACGCGACGCCAGTACACTTCCTTGAGCCCAAATCCTTCATCCTGGTGTTGGTAGATATAGTTGTCAAGCAAGGCTGCGATCATGTTATTGGCAGTCGTAACTGCATGGAAGTCACCGGTGAAATGCAGGTTGATTTTTTCCATGGGCAAGACCTGTGAATAGCCTCCTCCCGTGGCTCCTCCTTTCATGCCGAAACAAGGGCCGAGACTGGGTTCGCGCAAGGCAGTGATTGCTTTCTTGCCCATCTTGTTCATGCCTTGTGCCAATCCTATGCAGGTGGTCGTCTTACCGATACCTGCTTTCGTGGGTGTGATGGCGGTGACTAAGATCAGGTTACTGTTCGCAACCTTCTTATTGTCAATCAGATGAATGGGAACCTTTGCCATGTATTTTCCATAATGCTCCAGCTCATCTGTGGGCATATCTACGTTTCTTGCAATCTCATCAATGCGGAGCAAATGACGCTCGCGAGCTATTTCTACATCAGTCTTCATGGGTGATAACTTTGATTTTATCCTGCAAAATTACTTTTTTTTATTAAGAATGTGTACCTTTGTAGCTAAAATTATCATTCATTCAATCAATATAGACATTATCATGGCAACAATAGCACCTTTTGGCAATCCTTTGTATATCATGTTGAAACCAGCAGGATCCCTCTGTAATCTCAGATGTAAGTATTGCTATTATTTAGAGAAGGACAAGCTGTATGACCATGCTCAAAACCATGTGATCACGGAGGATCTCTTGGAACGGTTCATCAAGGAGTACATCGAGGCACAGACGATGCCTCAGGTGCTGTTTACATGGCATGGTGGAGAGACACTCATGCGCCCGATATCCTTTTACAAACATGCGCTCGAGCTGGAAAGGCGGTATGCCCGGGGGCATCAGATCGATAATTGTATCCAGACCAATGGTACGTTGATTACGGATGAGTGGTGCGAGTTCTTCAAGGAGAATCATTTTCTTGTGGGTGTCTCTATTGACGGACCACAAGAGTTTCACGATGAGTACAGGAAGACGGCGACAGGGAAGCCGACTTTCCAAAAGGTGATGCAGGGTATTCACCTGTTAAACAAACATGGGGTGGAATGGAATGCATTGGCGGTTGTCAATGATTTCAATGCGGATTATCCCTTAGACTTCTATCATTTCTTCAAGGAGATTCACTGTAAGTATATCCAGTTTACGCCGATTGTCGAACGCAAGGTGACACGTGCTGACGGACTGACCTTAGCTCCGGGCATGCAAGAGGGTGGGGAACTGACCGACTTTTCGGTGACACCAGAGCAATGGGGAAATTTCCTATGCACGATCTTTGATGAGTGGGTGCACCATGATGTGGGCGAATATTTCATACAATTGTTTGATTCGACCTTAGCCAACTGGGTAGGGGTAGCCCCTGGTCTCTGTTCCATGGCCAAGGAATGTGGACATGCTGGTATCATGGAGTTTAATGGGGATGTGTACTCCTGTGACCATTTCGTGTATCCAGAATACCGGTTAGGGAATATCCATACCAAGACCTTAACGGAGATGATGTATTCCGACCAGCAGAAACAGTTTGCGAAGATGAAGCATCAGTTGTTGCCTCGCCAATGCAAGGAATGCAAGTTTCAGTTTGCCTGTCATGGAGAATGCCCAAAGAACCGCTTCTTACGGGATAAGTACAATCAGCCAGGCTTGAACTATCTTTGTAAAGGCTATTATCAATTCTTCGAGCACGTGGCTCCTTACATGGAATTTATGAAAGGAGAGCTTGCAGCCCAGCGACCACCAGCCAATGTCATGAATCACGTCTTCTGATACGCTTCCCCTGCTCATCAGATCAAGGACCGATAGACTCTGATCCTTATTTCTCGTCCATGGGGAAGAACCCATAGAGCTTGGCATCGATCATGTCCGTGATCTTTTGGAAGTCCTGCAGGTTATTCTCAAACTTAGTGTGATCGCCTTCTATAATGATCAAGTGCCCTGGATAGGTACGGATCCAGTCCTCATACCGCTTGTTCAGTCCTTCAAGATAGTCGATACGGATCGACTGTTCATAATCCCTGCCCCGCTTAGCGATCTGGGCAATCAAGTTAGGAATGGACGAACGGATGTAGATCATCAGGTCGGGCAGTCCTACGATCGACATCATCAGATCGAAGAGATCACTATAGTTTTGAAAGTCACGGTCACTCATCATACCCATGTCGTGAAGATTGGGCGCAAAGATTTTAGCATCCTCGAAGATCGTTCGGTCTTGGATAATGGTATCCTTACTTTTCGAGATCTCGACAACTTCCTTGAAGCGCTTGTTCAAGAAATAGACCTGCAGGTTGAATGACCATCTTGCCATATCCTTATAGAAATCCTCTAAATAAGGATTGTTGTCAACGGGTTCAAAACGAGGGGTCCATTTATAACGCTTGGCAAGCATCTTTGTCAGGGTAGTCTTGCCACTTCCGATATTTCCAGCTACTGCAATATGCATATTCTTGATTGTGATTAGTTATTCTTGGTGTGAGAAGAGTCCGAACAAGCGGGCATCTACCTGGTCCACGATCTTAGCAAAGTCCTTTGGGTTGTTTTGGAAGTCGATGTCATCCACCTCAATGGGTAGTATTTTCCCTTGATATTTGTGGAAGATAAAGTCATCGTACCGTTTGTTCAGGTTTTCCAGATAATCAATCTGCATGGATTGCTCATAATCCCTGCCCCGCTTTTGAATGTTTTCCACTAAATGAGGGACGGAAGCCCGGAGGTATATCATCAATTCTGGATATTTCACGAGGGTCATCATCGACTCAAATAGTTCCATATACGTCGTGAAGTCGCGGTCAGACAAGTTGCCCATAGCCCTATTATTGGCTGCGAAGACATATACGCCCTCAAAGATGGACCGGTCTTGGATGATCGTTTTCTCAGAATGGTTGATCTCGATGAGATCTTTAAACCGTTGTTTCAGGAAATAAACCTCAAGGTTGAACGACCATCGATGGATATCCTGATAGTAATCGGCTAAATAGGGATTATAGTCAACTGCTTCAAAGCGGGGCATCCAGCCATAATACTTGGCGAGCAAGGTCGTCAAGGTGGTCTTCCCACTTCCTATATTTCCAGCGACAACGATATGCATGATGTTGATTGAATTGAATTTGCGCCCAAAGGGTAGTGTCTAATTATTGTGGATTGATCTCTTTCAACAGGCGGTCGGCATGTCCCCATTTGTCCATGAGGTATAGGACGTAGCGAATGTCAACGCCAATGCAACGAGCTAATTTCTTGTCGAAATAGATGTCGCTGGACAAACTGTCCCAGTTACCATCAAAGGCAAGTCCGATCAGTCGACCGTTTCCATCGAAAATGGGAGACCCACTGTTGCCACCCGTAATATCATTATTGGTGAGGAAGCAAAGTTGCATCTTCCCTGTGGTCTTGTCTTGGTAGGGTCCGAAATCCTGTGCGCTCATCAATTGCTTCATGATTGGCTCTGCCAAGTAGTCGATCACCTTGCCGCCTTGTTCCATCTTCTTGACAATACTTTCTGCCGTAGTATAATAGCCGGAATTGGCACCATTGAGCGTGAATCCTCCTACCTGGCCATAGCTTAGGCGCAGGGTGAAATTCGCATCAGAATAATGGGGAAGGTCTTCTTCCATCCTGAGCTTTGCATCACAAAGATATTTCTCTTGCTCTTGAATACTGTCTGCTGCAGCACCATACAATTTCTCTTGGAAATCAGCCATGGTCTCCAATAGGTCCAGACCGTATTGAACGCCCGGGTCTTTCTTGTAGCTTCGTTTCTTGATATAGAGCTTCTTGCCTGGCTTCATGATCGCGGATTTGTCGTAGAGGTAATTGACGAATTTGGTGTAATCGTTGCCGAACTTGCTGGAGATAGTCCGATAGAAAGCAGGCAGATATTCTTTGCTGACATGCTCCTTATAGTTCTTGAGGAGGGCTGCAAGCACTTCCTTGTCGAGAGCTTCATCCCAGGTATCTCGATTGTCCTTGAAATCGACGTATTGCTTCTTCTTCGACCCTTTAACCGTGATGCCATTGGACAAGCGCATGGCACGGGTGGTAAATTCGTTGGTGCGATTGAAGGTCTCGCTCCAATACGTCAAGGCGACACGGTCGTTTAGGCGTTGCTGATAGAGGCGTGCCATCACGTCAAAGTCGAGCTTTCCCTTCAGGTAGCCCGTGGAGTCTTGCCAGTGCCGGATACGATCCTCGTATTGCTTCTTCAGACTGATGATGCCGATGCTGTCTATACATTTGTTCATCCCGATGGAGTTCTTCCAATAGTTGGAACTCGTGGCGAACTTCGAGTCGTACTTGATGCGTACTGCCTCGTTCGCTCTCATGTGTCGGATCATGATCTCTTGCTTGATGCCACGTACTTGGGCGCGAGCGGCATTGTTTTCCCTCATTTGACGGATGCCATAACTGGAGAGATAGCGTTCCGTTGAGCCAGGGTATCCCATGGTCATGGCGAAATCACCTTCTTTGTATCCCTGCAGGGAAACCTGTATCCAGTTTTTTGGATGATAGGGGACATTGTCTTTCGAATATTTGGCAGGCCCGTTTGTCTTTGGATTCGCGTAGATCCTGAAGACGGAGAAATCGCAAGTCTGGCGAGGCCACATCCAGTTGTCAGTCTCGCCCCCAAACTTGCCCATCGACTTGGGCACAGCAAAGACAAGCCGGATGTCGGAAAAGTCACGATAAGTCGTCAGGTAGTACTTGTTTCCCTCGTAATAGGGCTTGATTTCCACACGTAAGGTGGAATCTTTTGCCTCCACTTCCTTTGTCATCTTGTTTTCTAAAGAGTCGAGGTAATGCTCCTGTTGCTTCAAGGAAAGGAGGTTGAACCCGTCTTTCTCTAATTGCGGGGTGATATCCTTTTGTTCCACCATAAAGCTGACAAACATGTGCTCGTTGGGCAACTCTTCTTGGTAAGAGTGGGCGATGAAGCCATTCAGCATATAATCATGCTCAACGGTGGAATGGCTGCGGATGCTTTCGAACCCACAATGGTGGTTGGTAAAGACCAAGCCATCGGGAGAGACGACAACCCCAGAGCAATATCCTGAGAAGTTGACGACTGCGTTCTTGATCGCATTCTTGCTTTCATATAAGTCTTGGTAAGGCAAATGGAAGCCCTCTGTTTGCATCTGCTGATAAACAGCCTGGGGCAGGTTGTATAGCGTCCACATGCCCTCATCTGCCTGCACGGACAGATAGGAAAAAAGTGACGGTAAGAAAAAGAGGAAGAATAGCTTTCGTTTCATATTCATGGATGGTTTTATTTCTTGAAATGTTTGCCGATGACGGGCAATGATGACAGGGGCAAATCGCGCTTGATCACGAATGCGATGTAGACCATAATCAACAAGGTATTGACCAGCAAGCAGGGCAACGTGCTCAGTTGACTTTGTGAAATCTCCATGCCGACGAAGAGAATGATCGATACGACGACATAGAGCAGAATGTCTTTGATGGGATAGTTGATTGGGTAGTATTTCTGCCCGAAGACGTAACTGGCGATCATGCTGATGCCATAGGCTGCGAATCCTGCCCAAGCACAAGCCATATAGCTGAACTTAGGGATAAAGATGACGTCAATAAGGATCAGGACAATGCATCCCAGTCCTGAGAAATAGGCTCCCCATATCGTACGGTCGGTGAGCTTATACCAAAAGCTCAGGTTGAAGTAGATGCCGAACATGATTTCCGCCGCCATGACAATGGGAACCACCTTCAGTCCTTCCCAGTAAGAAGATCCAACAAGATGGCGTAAGATATCCATGTAGCCGATCACGCATAGGAAGGCGAGCAAGGTGAAGATTACATAGTATTTCATGACCTTGGCATAGGTTTGCTTCTTGTCCGCGCTCTTATTGGCAAAGACAAACGGCTCATAGGCAAAGCGGAAAGCCTGTGTGATAATGACCATGATCATGGCAATCTTGATACAACTCCCATAGATGCCTAATTGGGCATGGGCTTCGTGGATACTCCCGCTGTAGAAATACGGGAAGAGAATGGTAGATGCGCTTTGGTTCAGCTGTCCTGCCAGTCCGAGGATCAGCATCGGCCATGTATAGGAGAGCATTCGCTTGCAAAGTGCCCAGTCGAATCCAAACCAGACACCTCGCATCTCCTTGAAGAGCAGAAGCAAGGTGGCGATGGAACAGGCGAGGTTGATATAAAATACGATGCCAACGTCTGGGATGAAGTTCTTGTCATAGATCCCAAAGACATTCCACTTCATCATGGGGAAGACGATCAGGAATACTGCCGTCGCACAAACATTGATAAAGATGTTAATGACCTTCAGAAAGGCAAATTTTAGGGGACGGTGCTGATAACGAAGGTAGTCGAACAAGATACACGACCATGCGTCGATGGCAACGCAGATAGCCATGGTCCCGATATACCAAGGATGCTCAGCATAGCCCATGGCGGCGGTGATCGGCTTGAGGAACAGCAAGACTACTACTGTGAAGAGGATAACGACAGCCCCCACCATTCTCAAGGCAGTGGAGTACACCATCTGGGCATTTTCCCCCTCCTTGTTGGCATAGCGGAAGAAGGTCGTCTCCATGCCGAAGGTGAGAGCAATGATCAACAGCCCGATATAGGAATATACATTGGTGATGATGCCATATTGTCCTCCACTGGCAGCCCAAGAGAATGTCTCGATGGGTACGAGCAGGTAGTTGATGAAACGTGCAGCGATGCTGCTAATGCCATAAATGGCGGTATCCTTTGCTAAACTTTTTAAACTGGCCATAATGTAGAAATATAGGATGAGCCTTCCGCTTGCTATCCTTCATTAAGAGAAGAAAAGATAAGCGATGAAGATGGCTGCAATGGAACCGGACAGGTCTGCAAGCAGTCCGGCTGCCACAGCATGTCGGGTATATTTAATATTGACAGAACCGAAATAGACGGCGAGAATATAAAATGTTGTATCGGTGGATCCTTGGAAAATGCAGGAAAGACGCCCCACGAAAGAATCAGCACCGAAGGTCTTCATGCAGTCGACCATCAACCCTCTGGACCCACTTCCGGAAAGAGGCTTCATCAAGGCTGTAGGAAGCGCATCCACGAATTGTGTATCGAATCCACAGGCACCGACACCCCATTTGACACCATCTACTACCATGTCCATGGCTCCTGATGCACGGAAAACCCCAATTCCAACGAGGATCGCAACCAGATAAGGGATGATACGCACGGCAGTAGTGAACCCGTCCTTGGCTCCTTCAATAAAGGCATCATAACAGTTAATATGCTTGATAAAGCCGCGGACGAGGAATCCGGTGATGATGGTCATTAGCAAGATGGTGGCTACGCTGGTGCTCACCTTATTCATCATTTCAGGACTTAGTTGACTAAATCCCCACATAATAGCTGCGACGACTACGCAAGCGCCGCCTAAAGTAAGCAGGATCGTCTTGTTGAAAAGATTGATCTTCTGGAAGAGTGAGCAGATGATGATGCCGCAGACTGTAGCGATAAAGGTCGCCAAGAGGATCGGGATGAAAACATCTGTAGGTTGGGCAGCTCCCATCTGCGAGCGATAGGTCATAATACTCACCGGGATAATGCATAGTCCACTGGTGTTCATCACCAAGAACATGATCATCGGGTTGGTTGCCGTATCCTTCTTGGGATTTAACTCTTGCAGTTGTTCCATGGCTTTCAGTCCCAAGGGAGTGGCAGCATTGTCCAGTCCTAACATGTTCGCGGCAAAGTTCATGAAGATAGACCCGGTGACAGGATGCCCTTTCGGGATGTCGGGGAAAAGCTTGACAAAGACAGGTGACAGGATTTTTGCAATCGCATTGACAAACCCTCCTTTTTCCCCGATCTTCATGATCCCTAACCAAAGAGACAGGACACCGGTCAGTCCGATAGAAATCTCAAATGCTGTCTTGGCGGAATCGAACGTCGAGTTCATCAAAGCAGGGAAGACATCATAGTCTCCCCCAAAGATTAGCCTCACCAAAGCCACGACAAAGGCTATGACAAAGAATGCGATCCAAATATAATTGAGTACCATATCGGATGCAAAATTAGATAAATTTCTTTATTTTGCAAAGACTTCAGATATTTTTCTTACCTTTGCAGAACTTAGGCGTCGGCTCGGCAATTCAAGTAAACTTGATTGCGCTCGCCTTGCGCTAATTGGCCAAAAGGATACTTAATATTCAATCTACAATAACTGAAAACGGAAATGGAAAAGCAATATTTATTAGGTTTTGATGTCGGGAGTAGTTCTGTAAAGGCTTCTCTCGTGGATGTAGAGAGCGGACAATGTGCCGCAACAGCTTTCTTCCCGGAACATGAGGCTCCGATCAAGTCTGTGGAGATAGGATGGGCTGAGCAAGATCCGGAGATGTGGTGGGAGAATGCAAAGCTTTCTCTCCAGAAGGTCATGGAGGATAGTGGGGCTAAGGGCGATCAGGTAAAAGCCATCGGCATTTCTTACCAAATGCACGGACTGGTTTGCGTGGGCAAAGACCAGAAGCCGTTGCGAGATGCCATTATCTGGTGTGACTCCCGGGCTGTCCCTTATGGGGAAAAAGCGATGAAGGATTTAGGCTCAGACCTCTGCTTGAGTACTTTGTTAAATTCCCCGGGTAACTTCACGGCTTCGAAGTTGGCATGGGTGAAGGAAAATGAACCGGAAGTGTTTGATAAGATTGATCATATCATGTTGCCCGGAGATTATATAGCCATGAAGTTGAGTGGAGTGGTCAACACGACAATCAGTGGTCTGTCAGAAGGGATGTTTTGGGATTTCAAGCACAAGTGTCCTGCCGACTTCTTGTTGAAGTACTATGGTTTTCCGGAAGAGATGTTGGCTCCTATCGTCCCGACATTCAGCGTGCAAAGTGAGGTATCCAAGGAGGTCGCAGCGGAATTAGGGCTGAAAGCGGGTACACCTATTTCCTATCGTGCGGGCGACCAGCCTAACAATGCACTTTCCTTAAACGTGTTCAATCCAGGTGAGATTGCCTCTACGGCAGGGACATCCGGCGTTGTCTATGGTGTCTTAGACGAAGCTAATTATGATCCTCTGAGTCGTGTTAACACGTTTGCGCATGTCAACTACACCTGTGACCTGGATCGTTTAGGAGTCCTACTCTGCATTAACGGGACAGGTATCCTGAATGCCTGGGTCCATCGCAACCTGTGTCCGGAGCTCAGTTATCCAGAGATGGACCAGTTAGCTGAGACAGCTCCGATTGGCGCAGATGGGGTATCGGTCATCCCGTTCGGCAATGGGGCAGAGCGTGTATTGGAGAATAGAGAGATAGGATGCTCGATCCAAGGCGTTAACTTCAACAAGCATACACGTGCCCATCTGATCCGTGCGGCACATGAAGGCATCGTGTTCAGTTTCTGCTATGGTATGGAGATCATGCAACAGATGGGCATGGACATACAGAAAATCCATGCTGGCAAGGCAAATATGTTCCTCAGTCGTCTCTTCCGGGACACCTTGGCAGGTGTCAGTGGTGCTACGATCGAGCTCTATGATACGGATGGTAGTATCGGCGCAGCGAAGGGCGCAGGCATGGGCTGCGGCATCTATAGTGATCATGATGAGGCTTTCTCAACCTTGAAGAAACTGGCAGAGATCGAGCCCGATGAGAATCGTAGAGGGGAATACCTGCATGCTTATGTGAAATGGAAAGAGCAATTAGAAAAACTCATCAGCTAATACGGAATTATCATGAAAGATCTCTTATTCTTGGCCTTGGCAATGCTGCCATGGATGGCACATGCTCAATACAAGTCGCAGGTTTGGTCGCCCGACAATGGCAACGGCACCTATCAGAACCCAGTGATCAATGCTGATTACAGCGATCCGGACGTGATCGCTGTTGGTGAAGATTACTATCTGACAGCCAGCTCGTTTGAATGTTTCCCAGGCTTGCCAATTCTCCATTCCAAGGACTTGGTCAACTGGGAGATCCTCTCTTATGCCCTTCCGCATCCCTATCGTGGTGCCATGGCGAGAGGAAAAGGGGTCTGGGCTCCTAGCATCCGCTATCATAACGGCGAATATTATATTTACTGGGGTGACCCCGACCGTGGCGTCTATAGGGTCAAAGCCAAGCATCCGGAAGGACCTTGGGAGAAACCAGTATTGGTCATCAAGGCACGTGGGATCATTGATCCTTGTCCTCTTTGGGATGACGATGGAAAATGCTACTTAGTGAATGGATGGGCAGCGAGTCGGAGTGGGTTCAACTCTGTGCTCACGGTACGTGAGCTTTCTGCCGATGGTACCTATCCTGTAGGCGATCCAGTCATTGTCTTTGATGGCGGGAATGATAATCATACGGCTGAGGGTCCGAAGTTTTACAAGAGAGACGGTTGGTACTGGATCCTGTGCCCAGCCGGAGGCGTGGCAAAAGGTTGGCAGTTAGCCATGCGTTCCAAAAGTCCATATGGTCCTTATGAATGCAAGAAAGTCCTCTCGCAAGGTAGGACTGAAGTCAATGGACCTCATCAGGGAGCGTGGGTGCATACTGCATTTGGAGAAGATTGGTTCTTGCATTTCCAGGACAAAGGCTGTTATGGACGTGTCCTCCATCTGCAACCTGTCGACTGGACCAGTGGATGGCCTATCATGGGTAAGAAGGGACAACCTGTACTGACATATAGGAAGCCCAAGTCAGGGTCGACAGTGATCATGAATCCCCTGGAGAGCGATGAGTTCAATCGCCCACGCTTAGGATTGCAATGGCAATGGGAAGGACCTTACGACCCTCTGTTCGGCATGCCTATGGCAAATGGCATGATGCGACTATATACCTATAAACTGGTACAAAGGGCAGGAGTGGGTGATGTCATCCGACCGGCACAGCAGGAACGCAACTTGTGGACGGCACCGAATCTGTTGCTCCAGAAAACCCCAGCGGATCAGTTTACTGTGACGGCTAAGATCCGTTTTGCGTCGAAAGCAGACCATCAGTACGGAGGTCTGATCATGATGGGACAAGATTATTCCGACCTTGTCGTCGAACGGATCGGAGAGAACTTCCAACTCCAGCAACGAACCTGTATTGGAGCAGATAACAAAGGCAAGGAAACCGTGAGTGTATTAGCGACACTGAAACCGACAGCAAGGGACCAGATCCCCTATAGTCCCGCCATCTACCTTGACATTTACCTCAGGATGAGCGTCGACCATGGTAAATGCAGGTTTGCCTATAGCATGAATGGAAAGAAATTTCAGGATGTGGGAGACATCTTCACGATGAAAGAAGGAAAATGGATCGGAGCCAAGATGGGTTTCGTATCCGAAGAAATCAATATCCAGTCGAATTGTGGATGGATAGATGCAGACTGGTTTAGAGTGGCAAAATAAAAACATAGATAATCTATTATGGAACAAAATGAAAAGGGCAGTAAAGCCTACCTAATCTCTATTGTGATGGTCGCCGTGTTGGGCGGCTTGTTGTTTGGTTATGATACTGCAGTGATTTCCGGCGCGGAAAAAGGACTACAGGCTTTCTTTAAGGAAGCACACGACTTTCAGTACACAGATTTCATGCACGGTTTCACATCGTCCAGCGCATTGATTGGTTGTATAATCGGCTCCGCCTTGTCAGGACTCTTTGCCAGTAAGCTCGGTCGCAAGCGTTCGTTGATCTTTGCCGGCGTATGCTTTTTCCTCTCAGCATGGGGGAGCATGGAGCCAGAGACCTATATCCTGCCACAGGGAAAGCCCACGTGGACACTCTTAGTGGTATTTAACCTTTATCGTATCTTAGGTGGGATCGGTGTAGGCATGGCATCTGCCATTTGTCCGATGTATATTGGTGAGGTGGCCCCGAGCAATATCCGGGGAATGTTGGTAAGCTGGAACCAGTTCGCCATTATCTTCGGACAGTTAGTCGTCTATTTCGTCAACCTGATCATCTTAGGCAGTCATGCCAATCCTATCTATGATGCAGTAACAGGAGTGATGACCAATTTCACGGATGCAGAATGGACCATCGTCAAGGGCTGGCGGTATATGTTTGGATCAGAGTGCGTGCCTGCGGGGCTTTTTACTATTTTGATTTGTTTCGTCCCAGAGACACCCCGTTACTTGGCGATGTCAGGGCAGGATGAGAAAGCCTTGAAGATCCTGGTCCGGATCAATGGTTATACACAGGCCAAGCATATCTTGGATGAGATCAAGAGCACGGCTGCCGTCAAAACGGAGAAGTTGTTCTCTTATGGTTTTATGTGTATCTTCGTGGGCATCATGCTCTCTGTCTTCCAGCAAGCAGTCGGCATCAATGCCGTGCTCTATTATGCGCCACGCATCTTCGGTGACATGGGAATGACCAACCCAATGGTGAACACCGTCATCATGGGTGTCGTGAACATCACCTTCACGCTTGTAGCCGTTTTTTCAGTAGAGAAGCTCGGTCGTCGTCCCTTGCTCATCTGTGGGTCTATCGGGATGGCAGTTGGATCCTTTGGGGTAGCACTCACTTTCGGGAATCCTTCCCTGAGCATGGTCTGCATGCTGTCTATCATGGTCTACAGTGCCAGTTTCATGTTCTCTTGGGGACCTATCACCTGGGTGCTCATCGCAGAGATCTTCCCGAATACCATTCGCGGGGCGGCTGTTGCCATCGCCGTTGCCTTCCAGTGGATCTTCAATTTTATCGTCAGTTCCAGTTTCGTGCCGATGTTCAATATGCACCTGACGGTAGGAGACAACTTCGGGCATTGGTTCACCTATGGTCTCTATGGCATCATCTGCGTGATTGCGGCAATCTTTGTCTGGAAGTTAGTGCCAGAAACCAAAGGCAAGACCCTTGAGGATATGAGTAAACTGTGGAAAAAGCAATCAAAATAAAAGATGAAAAGAATACTATTGATCTGTCTGTCTTTCTTGGCATTGTCAACCTATGCTGCCCAGGAAGTTCCCTTGCTGTCGAATATCTTTGCAAGGAAGAGTATCTCCTTGAATGGAAAATGGAATTATATCATTGACGTTCAAGAGATCGGCTATTATAATTATCGTTGGAAACCAATGAGCCATACCTTTGGGGACAATGCGAAGGCGAAATCCCCTTCCGACTTGGTAGAATATGATTTTGACAAGTCGAAGACGATGGACATCCCGTCTGACTGGAACACCCAAGACCCAGAGCTGAAGTTCTACGAGGGGACAGTATGGTTTAAGAAGAGTTTCACCTATCATCCCCAAACGGGAAAGAAGGCCATTCTTTACTTCGGCGCTGTCAATTACGAGTCCGTAGTTTATGTGAATGGCAAGCGGGTAGGGAAACATGTGGGAGGCTTCACGCCTTTTAATTTTGACGTGACGGATGTCCTCCACGATGGAGAGAACTTCGTCGTCGTGAAAGTGGACAATAAACGGAATGCCGATCATGTCCCTACTCAGATCTTCGATTGGTGGAACTATGGCGGAATCACCCGGGATGTGCTCTTAGCTGAAGTAGACGAAACCTACATAGAAGACTATTCACTTCAGTTGGCAAAGCATAATCCCCGCTTGATAAACGGCTGGGTCAAGTTGAACCGTCCTGTCGAAGGTAAAGAGATCACCCTGTCCATTCCTGGCCTGAAGATCAAGAGGTCCTTCCAGACAGACGCGAATGGTATGGTGTATTTTAACCAGAAATCAAGGCCTGTATTATGGACGCCAGACCATCCCAAGCTCTACCAGGTAGCCTTTGGGAATGGGTCAGAGGTCATTCATGATGAGATTGGTTTTAGGACGATAGAGACAAAGGGCAAGCAGATCCTCTTAAATGGGAAGCCCATCCTTCTTCGCGGCATTAGCATTCACGAGGAACGGCCCTTCAAACAAGGTAGGATCCATTTGGCTTCTGATGCAGATACCTTGTTGAGTTGGGCGAAAGAACTGGGTTGTAACTATGTGCGCCTTGCCCATTACCCACATCATGAGAAGGCTGTCCGTGAGGCAGAGAGGATGGGAATCATGGTTTGGTCTGAAATCCCAGTTTATTGGACGATCTCTTGGTCAAACCCAGAGACATACCAGAATGCCCAACGCCAGTTGCATGACATGATTGCGAGGGATAAGAATCGCTGCAATATTATCATCTGGTCGATCGCAAATGAAACTCCCCATAGTGACGCCCGTGACACGTTCTTGGAAAACTTAGCGCAATACGCCCGTTCCCAAGATAGTACCCGCCTGATCAGTATGGCCATGGAGGTGACTTCTGCGTCCAACTACCATAATGTACTTCATGACCATATGAATCGATTCGTGGATGTGGTCAGCTTCAATGAGTATATTGGCTGGTATCGTGATGTGCATGATGCAGCCAAGATGACATGGGAAATCCCTTATGATAAGCCTGTTATCATCAGTGAATTCGGAGGAGGGGCCTTGCAAGGATACCATGGGTCGGCAGACCAACGGTGGACTGAAGAGTTCCAGGCTGAAGTCTATCGCCAGAACTTAGCGATGCTGAGCAAGATAGACGGTCTCTCGGGATTGAGCCCTTGGATCTTAGTCGACTTTATGTCTCCACGCCGACCTTTACCGGGGATCCAAGACTTCTTCAATCGAAAGGGATTGATTTCCGACCAAGGAAAGAAAAAGGCTGCATTCTATGTCCTCAAGGATTTCTATGCGCATTGGAAAGAATAGGGAGCTTAAATCATAAGGGCGGGTCATCATCTTGACTCGCCCTTATGATTTCGCTTCTTCATAGGTTTAGAAAGTTTTCAGCCACGTCGCCATGAGCTTCGGCCAGATCCCGCCAGCTTTTGCCAGGTTGGTCCGTAAGCCGTATCCATGTGCTCCTGTCGGATAGACGTGCAGCTCAACAGGGATCTTGTGGAAGCGGAGTGCCTGACCGAAGACGAAGGCACTGTTGCCATAGGGATCAACAGCTGTCTGGAAGATAAAGCAACGTGGGGTGTTCTCGTCAAGGGTTAGTTCTGGTGTGAGCGTATGGTTGGGTCCCTCATCTAAATAGGCGGGATAGATGAGCCCGCAAAAATCAGGTCGGCAGGATTCCTTGTCGATCTCATCGATGGGTGTGTACGACGGAGCTTGTGACCGTGTGGCTGCCCTGGCGGAAAGACTGGCTCCGGCAGAGAAGCCCATGATACCGATCTTCTTACCTGGGTTCTGATGGCGGACGATGCGGATGGCACGCTGCGCGTCTTGTAGGGCACCTTCTCTGTCCTTCGGAACACGATAGCGAAGGATATATGCGGTATAGCCTAACGAGTTGAGCCATTGAGCGATCTCTGTTCCTTCTAAGTCAATAGCGAGGATGCTGTATCCGCCTCCCGGACAAATGATGATGACTTTGTCTTGGGTCGAAGCTGGTTTGTTTGTCGCCACACACACTTTGCTTCGTGTTCCGCTCTTTGCGGGAAACCGCTGTAGCGTGGGGATGGGCTGTGATAGGATGCGGGTCACGTTGTCGTTCCCCTTTTCCTCAACGGATTTGCCTTTTTGTAGATGGACTTCGTTTGGAGTGTTTTCTGGCCAAACCGGAAATTCCTTTTCTTGTGCGGTCAGGCATTGACAGGTCAATGCGGCTGCGATAAAACATATGATCTTTTTCATCTTTGCAAAGAATTATCTTTGCAAAGATAGTGTAATTCACTGGAATCGCCAAAGTAATGTTCTTCTTTTTCGGGCTCGCGCTTCCCTCTTTCCTTTTTCTTCTTTCTTCTCATTTCTTTCATCAGGTTCTGGTTCATTTCTTTCCTGATTAATTCTTTTTCTGACTCCCCTAACATCCCCCAAGGCCCCCTTCTTTCAAAAGAAGGGGGTGCAACCGCTCCTCTCGTCGCTCTTTCATTAGGGTACTCGGGCATTCATAAGCCCTCGTGCTTTTTTTTCGGGCTCGCGCCCTTGCTCTTTCCTCTCCTTCTTTGCTCTTTCTTCCTTCTCTTCTTTCTTTGCTCCCTTCTTCTTTGTTTTCTTCCCTTTTTGCTTAGGATCGGCTTCTCCATTGTCGGAGTTCGTCTTTTTGCTTGCTCTTTCTTTTCCCTCCTTTTCTTTGCTCCCTTCTCCTTATCTTGCTTCCTTTTTTGCTTATGCTCGGCTTCGCCATTGCTGGCGTTCGTCTTCTTGCTTTTATGTTCCTTTCTTCTTTTTAGATCAGGGTGATATAGAAAAAGATTGGAGGTAACAAAATGGCGTAAATATGACTCAAATAATAATAAAATGGTAATTTTATTCGTAGAAAAGTGAAATAATTTATGTTTTTGTTGGTGGATAGCAAAATATTGTTTAATTTCGCCGACGTTAGTTGAACATTTCTGTAGGGGTGTTCCTGCCTTTCGTCGATGTTGAATCGACTGCTATTGCAGAGAGAGTGAGTGAATCGTTTAGTGTGTTTTATTAATTTTGTTAGTATGGATAAAAGGATTTCGATGCTTTTTACCTGCATTCTATTTTCTCTTTCCTGTGCTTTTGCCCAGGTGAAGCAGGTATTTGGAGAGGTGATCGCCGCAGATGACGGTCAGCCCATTACAGGAGCTTCCGTCCGTGTGGAAGGTACCAAGTTAGGTACGGTTACTGATATAGATGGTAAGTTCCGGTTGGTGAACCTTCCTTCGTCAGCGCGGATGTTAGTGATTACTTATATGGGCATGGTGCAACAGCGTGTTGCCATCAAGGCTAACATGAAGATTACGATGCAGGTTGATTCCCGGAATTTGGATGATATCATCGTCGTTGCTTTCGGTAAACAGAAGAGAGAGAGCTTCACGGGGTCGGCGGGCATCGTGAAAAGCACGGATATTAGTCAGAGACAGCTGAGCAATGCTGTTGAGGCAATCAATGGTAAAGTGGCGGGCGTCCAGATGGTGGAAAGCAACGACCCTTCTGCAAGCAGTCCCACCATCCGTATCCGTGGCGTGGGTAGTATCAATGCGGGGAATGCTCCGTTGATCGTTGTCGACGGTCTGCCGTATAGTGGTTATTATAGTGATATCAACCCGCAGGATATTGAGAGCATCTCTGTCCTGAAGGACGCAGCTTCCAATGCCTTGTATGGCGCACGCGGGGCGAACGGTGTCATCCTGATCACGACAAAGCATGCGACGAAAGGCAAGGCAGCAATCACGGTGGATGCCAAGTGGGGTGCCAATTCCAACGGGTATGTCGACTATGATTATATCACGAATCCTGGCGAATACTATGAGCAATATTACAAGGCGTTGTACAATTATAATACGAACGCTAAGGGAATGTCGCCTTACTCAGCTTGGGTGAATGCCAACAGTACCATGGCGAAGGACCAGACGTATGGCGGACTGGGATATATTGTCTACACCGTGCCTGACGGACAGATGCTGATCGGGCAGAACGGCAAGCTGAACCCGAATGCTACTCTTGGGAAGGTTGTAGAAAACAATGGGAAGAAATATATGCTCTACCCGGATAGTTGGAAAGATGCGGCGATCCGTACCGGCGTGCGACAGGAATACAATATGAGCATCAACGGCGGCACCGACCAATTCCAGTTCTATGGCAGTGGCAGCTACCTGAAGAATGATGGCATCACTTACGGAGCTGGCTATGAGCGGTATAACGGTATGATGAAAGTAGACTACCAGGCCAGGGAGTGGCTAAAAGTGGGGGGAACGGCACGTTATATCCATAGCAATGCCGACCAGAACCATTATTCTTTTTATGGCGCGCTCTCGACTCCTTGTGTCTATCCGGTCTACCTACGGGATGGAAATGGGAATATCATGACAGATGCCAATGGCAAGATGTACGACTATGGCGATGGGGCAGCTACAGGGATCTTCCGCCCAAATGCCAAAGGTGGCAATTATATCCAGGAAGACAAGCTTAATATTTACAATAACAATAGCAATGCCTTCGGCTTGGCGGGCTATGCCGACATCACCTTCCTGAAGGATTTCAAGCTCACGCTGAACATCAATGTCTATGACACGGAGAACAGGATGCGTTCTGGCAGCAGCCCAGACTATGGCTACGTGGGTACGTCCGATGGTGGTGGGATCTCTGCCTACCATTACCGCACCTATTCCCTCAACTACCAACAGTTGCTGAACTGGAGCAAGAACTTTGGTAAGCACTCTCTCTATCTGCTGTTGGGGCATGAATACACGCGGGATGACGGCACGACGACAGGAGCGGTCAAGAGCCATCTCTTCACGTATGGCAAGGACCAAGACCTCTATGGCGCATCAACCTTGACCTCAGCAGAAGGCTATACAACGAAATATAACGTAGAAGGCTATATGTTCCGTGCTAACTACGATTACGACAGTCGTTACTATGCTTCGTTCTCCTTCCGTCGTGACGGGTCGTCACGCTTTGCCGAAAACCATCGTTGGGGTAACTTCTGGTCGGTGGGCGGAGCCTGGATCACAAGCAAAGAAACCTGGTTCCCGAAAACCAATTGGGTCGACCTCCTGAAGGTGAAAGCCAGTTACGGGGAACAGGGTAACGATAGAATCGGTGATTTCCGCTATACCGACTTCTACAAGATTTCCACGGTCAATGGCTCCGCGACGCTTACGTTCTCCTCGAAAGGAAAGGAAGACATCACCTGGGAGACCAATGGCAACTTCAACGCGGGCATAGAATTCGAGCTTTTCCACCATCGCCTCACCGGAAGTGTCGATTACTACCATCGGAAGACGACGGATATGCTGTTGTGGTTTACCACCCCAATGTCCTTAGGCTATGGTGGCTATTATGACAATGTGGGGGATATGGTCAACCAAGGCATTGAACTGAGCCTGAGCGGGGATATTATCAAGACGAAGAAGGTGGACTGGAGCGTTAACTTCAACCTCTCGCACAACAAGAATGAGGTAACCTATCTGCCCGACGAGAACAAGATGGCTGTGGTGGATGGACATGGAGGCTATAAGAATCTCGCTACCTATAACTTCATCGGAGAGGGACTTCCCCTCTATTCCTGGTACCTTCCAAAGTATGCAGGACCGGACAGTCAGGGACGCTCAACCTGGTATGTCACCAACAGC
Organism: uncultured Prevotella sp.; assembly: GCA_900316015.1. GTDB lineage: Bacteria > Bacteroidota > Bacteroidia > Bacteroidales > Bacteroidaceae > Prevotella. The sequence continues at coordinate 21,288 of ONBG01000044.1, read as the reverse complement.
GATGGTAGCTTGGGCACGACCACCCAGTATTCCTCGGCGGATTACTATCTCTGTGGCGATGCCAATCCTAAGGTATACGGCGGTTTTGGTACCATGTTCACTGCTTACGGATTTGACCTGAGTGCCAGCTTCCTCTATTCCTTAGGTGGCAAAGCTCTCGACTACGGGTATATGACGCTCATGCAGTCGCCCACCAGTATCTCCGAGCGTGGCAACCTTTCCACCGACCTGCGGAACGCTTGGACATCAGAGAATACGACGAGCACCATCCCCCGTTTCCAGTATGGCGATGACAACGCAGCAGGCGTGTCCTCCCGTTTCCTCACCAGTTCCAACTCCTTGACCTTCAAGAACGTCAGCGTAGGCTATACCTTCCCCGGTATCTGGGTGAGGAAGCTCGGCTTGAGCAGCCTGCGCGTTTATGCCTCTTGCGACAATGTCTATTATTGGACCAAGCGCCATGGCTTTGACCCGCGCTCAGCCCTTGATGGACAGGTACGCGTACAGGATGACACCAGCTATAGTTTCGAACGTTTCCAGCCCATTCGTAGTATCTCCGGCGGGATCACCGTCAAGTTCTAATCTTAAACATGTAAGTCTATGAACAGATATATCAAGCAAGTCATCATTTTGGCAGCTGCTACCCCCTTGCTCTGCAGCTGCTTGGATACAGTCTATCCCACCAACGGTATGGTGCAGGAGCAAGTGAACAAGTCGACCAATGCCATCGATGGCTTAGGCAATGCGGTAGCGCAGCAGATGATGAAGATCGGGTATGGCTATGGTGCCTGCGGCTTTGCAGGGCAGAGTTTAGAGCTCGATGCCATGACTGGGCAGATCCCAATCGCGCAAGCAGGGTATGATTATTACAGTGCTTTCAGTGAATGCAACTACTTAGGAGCCACTTATACCTATACCTATGATACGTGGAACCTCTACTATAGCATCATCTCCAAGGCCAACTTAGTGTTAGCTGCCGGCACAGGAGTCAACGATGCGAGTGATGCAGATGCCCCAACGGTGGGCAATGCCCTTGCCTATCGAGCCCTTGCCTATCTCTACCTGACTGAGCTATACCTCTATCGGAACACGGGATATAGCCAGTTGGATGCCCAGGCGAAGGCGGATAGCGTGCAGGGACTTACCGTGCCGATCGTGACGGAAAGCATGCAGCAGGCAGACGGGTTCAACAATCCTCGTGCGCCTTTCTATCAGATGTACCGCTTCATCCTGACCGACTTGAACCGTGCCGCGAAACTATTGGAAGGCTACGACCGTACCGATGCCAACCATGCTGATGCCGCCGTGGTGAACGGACTGAAAGCCCGCCTGTGGTTGTGGATGGGCTCTCAGTTTGAGAATGACCCGGAAGAGTTGGCCGAGCAGGTCGCCCATGAAGGAGATTCCAACTTAGAGGGCTATGACAAATGTGGCGTGACAACGGCAAAGGAGTGCTTTGCCAATGCCATGAAATGCGCGGAGGCTGCCATGGAAGGACATGCCCCTCTCTCCAAGAGCGAGTGGTATAATGCCACGACAGGCTTTAACTCTGCCAATGGAGCCTGGCTGCTTGCCGAGCAGATCGCCAGTGATGACATCAAGGACGAGAGTGACAATACGTTGGACGACGACTGGTCGTGGAAGAGCTTTACTTCTTTTATCTCTGCCGATGCCGACTTTGGGGTGGCAGGAAATGCCTCCTATGGTGCATCGCGCAGCATCGATGCCCAGTTGTATAGTGAGATGAATGCCGCCGACTGGCGTCGTTCCACGTGGATCGCGCCGGAAGATGCGGGCAAGGCAACATCCGCAGCCAAGTACACGACCGACATGACGGCAGACAAGTTCGCCAAGTTCCCAGCTTATACGGGCCTGAAGTTCAAGCCGGGAAATGGGAATGTCAGCGATTATAAGACGGGTGCAGCCGTGGATATTCCCGTGATGCGCGTTGAGGAAATGTACTTTATCGAGGCTGAGGCTGCCGCTCATGTCAATGGCGTGAGTGCTGGGGTGCGGTTGCTCAACGACTTCATGAACACCTACCGTTGCGAGGCTACCTCCTCAGATCCCACCCCTTATGCGTGCTCGGCAACGACCCTGTCGGACTTTACCCAAGAACTCATCCGGCAGAAACGCATTGAGTTCTGGGGCGAAGGGATCATCCCATACGACTATAAGCGACTGAAAATGGGCTACGACCTGACCTATGAAGGCAGTAACCATATCGAAAAGTACCAGTTTAAGTTGAAAGACGGCTATGTTTGTCCCGGCTTGAACTTCTGCATCCCCAATTACGAGTTGCAGTATAACAAGGCAATCCGCAACAATCCTGATCCATCGGGAGTGTTAGGATAAGAGATCAATTCATTCTATTTATGATCATAGATATTACGACAATGAAGAATAAAACCATCCATCCAATAGATTCCGCCCGTGGGCATAGGGAATCCTTGATACAATATATGTGTGGGATCATCAGTGGGAGCTGCCTTCCCTTGCTCCTTCTCCCGCTATTCTTGGCCTCCTGTTCTGATGATGACAGCTATCAGCCCGGCGAGCCCACGAAGGCAGGATGCCAGCAAGTGCATTTCTCAGGTACCAACAGCGAGTCGACGCTCATGAATGCCAGTGATACTTCCGACCGTACGATCAACCTAACGGTCGTGAGGAACACCACACAAGGGACGCTCACTGTCCCTGTTGTTCTCGAATCGTCGTCAACGGAGGGCGTGACAGCCTCCCAAGAGGTAGTATTCGCGGATGGCGATTCCACAGCCACGCTGGCAGTGACCATCCCGGACTCTGCGAAAGAAGGACAGAACTACAAGTATACCGTAACCCTGCAAGGCGATGAAGTGGACAATTATACACTGCTCGATGGCGGTCGCTCGTTCGCAGGGACAGCTATCTTCCCGCAGAATGTCACCTTTGATTTCTGGGTCTACCAATATACGGAGAAATGGAAGGAGACCGCCATGTATCTGGGCGACGGCAAATACCTCTTCAAAAACTTCATGCACGGAGGCGTGGCATTGCAACTCACCATCAGCGACGAGGGTACCGTGGACCTGAGCCTGCCTTCGGCGAGCCTCTATACAGAGGAATCCGATTACGGGTCCTGCATCTATTGGTACGACCTGAAGACAGACGAATACCTCACCCTGTATCCTTTCGGCAAGGATGGAGGGACCGTGGTCACCTATCTGGCATTGCTTAATTCTGCCACGTATAATATATACGATGCACAATCCAACTATGGCTACCTCTATGTCATGGCATATCAGAGCGCGGAGATGGCGGAACCCGCTTACTGGACCTATCTCTACTTCCAGAAGGAGTAGGGGAGATTTCCTTGTTTGACGCATAAAAGGCAGGTCCCCTCGATGGAGGGAAGCCTGCCTTTTACGTTGCTTTGTGATGCAGGGAGATGCCCCGACTAAAAATACCATCGCAGTTGCGCGCTGATGCCGCTCTGCACGATCTCCTTGACCTCGTCTCCCCCGTCGTCATATTGGACACGGAAGAAACTGCCCAAGAGCCTTGCTTCGGCTCCGATTCCTAAGTGTTTGGTGAGCTTGTAGTGCGCTCCTATCTTGGAATACACGCCGATGCCCCCTTCGTCCCATTTGTCGTGGAGGCCCTCGTCAAAGTCATTGCCAGCGTACCCCATGCCCTCGGAGGCAGAGAATACCCATCCGTTGTCGGTGCGGAAGTTGTAGACAACGCTTGCCCCACCGTAGAAGATGTTGCATCCGTTCCTGTCTAAGTGCGACTGATAGCCGTTGATCTCGAATCCCAAGGCATGGTGCTCGGCGAGATCCCATAGGTGAGCATAGTCGAGAGACAGCTCCAAGGACGACGATCCTTTCGCATGCCTTTGGTAATAGTCCTTGGGAATATGCGTCGGCGTATAGGCTGCGCCCCCTCCGATCGTGATCCTGTTGTGCGTGAAATCCAACCTGTCTCCTTGTGATTGCGCATGTCCTGGCATCCATGCTGCAAGGACCAGCACGGCGATCATCGTCAGTTTCTTCATGTTCATCGTTTTTTATTGAGTTATTATTGTGTTGCAAAAATAACGATCCTTCCCCAAGGAACCAAATAAAAACCATGATTTAACATTTTCCTCTTCTCCCCTCTGGCTTGCTAACCTCGTGCGACCTATGGGTTGTTTCTCTTGAAAGAGATGCGATAAAGGGAAACGCCATTGTCTACATTGTAAAGCGCATAGCTGACGGTGATCGGCACTGACGGGCTCACGTAGACGAAGTGATTTCGCCCTTCATTGTCCGTATCAATATGGATGAAATGATAGTCCTTGGCATAGAGCTCGCTGAAAAACAAGAAGAGATCCTTCGTGCAATAAAGGCAAAGGTTCTGCAGTTTCTTGCCGTTGAGGAGCACGCGCGAGTTGCGGTATAGCTTGTATTTGTCGTTTGAGGGCATCTGCACTTTCGACCATATCTGTTGTTGCTTGCCTTCTGTCAGCAGTTGGTAGCCTGTCTTCTTCAGTAGGCTGATGAAAGCCTCGTAGTCGGGACGTAGGATATACTCGAGCAAGACAGGGGCGGGAATGAAGTCGACCTTCTCTTTCGCCCTTTCCGCATTGGCGCGCGGCGACGGCATGACAGGTATGTCCAAGTTGAAATGGGTCAGGATATTCTCCTGCCTCAGCTGCGCGTAAGGTATGGCACCAGGTTGGAAGCCCATGGCCCACATCCGCGTGGGCTTATACTGCAAGCAAGAAGTCCAGATCCCCTCATAGATGGTATCCCCATGGATGATCTGCAACAGTCGGTTTACATCCTTGGTGTGCATGCGGATGTCGATGACCTCGCCCAAAGGTGGAATATATCCCTCCCTGCCATTGGGAAATGTGTATCCGATGTTCAAGGCACAAGCCTTGCCTTCGAAAGCAAGCGGTCGCAACTTCCTGTAGTTCTCCGGTCCTGTGAAATCACTGCCCGCAGAATGGCAGCGTCCATTAGTACCGTCGCTGGGTGTTGTCGTGACCCCGTCGATGAGTCCATCTTTGCCGAATTGGACACCCGTCATGGTAGGGAACTTCCTGGCGAACACGTAATAAGAATGGTCAGTCAGCACGGCAACGCCCAAGGCTTTGGCACTGTCTGCAGGGTTCCAGTCCTTGGGTTGGTAGAGATGATAATCCTTGTCGCATATCATCAAGTCGATGTCCGTGGTATCCTGCCGGTATCCATCGACCAGAAAGTCATCGTGCGAGACAACCCCTAAGTCTTTTACCATATACCAATACTCTCCGCCACAAACCGCCGCAATGATGAGCAGGGTGATGAAAACCCATCTTAGGACACGTCGTGGAAGAAGGGCTCGCCGTAACTCAGGTATGTTATGGTATCGGTCGACAGGATTCTCCTCCAAGCATTTCTTGATGATACTCTTTTTCGCGATGTTCATCTCCTGGAAGATCTTCCCCAAGGAATAGATATCAGAGGCAGGAGACAGGTGCGGACCGTCTTTCTGCTCACTTGTGTTGAATAACTCCGGTGCCGCATATTCCGGCGTGCCTCCAGCATTAAAGGGGAATCCGTCCTGGTAGCAGAATCCCAGGTCGGAGAGCTTGACGTGCGTTCCGATGGTTGTGATGAGGATATTTTCAGGCTTTAAATCTAAGTGGAGGATTTGCCGTTGGTGCAGATAATCCACGGCTGAGAGCAACTCCTCAAGGAACTGGCGCCGGCGTCTCTTATTTTTGAAGTAGTTGGGATGGTATTCTAAGAACTGGTCAAGCGGTGTGCCGTCTATGAATTCCGCATAGATAGCAACCTCCTTGGCATCGTCTTTAAAGTCCAAATAACGTACGATGTTGGGATGGTTCATTTCCTGTCCCAGTTCATATTCCTTCTTGAACAGGTTCAGGTAGCGCGGGTCAAAGCGCAAGTCATCCTTCAGCACCTTCTTGAACATGATGCGTCCGCCCACGTTCACACGGTAACACAAGGAAGTAGCGCCGATGGCTATAGGTACGTCTTCGCTAATATTGCCACCATTGGATGAAAAGAGAAGTGATGAATTTGACATATCAGATGATCTCTATGAATTGAATACCACTGCCTTTTCCACCCTGATAGCTCCCTATGTTCTGTCCCTTGCGCCATACTTCCTTGGCAATGAAAGGCAATCCCTTGTTGATACTGAGGATTACCATGATATCACCCTTCTGGAGTTTTGAACTGGAAGCATCTAAAATCTCAAAATCATTGCCGTTGATCTTCTTCAACCGCAGTGTCCGGTTCGGCTCATACTTAATGACAACGGTTTGTCCGTTATGGAGTTGCTCAGGGTAGACGATCGTTGCGGAGATCTTTCCTATCTCAGAAGACTTTCCCGTCCATTCCTTCTCCATGATTTTCCAGGATCCATATTTAGCATAGCGGGCTAAGATTTCTAATGTGCTCTCCCTTGGCTCCACGCCAGGCAGCCAGCCAAAGAGCCGTTTCAGGGTATTCACGCTGAGAAGCTTGCCAGTCTTATCCTTTATATCGTCAGAGAGATCGTTAAAATCCGTAGGAATACTCAGGTCTCGTCCAAATTGTTTCGTAATTAATTCTTGTGCTTTTTTGTCTAAAACCATATCATTAGAAAGTATTTGATGTTGCAAAGGTAATACATTTATTTGGAATGCCATTACTTTTTTTCATACCTATTAAAAATAGGATCTCATCCATTTCATCCATAAGGGTCGCTTCCTTCCTCAAAATTTTGGAAAGATAAAATAGAAAACATAATTTTGCAATTGTTACCATGCTGAAGCCGTGAATGAACGGTAGAATGGAGACCCGTATAGAAGAAGGCGTTTGCTTGGCGTTGCGCTTTTAACTCTTTCTGAATTTACAGATAATAATTCGTCCAGTGAGATGAGAGCAAATGGCCAGTAATAACTCCCACGCCTTATTTCTATATGGATCAGTAACTAATATCTAAAAACCAAGGTATCGTTGGGAGTGATGCTTACTGTAATTATTCGGAATGCTATATGCAATGTAGGTTCAACTTTAATATTTTAATTATGAGTAGATTGTGGACAATAAAACAGAAACATTCTGTTGGTGGTGATTTTTTGAGATTAATTTGTATTATTATTTGTCTGCTGGGCAATAAAGGATTTGCTCAGACAGCTTGGGATGGAACTATCGCATCTAAATTCGGGGGGGGTGATGGAGAGACGGAATCCACGGCATATCAAATCAAAACTCCTCAGCAATTAGCTTTTTTAATACAACAAATAAATGCTGGACAATCTTATAAAGGGAAATATTTTAAATTGACTTCGGATATTATCCTAAATGAAAATGTTTTAGATGATGATTACGACCTTGTTAATCCTGCAGCTTTAGAATTGCATAATAATAAACCGTTTGAGGGGAGCCTTGATGGGCAATGGCATACGATAAAAGGGTTAGTACAGAGACAAGATAGGGGAACTTCCCCTGGTCTTTTTTATTGTTTTCGAGGCTTATATATAAAAAAATTGAAGTTGTTAGATGTTTATATAGGAAGTAGTTATGGTTGTGGAGGTATATGTAGTCAGTTCGAAGGGGATGCTATTATGAATTGTGAGGTTCAAGGTTCTATTTCCTCTGACGGTGATGGATATGGAGCAGGTGGAATATGTCAATACGGCTATATTTTAAATAAAAGTCAAGTTATTTCTGGATGTACTTTTAGAGGGAAGGTGACAAATAGTCATCGAGCTGCAGGCATATGTTCACAAGATGGTCAACTTATTATAAATTGTGTAAGCTATGGGACAATTTCCTCAAAATATTATGCTTCGGGTATTTCGTCTTCTAGCAAATTAATTGAAAATTGCAAGAATTACGGAAATATTGTTGCGAAAACTCGTTATGCGTCAGGAATTGCCAATTCAGGTAGCATATTTAATTGTACGAATTATGGTAAGGTTACATCTGAAGGAGGTGATGCGGGAGGTATTAGTGGTTCCGATGGGTTACACATCATTGTTGGATGTGTGAATTATGGTAAAGTGGAAGCTATCGGAGAGTATGTCGGTGGTATCGCAAGTCAACATAAAACGATTAAGAAATGTGCTAATTTCGGTACTATAATAGGGAAAAGCGGTAGCTCTAAGTACGTTGGAGGCATTTGTGGTTCTATAAATTCCGATGATACGATTTCTTATTGCTATAATAAGGGCTCAATCATAAGTTATGGGTCAGCAAAGGGATCAGCACCAGCTTGTGGTATAGTAGGAGGGATTTGTGGTCTCAGCAGAGGCATTTCTAGTCAAAGAACTTCTTCTATAACTCATTGTTACAATTATGGAGATATTAGTGCCTTAGATGCTGAAAGTGTTGGAGGTATTGTAGGAGAGCAGAGTTGGTCTGGTTTAGTTTCCTATTGTTATAATAAAGGGAAAATATCAGGATATTGGTATGTTGGTGGAGTTGTTGGAAATGGTAGCAATGTAAAGTATTCATACAATGTTGGGAGGCTCTCTAGTTACCACAATGTTTGTGGCATATGTGCTGATCCTGCTGATAATTATAGTGATCCTGCTGATAATTATTATGCAGAAGAAGTTATAGGGAATGGAGATAATCAATATAAGTCAAAGAACAATACTCAACTTCCGCTTTCAGACATGTTTGGTGAAGGTCTCTTTAAGAAAATAGGTGATGATGCTCAATGGATATTTATAAGGGAAAATACTCCATTATTGGCTGATATGCCAGGGCAAGATATTCTCCTTTCGTGTAATGATGGGAATGATGGCTATTATTACAATACGTTCTATTGTAGTAAATTAAGCTTTAATGTTATGGATAATTCGGAATTATTCAAGGCTAAGGAGCAGACATCATCATTCCATCTGACGAACGTGGGAAAATGTGCTTTTCTTAATCATGCAGTCATTATAAGGAATACAGATAGCCAGGCAAAATTGCAATCAGTTACGGGAGATTTTACTTCTCAGGATGATGCCTTCAAAGACAATGACCTTTTAGGTTGCGACATGTCAACGCCTGTTTTGGATAAAGTCACTACAGGTTATGCCTTTGTGCTGAGTATGCTCAATAATACAGTCGGTTTTTATCGTTATAATGCTGAAACCTTTGGGAATACAAAAGCTTATTTCTATAATAATAGTGGTGCAGCTAAAGCATATGTGTTTAATTATGATGGCTGTACTACACCTGTAAAGCCAATAAAATATAATACTTTGGAAGGGGATGCATGGTATACTATAAACGGATTAAAGCTGAACGGTAAGCCTACAGCTCCCGGTCTTTATATTTATAATCATAAGAAAATAATAATCAAATAACGATGAAGAAAGTCTATATAAGTCCATGTTCTGAAATTATTGAATTTCAGCTAAGCCAAATGATCACAACGTCTTTGCCTAAAAAAGATGATTCAACTACCATTCAATGGTCGAAGCAAAATGTCATTTTGGATGATATGGAAGAGAATAGTCAAGAAGATATGTCGAATGAGATAAATTATTAACAGCTATGAGTACAGAAACACAGGAAAATGAAGCAAACGGCAGAGATGAGAGACGTATAAGCGACGATCTGTCTTTGCAATTACATAATCAGTATGCAGAAAATGATAATCATAAGACGAATTGTATTGTAAGTTTTATTGTCGCTATCTCTTTCGTCTTTGTTGGATATGGATATGCCTATATTTATCCATTTAAGCATTCGGTTAGTGAAAGCTATCAATATGTCCTATTAGGGATCTATTCGTTATCGATATTGATACTTAGTATGTTATCAACTTCGTGCGTTAATTTCGGTTTTACTTCTCGCCGTGACCATCATATTATCCAAAATATAAGGAAGAGATATTATTGTGAAAGTGATTGTAAAGAAATCTTTGAGGACTTGTATAACTCAAAAAGTAAATGCCTTCTGGAATATTTGCCAAACCATTATTTCATACTCTTTCTCTATCTGAATATATTTATTCTGGTTTTGTCGATCTTATCAATAACTTTCCCTCTTGGGATCTTTTCTGGGCCTCCGTCTTGTATAGATGACTGTTTGAATAAGTCTTTCGTGTTATATTTTGGAACTTTAATCCTTTTGATAGATTTTTTTGTTTATTGGCATTTCTATCATAAATACCAGAACTTTGATAGAGGGAGATCTTGTTGAGCTACAGGTGGAAGTACTGTTATCCATTATCCTAATCGTTGTTATGAAATTAATGTCGTCTGCACAAGTAAAGGTGTAAAATATAAGTTTATAAAATAATAAATATGAAGAAAATATCTACTTTGCTATTATTGTCCTTGACCCTTTTATGTGGTGTAAGCGTTAAAGCTTATGGAGGAGAGAGAAAGTTCACAGACAATGGTATCAGCTATGAGATCATTGACGATTCTACGTGTAAGGTTACTTATACGGGTACATGGTATTTTTCTAGAAGTAGTTATTCTGGAGATATTGTTCTACCTTCTTTTGCTTCAGATGGTAAAAAGACGTACAAGGTGACAAAGCTCGGCGCTGGGGCGTTCTATGAGTCAGATGTCACAAGTGTCACTTTGCCACCGACAGTCAATGAGTTTGAATCTAATGTCTTCTCACGCTGCTATTCTCTAAAGAAAATAATTTTGCCCCAAGGCGTAAAATATCAAGGAAACATGGGCGGTTGTCTCTTTTGGGGTGACAGGAATCTTAAAGAGATTGAATTTCCAGAAGGTATATCGGAAATTACAGCAGAAGCTTTGAATCAATGCATCGGCTTAAAGAAGATTACAATACCTTCTTCTGTTAAAAGAATTGGATGGGATGAGGGTGGTAAAGAAGGCTGGAAAAAGGGTTTTGTGTTTAACCAATGTTATAACGTTGATATTTTGATATGCAAGGCTATAACGCCTCCTACTTTTGTGGGTGAAAACTTCAATGGCTTTAATATGAATTGCGTCCTTATGGTCCCAGCAGGATCGGTAGAAGACTATAAGTCAGCAGATGGTTGGAAAAAGTTTACCAATGTTCAGATTATTCCTGATCAGGGTTCTTCATTAAAAGAGGTTGTTCTTCCTTCAAATGGTGTTTACATTTTCGATAAATATGGTGCTTTCACAAGTTATTCGTCTTGGAATACCTCCCGTAATGATGATGTGATTGGCATTGCGCTGATAACAGATCACACAAAAGCTATTATTGCTAAAGAAGATGCTTCTTCGAGCCTCGTTGTTTGGGGAGCGGATGGATTCGTAACCGGTGTCGCGAAAAATTCTCCTAATTATAGTAACTCCAACCCTGGTGAAGCTGTTAATGACTACGCAGGGGCAAAGAATACATGTTTAATTAATAGCGCTCTCTCCAGTTCGAAGAATACTGCAGTTAGCTTAGCTGCCGCTTATACATTTCCTAATGGTGAGATTGGGTATCTTCCATCCTTAGGAGAGATGAATGATCTTTACTCGAATCTTCCAGAAATTAATGCTGCTTTATCGAAAGTGGGCACCCCCTTGGCTAAAGATTCTTATTGGACATCCACGATGCAGTATTTAGATTATAGAGCTTGGGCTGTTGATTTGAAAAACGGTAATCCATTTGCTCATCTAAGGAATGAGAAATCAAATTTGGCAGATGTCTATGGGCCAGCAACTCTGCATGTAAGATCTTTTGGGGAGATACCAGAATATTTATTTATAAATTCTGGCGCAAGTACAGGTGTTGAGTATCACCAGATTACGGGTGGCAAGCTGAAGAAAGAAATCTACGATACTAATGGTATTCGTCTACAGGAAATGAGAAAAGGCATTAATATAATAAGATATAGCGATGGAACGACACGGAAGATTTTCGTGAAATAAAATAGACATTTATAGCTTAATAGAACTGAGTACGTATCAAAATTGATCTGAACCCCGAAAGTTAGACAAAAGACTTTCGGGGTTTATTATGTCAAGAAGAAAAAAACATGGTTTTGCTATCGCGACAGCAAGCCATTCATCAGTCTGACTGTCAGGCAAGTCACAAAAGACAGTAGGACTTCTCTTCAATGCTTCCTTTACTTCGCTCTATGCAAAGAATATATGAAGGAACAGGAAGATGTACCATAGAATCGAATGATGATTCTATCCACATGTTGAGTTTATATTTTGTTATGATTAACATTCCTCATGTTATCCTCTTTTTTATCCATTTCATCCATAAGGATCACTTCCTTCCTTAAAATTTTGGAAAGTTAAAATGGAAGACATAATTTTGCAATTGTTACCATGTTGAAGCCGTGAGAACGGTGGAGTGGAGACCCGTATAGAAGAAGGCGTTTGCTTGGAGTTGCGCTCTTAACTCAGCTTATTCCTCTCTTCTTTTCATGAGATGAAAACTAACATTTGTCGGACGGTATTAATTCTATAATAAATTTATGAAACATTATTTATCCTTTATTTTTTCGTGTCTCCTATGGTTTATACCATGGGCTGCTCGGGCTGATAGCGGAGTACTTCTGCTGCTAACAAATGGCAAAACAGTGGAATTTGCTTTTAAGGACAGTCCGACAGTAGTGTTTGGCTCAAACTTACTAATTAATGTGCCTAATGGAACGAGTGTCGAATATGCTTATTCTGAGGTCAGTAAACTTTATTGGGGCGATAACTCTTCCACAAGCATTGATTTACCTAAAGTAAAAGACAAAAGCAAAATTGTGTTCAATGTAATCGACAATGCCCTTGTTGCTAAAGGACTTGCAAAGGGAGAGCGTATTAGCGTTTATATGATAGATGGTAACTTGGTAAATTCAGCAAGTTCCAATGCTGATGGCGGGAGTGCAGTTATCAATCTTCCGAATCATCGTAATCAAATTTATATTGTCCGCACAAGTAGCGGTGTAAGTTATAAGTTTATAAAACATTAAACGAGAAAATTATGAAGAAAATATTTACTTTATTGGCATTGTCTTTTATGATACTTACTGCTAATGCACAACAGTTTATTGTATGGAATGGAGGAAAAGGTACTGTGCAAAGTCAACCTTTCGACAGCCTCACCTTCACGTTGCCAGAAAATACATTTAACCTTACAGCTGGTGATCCAAATTTGGTCTCCGCTAATTCTATGCGAGGATATATGATAGTAGAAAGCAATCTCAACCTTGACGTCAATGTTGCGAGTGAAGAGGGAATTTGTTGGTCAAAGAAGAATCATGATCCGAATTTTGGGGACAGTAAAATTTCTGTAGGTAGGTACAAAACAGGAACCTTTATATTTACAATTCCAAATCTTGATAAAAACACTAAATATTATTATCGTCCCTATATTTTACTCAATGGGAAGGCATGGTATGGAGAAGTGAAAAGTTTTACAACTCTTGCCGATGAATTACCTGAGTATGTTGACCTAGGGCTTAGTGTTAAATGGGCTACACGTAATATAGGGGCAAAGGATCCAGAAGGCTACGGGTATTATTATGCCTGGGGTGAAGTGACTCCAAAAGACAATTATGAATGGAGCACGTACAAATGGTGTAAGGGAAGTAAAAACTCATTAACCAAATATTGTGTAAGTGATACTTGTGGGTATAACGGCTTTACTGATAACAAGACAACTCTTGATCCAGAGGATGATGCTGCTACAGTAAATCTCGGTAGTCCTTGGAGAATGCCTACACAAAAGGAAATAGACGAACTTGTCAAGGGTTGTACTTGGACATGGAAAGAGCAAAATGGGGTTCTTGGATACCTAGTTGTAAGTAAGGTTAATGGAAATTCTATTTTCTTGCCAGCTGCTGGATATGTATATGGTCATCGTAGCGTCTATAATATCAATGGGGATTATTGGTCTAGCTCTGTTTATACATCTAAGAGTTACAATGCTTTCCGCTTATTCTCTTACGATGCTGAGTATTATTTAAGTAATAATATACGTTATTTTGGATTTCCAATTCGACCTGTTCGTCCATAAAGATCCATTGGCGAAATTGTTTCTAATAATCCTTATAAAGGATAATATTTTCCTATATGTTCTAAGGTAGTCATGAAAAGATCATCTACGAAGATAAGAAGAAGAAACATAGGGTGAGCCAGTAGGGTGATCAGATCATTTTAGATGAATAGTTTATCAAAAGGAAAATTCTCTCAAGTTTGTTGATCAATAGAAAAAATAGTCCAGAATTATAGATATCACTCATTGAGTGAATAACAGTTCACTTAATGAGTGATCTTAATTCTGTTATAAAATATTTAATCACAATGGTATCTTGTAATGTCAAATAATAATATTAAGGGTATGTTGACTGAATATAATCTCAATTCAGTAAATGATGATGTATGTGCATACTTCAAAAAAGACAATATTTGGAATATTTTAGATATGCAACGTTATGAACCCTATCATAGCGCATTTCTTGTTTGGTTTTTTCGCCAGGATATCCAAACGGGATCTCAAGTAAAGAAGTTTTTGAGCCTGCTGGTTGCTAAAGCGGATAAGGCAATATGGTCTAATGGCTGGAACAAGACTTCGGATATGTCTGATTTTGCAAATGCTATTTTTACAGGCTCTTACTCTATTAAGAGTATATCAATTATCCCTGAACAGGTAATTAATAAGATATCCCAAATAAGATATGCCGATAGAATTGAAATCTTTATACGCTGTACAATTGTAATAAATGATTTAAAATGTGAAAATCAAGAGCAAAGCCTTGAAATTTTATCGAGAATAAGGTCGATAGTGCCGAGGGGAAAAATTATCAAACTACTCTCTATAATCTTGATGCTATTTCCGTGAGCTCCTTGAGCGCGTACGGTCTATTCGCGCAAGCGAACGTCGCATCTGGCAGCAGATTACGGACATATATGCGGAATGCAGAACAGGAATATTATATCTTCAACAAGACACAGAAGATAGACTCGGATTTTGACAAGGAAATAAGGAAGCTAAAGGGAGAATAAGCATATTTTGCCAAGTTAATATACTTTGCTATGCATCTTAACATGCTTTGCCACGTATCCTTACATACTTGGGCAAGTATCCCTACATAGTTTTTTAGACGGTTTCACTTTCTGCCACTGGCTCATAGTTTATTCTTTTGGCTTGTCATTAAGGATTTTGACGGATAGAGCGAACTCATTCACCACTTCGGTATAATCAGGATTGTCATTACGGATAATAAGTGTAGTGTAATTTATAGTTCCCTCCTCATCTTTTATGGAAGCGGAAAGGAATGTAAATTCTTGTTTACGCTCATAGCGAGAGTACCAATATTGAAAAAGCCTGTTGCGCATGGCTTGCTTGCCGTCACCTGTTTCACAAATGTAAAGCATTACCTCATTGCTTGAAGCGAAGAAGCCCTCAACAATGGCAACTATTGTATCGCGAAGCTTGATGTCGCGTGGAGAGGGTGAGTTATCGACGTTCACAATCACCAATTGATAACAAAGGCGCGATAAGCTTACATCATCCAGGTCGAAACTGACAATGTAATGCAGACCATTGTCGGTAGTGAAAAAGACACTGCCATCCTGCAGCACCCTTATTTTATAAGGGGCAGCATGACTTATCTGTTCCACTGGGAGGTTAATCATAGAACAAAGAACTTAGTCGGTCTTGTTCCAGTTTCTTTCTCGACAATATCAGCCAGCTCCACTTTCATCCTCTCAACAGCATTGTGCTTTATCTGCTTAGATTTCTTCAAGCGTTCAAGCATTTGTTCTCTTGTCATCTTTTCCATATCTTATTTATGTTTTACTTTGCAAAGATAGTTTTTTATAATGAAGCTTCCAAATTATCTGCCGTTTATTTTCTTCCTGGATATGGTCATCAATGGCATCGACGGACTTCTCCTAATTCCTAATGATTTTCGTCCATTATTATTGATAGATGCAACTTCGGTAACCTGAATACCACTACCTTGAAAGAGTGACTGTAAGGAACAAAAAGATATAAAGTCTTGGTTGACTCGTAAATTTGTGCTATATTTGCAAATGGTAATGGCCATTACCGTAATGGTGATTACTGTATTGGACACAAATGAGGATAGGGTATGAAGTTTTATGACCGTGAGGAAGAAACAGCGTTACTGGAACGTATCATGAAGCAGAGCCGTGAGCAATCGCGCATGACTGTACTCGTGGGACGCCGACGTATTGGTAAGACTGAGCTTGCCAAGCGTTGTGGCGATTCACTTATTCTTTATTTCTTTGTTGCCAGAAAGGCAGAGAGCTTGCTGTGTGAGGACTTCGCTCAGGAAGCTGAGGCTAAACTCGGCATTCCCATTGGGCATTTCTCGTCGGTGGCTGCGCTGCTTGGCTATCTCCTCCAACTGTCCGAAGAGCGTCCCTTCACAGTCATCATTGATGAGTTTCAGGATTTCTATCGGGTTAACCCGGCTGTGTTCAGCGAGATTCAGAACCAATGGGACAGATATAAAGACCGGGGACATCTGAACTTGATCGTCAGTGGTAGTATCTTCACTATGATGAAGCATATCTTTGAGGATTCAAAAGAGCCTCTCTTTTCCCGTGCACAGAAAAAGATCACAGTGATGCCATTCAAGACATCCGTATTAAAGACGATCTTAATGGATTATAACCCTCATTATTCTCCTGATGACCTTCTTGCTCTCTATGCGATCACTGGTGGCGTGGCATGGTATGTAACGTTACTTATGGATGACGGTTGTTTCGACCGCGATGCTATGCTTGGGGCACTCACAAACCGTGATTCTTTATTTATCAATGAAGGACACAATATTTTGATCGAAGAGTTTAGCAAGGAATACACGACTTATTTTTCCATACTGAGCTGCATTGCCGATGGGCTCTACAGTCGTGGGGAGATTGAGGCTCGCCTGAACATGACAAACTTAGGTAGCTATCTGAAGCGGTTGGAAAACGATTTCCAACTGATCAAACGCCATGTTCCCATTTTTGAGGCTCCCAACTCCAAGAAAACCCGTTATGAGTTGAATGATAATTTCCTTATTCTGTGGTTCCGGTTCTTCTATAAATACCAAGCGATGGTTGAGAATGATGCGCTCGGACAGCTCGCCCGTATCGTAACACGCGACTTTGAACAGTTTTCCGGATTTTGTCTGGAGCGTTATTTCCGCCAGAAGCTGCGTGAGTCTGGACGATATACCCGTATCGGTGGTTACTGGAACCGGCGTGGAGAAAATGAGATAGATTTAGTGGCTGTTAACGAGATTGACCATGAAGCGGATGTGTTCGAGGTGAAACGTCACAAGAGTCGCTACGACGAGCGGTTGCTGCAAGCCAAGGTGGATGTAATGCTGAAGAACTGTAAGCCCCTGCATGGCATGAAGATCACGTTAGGATGCCTCTCGATGGAGGACATGTAAGTTCCCAACTCCTTAACTGTTAACTGATCTGTAAATCTTATATCCTATTGCCGCGACGAGGATGCTCGTGATGGGCGCAAGGATATTGAAAAAGCAATAGGGTAGGTAGGTGAGCGTCGGCACATTGAGAACCGTGGATTGCGTCATGCCGCAGGTGCTCCAGGGAATAAGGACCGAGGTAACGGTGCTTGAATCCTCTATGCTCCGACTTAGAAGCCGTGGCTCATAACCTTCCTTTTTGTAGATTTCACCGAACATGCTTGCATTGAGCATGATCGAGAGGAACTGGTCGGCTGCCGTTGCATTGAAGAAAATGCCTGAGACTACCGTCGAGGCAACTAAGCCTACGCGTGTCTTTGTAAGTGGAATGACAAGGCTGACAATGTTGGCCAGCATTCCGCTGGCTTTCAGTACTCCGCCAAAGCAGATGGCACAAAGGATAATCCACACGGTGTTGAGCATTCCAGCCATGCCCCGCGTGGCAAGCAATTCATTGACGGGCGTAAAGCCACTGTCGATCGCCGTGGATCTGAAACAACTGGTCATGGCACCTTTGAACAAGACGATGGCTGAGGATAATGTCCCGGGTATCGCTTTGGCATCCATGCCACTCACCTCTGCTAAGATATGTGGTTGGAAAATGACCGCAAAGACAATGGCCATCACTGAAGAGGCGAAAAGCACGATGATGGCCGGCATCTTCTTGTATATCATCCACCCCGTTGCTATCGGTACGAGCAAAAGCCAAAGGCTGAGGTTGAACGTTGAGGATAAAGCCGAGGTGAAGGCTGATGTGTCTATCGAAGCTGTAGCGGGTACAAGAAAGCCAGCCGTGAGGAAGATGATCAACGTAATGGTAAAGGAGGGAACGGTAGTTATCATCATGTACTTGATATGCGTGAACAATGGTGTGCCACAGAGCGAGGAAGCCAGGACGGTGGTGTCGGACAATGGCGACATCTTGTCTCCGAAATAAGCACCAGAGAGGATGGCACCTGCTGTCCATCCGTCGTTGAAGCCTTGCGCCTTGCCTATTCCCATCAATGCTACGCCTATGGTGGCGACGGTTGTCCATGAACTGCCTGTCATCACTGAGACAATGGCACTGATCAGGCAACTGGTAATGAGGAATATATGCGGATTGATGATCTGCATGCCATAGTAGATAAGCATGGGGACGATGCCGCTCACCATCCAAGTGCCTGACAACAGACCGATGAGAAGCAGTATGACGATGGGTGAGCCAATGCTGCCCACGGAATGGTTGATTTCCGTCTCCAGCTCCTTCCATGTCTTATGGAAATAGAGCATTGCGATAAGTACGGCAATG
Source organism: uncultured Prevotella sp. (assembly GCA_900316015.1). Taxonomy (GTDB): domain Bacteria; phylum Bacteroidota; class Bacteroidia; order Bacteroidales; family Bacteroidaceae; genus Prevotella. The sequence goes on along the minus strand of ONBG01000044.1, from coordinate 2,630 downwards.
CCGGTAGATACGATGAGCACCAATTGACTAGGTCCTGACAATACGTCAATGCCATAGACGTGAATAACGATAGACAGGAAGACGATCAGAAAAACGACTGGCGTTAAGGACAAAATGTATTTCATCATATTCCTCATACTTGCAAATTACGTTGCAAAGCTACGAAATAAATTTGGAAAAGAAACAAAAGTTTCCCTTAAAAGCAAATTAGCGACTCAGAGCATAACTCTAACAGTTAAGGTGTGTGTCAGTAATATATGCTAAAGATGTTACGAGTTTCACCATATTTCCTGAACAATCTTATACTTCACAGCGATTTTTTCGTAAATAGGTTGACAGGTTGTCAAACCCCAGTGTTTATCGGGCTTGCAACCTGTTTTTAGGTTGACAAAGGTTGACATGAGGTTGACAACTTAATGAATACTGGTCGCTTCTTCAACATCGTCCTGCAATAGTCAGTTGCTCTCCAATAGATGCTCTTTTGACTTTCAGACAAGAAGGAGTTGTTGACTAACGCCTTTATAGCCGGATATTGGATGCCGGAAAGAAAAACACGCTTAACCTGCTTAAAGGCTTCTTTTGCTTCTTTGGAATCATTGAGAGGGCTCAACGTCTGAAAGATATGCGAAACCTTTGCTCCATCAAAGATAAGATAATATTCGAAAACACAGAAAATATCGTGAAATTCGATGTAATCTCTTAGCATGTAGCACTTTAGTTTTTCTTCTGTAATTTCACGTGAATTTCACACGAAGGCATGAAAAAAGGAGTTGCGCTTTCACAGCTCCTTAACTATCACTGTGGACCAGCTAGGGCTTGAACCTAGGACCTCCAGATTATGAGTCTGAGAGGATGATATTTAATGATTTTTAGCTAAATTAATCAGTGCTGATAATCAATTAGTTAGTAAATTTGTAGTCGTTAAAGATAGAGTATAAACCCCTAAATCAAATGATTTTTGTTCCCCCATTGCTTTCCCGGTTTTTCCGGAAAACATCAGGAAAACATAGACAGACTACAGCATCACCGAGCTTTGGAGAAGCAGATGGAATATAATGCTCTCTTGTTGAATCTTGAAGACAATCAGAAGACAGAGCTAGACAAACTCGTTGGGCATTTGTCATCACTCTCGACTGAAGAATTGGTGGAACTTCTTGCTAGAAAGAAATAAAGTTAGAACTCATGGATAAAGACAACAATGTCATCAAGCCTTTCGGCACTCTGACTCCAGCTTTACGCAAAGCAGTCGACAACATCAAGCAGGCCATCCTCGAAAGCCAGCTTCGTGCCACCAAGTATGCCAACAGTGTTGAGCTGTCACTGTACTATGGCATCGGACATTACATCTCCGACAACTCAAGAGATGGATATTGGGGAAAAGGCGCACTACATCAGATTAGCGAACAGTTGCACAAAGATCTGCCTGGACTTAGAGGATTCAGCGAGACTAACATGCGCTATATGCGTATTTTCTACGAGGCGTGGCAGCCGGCGTTTACCGCTCTGCGCAATTCGTCAGCCACGGCTGATGAATTACAAGAACCACAGGAAATTGACACAACCGAGCTATTGCCTACAAATCGACAGCCAGTGGCTGGCGAAATTACACACTTTAACATAGCAGAATTCCTCAGCCTAAGTTTCACCCACCACATTGAGATCCTAAGCAAGGCTAAGGATATGCCTTCTCGTTTGTTCTACATTCACATTGCCATTGCTAGCAAATGGAGCAAGAATATGCTACGTGATGCATTGAAGGCTGACCTATACCACCATCAGGGTCAGCTGCCCAACAATTTTTCCAAGACCGTGCCGACCTCACAGGCGTTGAAAGCGATACAGATGTTCAAGGACGAGTATCTGCTCGACTTTATGAACGTTGAGGAGTTAGGGGAGCGTGACAAGGAAGATATTGATGAGCGAGTCATCGAGCAAGCCATCATCCACAATGTAAAGAACTTCATCATGACTTTCAGGAAGGATTTTACGTTTGTTGGCAATCAGTACCATTTGGAGAAGTTCGGCCATGAGCTGTTCCCGGATTTGCTTTTCTTCAACAGAGAACTGGCTGCCCTCGTTTGTGTGGAATTAAAGCATGGGGACTTCAAGCCATCGTACCTTGGTCAGCTTAGTGCCTACCTGAAAGTGCTTGACGACACGGTCAAAAAGCCCTTTGAGAATCCAAGCATAGGACTTATACTCTGCAAGAGTGCCGACAAGACATTCGTCGAGTATCTCATTCAAGACTATGACCGTCCGATGGGCGTTGCCACATACAAGTCAAAGGATGACATCCTTAAAATCCTACCGCCAGCCGAGGAGTTGGAAAAGCTTTTAGATGGAGAAGACAAGAAAGAAGAATAAAAAGAAAATCAGCGGCTTAGAGACGTCTCTAAGCCGCTGATTTTCACTGTGGACCAGCTAGGGCTTGAACCTAGGACCTCCAGATTATGAGTCTGTTAAAATAAAATTTTTTAGTGTTTCATAAAATTTTTCTTGGCTTTGTAAGTTGTTGTCTCACAGTTATTTTGTAACTTTGCAGCGCAAAAGTGAAATTTTAATAAACCTCAATTAATGGGCGATTTTGTTCGCATTTTGTTCGCAAATTGTTCGCAAGATTCCCATGAACG
>ONBG01000042.1 GCA_900316015.1 uncultured Prevotella sp. | reverse complement strand
TTACGAAATCAAGTCCGTTTCATTCCAAAACACCACCTAATAGACTGTATTTCAATTAATTCAAAGAGCGATTAGTCCACTTTAACGGGACAGTAGTGAAAAGGAGTACAAATGAGAATGCCTATTTACAGAATAAAGAATGGGGCTGGATTGTGTAAATCCATATTTTCCACCAATATAGTATTCTTGCGGAAGGCTGATGTCACCATTTACTTGGATGTTATAAATGAAGTCCTTCTGTAAAAGGTTCCCCTGCTCTCCATAAAAAAAAAGACCACCGATATTTCCAAACGCGCTTATCATGATAGCAGGAATAGGTTGATAGCTCAGCATCAGAGAAGGGACGATCGACTGGAACTTGTCTCCGTTGAAATACGACTCATAAAGCAGCTTCGGATTATCATCATTCACCCATTTCCTCTGAAACATTGGACTCATTGTCATAATATAATCCGTTGAGAACTGAACGAATAACTTCTCTCCTATGAATATAGTATTTAATCCAATGCTATGAGACTTCTGCGACTTTAGTTCTGGATTGCCTCTGGTACTATTATAGTCATCTACCTGATCGTCAAAAGGATTGAGGAGCCAAATTGACGGCCGCTTAACCCCACAGTAATAGCTAAGGACTACTTGACTCTTATTGCTTGGCTGATATGTCAAGGAAATGCGTGGAATAAAATCAAGATGTGTTTCTTTATACTCTTCCTTTCCATGGTTCTGTTTCATCGTTGACTGCGAACGCTCCATCCGGGCACCTGCTGAAAATGAAAGGCTCTTGTAGCGAATGCTCGCGGTGACATAGCTTGCCAGGTTTAAATAATGCTGCCTAAGATTATACTCATCTTCCGTACCTAATTGCTTCCAATCTTCATTCTCTCTATCCTTGGCGTAGTAATGTGGATTTGATGTCCCATATCTATACGTCCCGATAAAACCAGTTTTGAGGTTGATGAATGGATGCCTCAGCAGATAAGCATCAAAGAGAAGAGTATGCTCCCACAAGCCACCCCGTGAGGTGTTTTTGGAATACTGAGTCAAGCTATCATGCAGAACCGTACCTACCTGGGACCGCACATCGGGAGAAAAGGCAAAACTTTTGCGCACTGCTTTCAAGCATAGACGATTTCGAGGGCAATGTCACTTTTCGAAAAGATTCCACAGGCTGTTTCCTTTGCATATTCATATTGTAATCATAAGACAAAGATAGCTTTATCCGGGAAGTTACAAGATTATATCCCAGCAATCCACTTGCCTTTGGTTGCGTTTCTCCTTGCAGGGACAGCATGATGCTTTTACCAAGGATATTACGTCCCTGTGTCACGATATTCACGACTGTGCTTCCAGACTCTGCCTCATAAGAAGCATCCGGATTCGTAATAATCTCAACCCTGAGCACATGGGCTGCAGGAATACTACTGAGTACCTGAGTTGGGTCAAGATTCGCGCTCTTAAAAGGTTTCCCATTTAAATAGATAGAATAGTTGTTTCCACCCTTTACCATCAGCTTACCTAATCCATCCACAGTTAACATGGGTACTCGTCTAAGGGCTGTAAGAAGGTCCTCAGCCTGACTTTTTGGATCGCGAGCCATAGCGTAGGCAAGGCCTTGGGGCGTCAGTGAAACAAGTTTATTACGTCCGACAACGACTACTTCATCTAATAACTTATGATCAGGCTTCAGTCTGATTGCTGTATCAGGAAAAGATGTCATGACTGAAAGTGAACCCTGTTCCGTTATATAGCCTATCGAGGATATCCTAAAGAAAAGATTGTCCTTGTTCCCAACATTTTTCAAAATGAACGATCCATCCTCAGCCGTCATGGCATAATCGACAACTGTGCTGTCAAGACGGGAAAAGATTGATACGGAAACGAAAGGTATCCCTTTGCCTGTCTCTGCATCCAAGACGTACCCCTTCATTTCTTGAGCAAGCGTATGGATGCCTACGAGGAGGAGTAGCACAATTAGGTTATAGATTTTCATGTTCGTTTTGAGTTTGATCCGTTGCAAATCTATGAAATGAATTGAAAAGCTCCAAATTTTTGGATCGAAATTTTTAAGTCAAACTTAACCAAACAGGCTATTTACAAACAAGTATAATATTGAATGAGAATGACTTATCTCATTTTTTAAGTCAAAATTAACCAAAAGGGGTAAAAAAGGAAAAACGATGTGAAAAGGCAGACAAAAGGAGACGATTCCTTAAAAAGAAAAGGAGATTATGGGAGCCATTGGGGAGCTTGGAAGTGATTGGATAGGAACGGAGAATGCAGCATCATAGAATTGTAATTGCTGCAAGATTGATTTGTAATTGAAAAATCACACACGAACCTATTATCTGCGCGAAGAAGAAAGTGTATCGTTTCCATGTAGAAACAAAATATTTCTTGATTATCAAAAGGCTTTAAGCCGACGACTACGAAATGGACGCAAGGTGGTGAAGAAGTAAATACGCCCCCTTTACTCTCCCTCGTAGGGAGGGTAAAGCCTTATGGCAAGAGCTTTAGATGACGGAAATTGCAATAGCCATCAATGTCCTGACTATTCTCCTGTGTGCCGTCATAGATAACTGTCGTACGCTTCAGACGGTCGCCCAAGAGAGATTTCAGATAGCGCAGATGCTTGAAATAATCGGCATTGTAAGTCATACTTGCCTTAATCTCATAGGCTTCGAGACTGCCGTCCTCTAAAGCTCTCAGCACATCAACTTCACGCTGTGACTTGTCGCGATAAAAGAAAAGATGCTCTTCGCGTCCCTGATTGCAACCGTGTTTCACGATGTCGTTCACAACCATGTTCTCCATCAGGCTTCCACGTAGCGGGTGCACGTCTAACTGCTCGACGCTGTTGATACCAAGCAGGAAGGAGGCAAGTCCAGTGTCGTAGAAATACAACTTCGGGGTCTTCGTAAGTCGCTTGCCGATATTGGCATGGTAGGGATGCAGCAGATATACTACATATGAAGCTGCCAACACGCTCAGCCAATTCTTCACAGTGGGCACACTTACGCCAACCTCAACGGAGAGAGCCGATGCGTTGAACTCCTGTCCGATGCGCCCTGCAGCGAGTCGTATGAATGTTTGGAAGGCTTGAAGGTCTTTTACATTGATAAGTGAGCGAACGTCGCGCTCTATATAGGTAGTGTAGTAGTTGGATAGCAAAATCTGCCTGCCATGAAGGTCGTTCATCCACACGGCGGGGTAGCCACCTCGCAACAACAGTTCCGAAGTGCTGACTTCACTCCGATGGGAAAGGATTTCCTGTGTAGAAAGAGGCAATAGTGACACGACTGCCGTTCGACCTGCCATTGACTGCGAGATCTGCTGCATGAGCGAGAAGTTGTTGCTGCCCGTGACGAGGAAACGTCGGTTGCCACCATCCATTCGGTCGTTGTCCACCTCCACCTGCAGATAAGAAAAGATCTCTGGAAAGTTCTGTGCCTCGTCGATAATGACCCCTTGCGGATATTTTGCCAAAAAGGCCTTTGGATCATTACGCACCTCTGATAGGGTGGAAACATCCTCAAGGTTGGTGTAAGGCAGGTCTGAGAACACCTTCCGACAAAGCGTAGTCTTGCCTGACTGACGAGGACCTGTCAGCGTAATCACCGGCAAATAGTGAAAAAGGTCAGAAAGATAGTCGGACATCTCTCTGTGTATCAAAGGGTTGTTCATGAACTGGACAAATTTAAAGTTCAACTTTAGATTTGGCAAAGGTAGTAATTTCCAATGAGAAGACCAAAGAACCTACAGACTTTTTCTTCTTTGGTGAAGCTAAAACGTCAAGGTGCCAAAGAGTGTGCCAGTGTCTCAATTCGTGGAGAATACAATCAACAGCCGCAAGGTGGTGAAGAAGTAAATCCAAATTCTCTTACAGGGATTTTTTTGCAAATAGGTTGACAGGTTGTCAAAACCCTTTGTACATCGGGCTTGCAACCTGATTATAGGTTGTCAAAGGTTGACACGAGGTTGACATGAAAAGCACATCTTTTGCTAAATTCTCTCGAGAATTTATTGTAAGCACACTTATGATCTTGCAGTGCCAGAACCTCCACGAAATGTGGCAAGTTGAGCGCAAGCAGGTCATCTCCAGCCGCCCTAAAGGGCATCTAACGGCGTTTAAAAGGTCATCTCCCAGCTTGCAAAAGGTTACCTCCTGGAATGCAGCTTTTGCTTCAGGTTGATCCTTAAAGTCCTTGCGCCTTTCTCTTTGAAGAGCTTATCATTGGCACGCGCCTTTGCCTTGGATACTGTCTGGGCACTGGAATTGGTGAGGCTGACAATCGAGCTGTCGGGGAAATCCATGAGGATAAGCAGGCAAACATGCAGTTCCAAAGGCGAGAGCAGTCCGTCCTTGCAGAGAAAGTTAAAAATGCCAGGTATCTCTTGGCGAGCTTGCGTTTCCAACAAGTCCCACTCTGCAACTGTAGGCGTAGCAATGGCACCCTGACTGGCATCTTTCTTATGAAACACGGAGACTATCTTGCTCCGCTTCAACTGGTCGGCAGCCCCATGACCGCCCTGTCGGGAAATGCCATGGGATAACTTCTCAATGTGCAGGTTCAGTTCCCTGATCTTTTCTTCCTTCTTCTGCGCCAAGCCCTTGTAGTCTTTCGATTTCAGGCTGCTCAGTTCCTCGACAGCGTTCATCTTCTCCATCTTCACTACAGACAGTTCGTCCTGCAGTTTCTGGAACGCTGCCCTTTTCTTCTTCTTGCCTTGATAGAAGACATAGAACGACAGCAAAATGCCACAGAGGAGGCAGGCAAGGAGCATGACGGCAAGAGACCTCGCCCTAAGGGCTTGCTCGATGGCATCCTGTGCCACCTTTTCGCTATGGGAATAGTTATAAAGAGCCGCGTATCGATGGATGGCATCTATTTGCATAGCATGATGCAAGGAATCTTGAGCCGCCTCATACTGATAGGAGAAATGGGCAACAGAATCGATGTTCCCCTTCCGGCGATAAATCTCTAAAAGCCCACTGTACCCATCAGAAGCATACCCATATCGTATGGCTTTCCTAAAAAGGGCTTCCGCTTCCGCGGTATTGTTCGCGGCAAGTTCATAAGCTCCTTTGGTGTAATAATAATGCTCACGGCCTGGGGCGATATCGCCTCGTGCGTCAAACAGGCCTGAGTCATGCTCGTAAATATCGATCAGTTGCTTTGCCTTAGCCAAATTGCCGCGCTTGGTAAAATGAAGATAGCTGAAGGAAGCAAGTTTGCCGCGGCGCGACCGGCTCCTAACTTGTCCAAGTTCCTTTTGACATCATGGATGATCTGCAAGACAGTGTCTTCCTTGCCCAACAGATAGTAAGGCCTGGTGAGCTGTCCTTTTTCTATCTCATAGTCCACTTGATTGCCCTGCCGCTTCACGCATGCTAAATAATGCCTTAATGCCCAGATCTCGTCTTGTGGCAAGTCCTGCCGGTGAAAGATCATCGCCATCTGCCCATAGACACCCATCAAGGTATTATAGCAGTCTTCGCTCGTGGTGTCCGCCTGCTCGATGGCATCATAGTAATCCCGCAAGGCGCGGGGTGCGTCACCCATATCATCATGCGACCTGCCTAAGAGATAATAGGCAAGCACCCGTTCGCTGGCAGAGCCGTGATACCTGAAGTAATCAACAGTCACTGTGGCAAGGGAATCCGACCGAAAGACGGTATCCGCCTTATTCTGCGCTTTCAGCAAGACCAGGTTATAATACATCCTGCCATATTTGCCCCAATGGTCCTTTGCCTCTCGGCTATGTGCCAAAAGGGTCAAGGCAGAGTCAGGGTCGGACTCCGATATCCGGCTGATCTGCTGTAACCTGCGCACATGAGGACCCTTGCCACAGGATGGCAAGAGCATGACAAGCCCTAAGGCAAAAATGAAATATAACGACCTTTTGTCCATTCAAGCATATTAATTCCGCCACCTATCCATACGGCAGCCAACAGTGCAAAAGTAAGGATTTTATTTGATATTCCAAAAGAAAAGGTGATCTTTGAGGAACTGCCCAGTCTTATATGTTAATGTTTCTAAACAAATCATGGAATATCGATTAAAATGTTTACTTTTGCATCCGCTTAAACAAGACATGGGTAAGTCTTGCACGGTCAGCTCCCTTCGAATCCTCCAGGACGGGAACGTAGCAAAGGTAGTTGGTTGTAGCGACGCGATGTAAGTAGCTTACCCACCCGCCTCTTTAGCTCAGTTGGCCAGAGCACGTGATTTGTAATCTCGGGGTCGTTGGTTCGAATCCGACAAGAGGCTCACCACAAGGATGCACGAGAAGATCGTTGCATCTTTTTTTATGGACAGGAGACCGGGATCCTTTCGGCTTAAAATACTATAATTTTACGTCAAAACACCTTATATATGCGGGAAAATGCTTATTTTTGCAGATAATTATGACAAATATTGCACAAGCATTAGTCCAGTTAAAAGCATTCGCCCGTCAGGATGGGGCTATACTCTGGCTTCTCTGGACAGCCAGTTTTGTAGGATTGATCATCGACCCTGCCGCTTCGTGGGGTTCCCTATTCGCATTCCTGACGCCTTTCATCGTTGGATGGAGGCTCATCAAATTCCGGGATGAGGCTCTTGACGGTGCCATTTCGTTCAGGAGAGGATATGCCTACTGTTGGTATGTCTTCTTTTATGGCGCGCTGCTTTTCGCTATCGAGCAATATCTCTACTTCTGCTACTTGGACAACGGCACCTTTGCTACCTTACTGATGCAAACGTCCAAGACGTTGGAAGAAGTATATAAGGCTGAAGGATTAGGCATTGCCGAGATCAAGGAGGCCATGGACATGATGAGCAAGTTGAAACCCATCCAATTTTCCTTCTTGTTTCTCATGCAGAATATCCTTACGGGTACCATCCTCTCTCTCCCCATTGCCGCTATCTGCGCCAGAAGAGCTAACGTGTCAAACCGTTTTAATCAATAGAAATGGATATATCAGTAGTAGTACCTCTGTACAATGAGGAGGAATCGCTTCCAGAACTGTTCGCATGGGTCGACCGCGTGATGAATGAGCATCATTTCACCTATGAAATGATCTTCGTCAACGACGGCTCGACCGACCGTTCCTGGCAAGTCATTCAAGAGCTCAGCCATAAGTCTGAGCATGTCAAAGGTATTAAGTTTCGCCGCAACTACGGCAAGAGCCCAGCGCTATACTGCGGCTTCAAGGAAGCACAGGGCGATGTCGTCATCACAATGGATGCAGACCTTCAGGATTCCCCTGACGAGATACCCGGGCTATACAAGATGATTACGGAGGATGGATATGACCTCGTTTCCGGATGGAAGCAAAAACGCTACGATCCCATCTCGAAGACCATACCGACCAAGCTGTTCAACTGGACAGCGCGTAAGGTGAGCGGAATCCACAACCTGCATGATTTCAACTGCGGACTAAAGGCTTACCGACATGATGTTGTCAAGAACATCGAAGTCTATGGGGAAATGCACCGCTTTATCCCCTACCTGGCCAAGAACGCAGGATTTGACAAGATCGGAGAAAAGGTTGTCCACCACCAAGCACGCAAATATGGCAAGTCGAAGTTCATGAAGCTGAACCGTTTTGTCAACGGCTATCTCGACCTGATGACCTTATGGTTCCTGAGCACCTTCGGCAGGAAGCCCATGCACGTGTTCGGGTTCTTAGGCACCGTCGTGTTCTTTATCGGATTCGTGGCAGCCATCATCCTCGGAGCCACGAAGCTATACGACCTGGCACACGGCGTCCCTCACCGGTTAGTCACCGACTCCCCCTACTTCTATATTGCCTTGACCATGATGATGATGGGAACCCAGCTGTTCCTCACCGGATTCTTAGGCGACCTGATCAGCCGTACTTCTGCCAACAGGAATGACTACCAAATCGAGGAGGAGATCAGATGCGGAAAATAATCCCTTTTCTATTCGTGCTGACCGTGCTGATGGCGGCTTGCTCCAGCATTGATTGCCCATTGAGCAATAAAGTGCAGACCAAGTACATGCTCAAAGGGAAGGTCACGACACTCAAGGACACGCTCACCATCTCCACTGCACGGCCTGCTGTGGGATCTGACTCCGTACTCCTCAACAGATACATCAACAAGGACAGCTTCATGCTCCCCGTGAGCTACCAGGCCCCAGAAGATATCTTCTTCTTTCAGTTGACCGACCTCAATGGCAAAAAGACCCTCGATACTGTACGTGTGAAGAAAAACGACATGCCTCACTTTGAGTCTGTCGACTGCAATCCGTCCTTCTTCCATACCCTGACGGGAGTGCAGACTACCCATCACGCCATCGACTCCATTGTCATCCAAAATTCTTACGTAACGTATGACTCGACAAAAGCAAATTTCTATATCTATTTCAAGGATACGTCAAACGCTCCTGATTATCAGTAGCCTGCTGATTTGCTCCCCGGTCCTCGCACAAAAGGACGCGAAGAAAGCCCCGAAGCAGAAGGTCGTGAATGGCAAGGTGATGATCGCCGAGCCTGACACGATCCCCTTTTTCCGAGGTGTCTCCGTCTCGGTGGATGCCGTAGGTCCATTGATGTTAGCCGTGAGCGACTATGGGCAATATGAAGGTGCCGTAAGGGTCAACTTGAAAGACCATTACTTCCCCATCATCGAGTTAGGATATGGCAAGGCCGACGCCGAAGATGTCTCCACCCGGCTCTCCTACAAGACGAGCGCACCCTACCTCCGGGCTGGTGTCGACGTGAACTTGATGAAGAACAAGCATGACATTTACAGGATCTTTGGAGGCATGAGGTATGCCTATACCAACTATAAAGTAGACATTTTCTGCCCGGGTGTCACCGACCCTGTATGGCAGGAGAAAGTGGAATATAAGGTGAAGGACATGAAATGCTACTATCATTGGCTGGAGTTCGTAGCAGGCGTAGATGCCAAGATCTGGGGCCCGATCCGACTCGGCTGGAGCGTGAGATACAAGCGACGCCTGATGCACGATGAAGGGACAATGGGCAAGACATGGTATGTGCCTGGGTTCGGAAAGCAAGGCAACTCACGCTTAGGCGGGACATTTAATATTACATTCGAGATTTGACATGACAGACAAGCAGCATAAGAGACTCAGATGGCAGATACCATTTCTGCTGTTCTTGATCATCGGATCGGTTCTGATCATCCGACAGCAACACAATACGCCTTACCAGCATGACACAGGCTTTATCTTTGGCACGATATACAATGTCACCTATCAATACGACAAGGATATCAACGCCCAGATCGTGGAACAACTCCAGAAAGTAGACTACTCCCTGTCTCCCTTCAACAAGGCATCCATCATCTCTGCAATCAACAGGAACGAGAACGTGAAGGTAAACAAGATGTTCAAGGAAGTGTTCACTTTAGCTGAGGAAATCTCCCAAGAGACAGACGGTGCTTTCGACATCACGGTAGCCCCATTGGTCAACGAATGGGGATTCGGGTTCAAGCATGGCGTTCCGCCCACCAAGCAGGTCATCGATAGCCTGAAGGATATCATTGGCTACCAAAAGGTACAGCTCAAGGGTGACCACATCGTCAAGAAAGACAAGCGTATCATGCTCGATTGCTCTGCTATCGCCAAAGGTTACGGCAGTGACGTGGTAGCCCAATACTTAGAATCACTCGGCATACAGAACTACATGATCGAGATCGGAGGGGAAATTGTCACCAAGGGCATCAGCAGCAAGCGCTTGCCATGGAAGATTGGGGTCACCAAGCCAACAGATGACTCCCTCAACCAGAACTCCGAGATCCAAACCATCATCAATGTGACGAACAAAGCGATGGCAACAAGTGGGAACTACAGGAATTTCTATTACAAGAATGGAAAGAAGTACGCCCACACCATTGACCCCAAGACTGGATACCCCGTGCAGCATAATATCTTGTCCTCAACCGTGCTTGCCGACCACTGCGCAACCGCAGATGCCTATGCCACCTCCTTCATGGTATTGGGATTGGAGAAAGCCAAGAAGATCCTTGACAAACATCCGGAACTGATGGCCTACTTGATCTATTCCGACAAGAACGGGAAGAATGCGGTATGGTTCTCGCCCTCATTGAAGGACAAGATACAAGCTCAATAGATGGAAAGGCTATACGAAATACAACTTTTTAGGAAACTATTGCAATTTCCTCTATTCCAAGGGATGAGCCAAGACGACCTAACCAAGATCGTAGGCTATGTCAAATTCGACTTTATCAAAGTGGAACGGGGGAAGGCCGTCATGCACGAAAATGACATTTGTGACCATCTTTATTTCATGCTCAATGGAATCTTAGAAGTAAGGACGCCTGCAAGCGACCATGGATACACTTTCGTGGAGCATATCCATGCCCCCTATACAATTCAACCGGAACGTATCTTCGGGCTCATCCAACACTATTCACACGACTTTATGGCCGAAGAGACCTGCGGCTTTGTGAGAATCGACAAGGAAGAGATATTGAAATTATCAGACAATTACTTCATCTTCAAATTGAATCTCCTCAATCTTCTTTCAAGAGAAGTGCAAGTATGCGCAAGGGAACCGTGGAAAAGCGTCCCCAAGAACTTAGAGGAGCGCATCGTCCGCTTCATTGGACAAAGGTGTATCCGTCCAGCCGGCAGGAAAGAGATCTTCATTAAAATGACCCGGCTCGCCGAAGAACTGAACGACAGCAGATTAGACGTGTCCATTGCCCTGAACCACTTACAGGACAAAGGATTGATCCAATTATCCAGAGGCAAAATCACCGTCCCCGCCATGGAGGACCTGCTCAAATAGAGAGCTCCCCAAGAAGCCTTTATGTTAAATTTTGCTTATTATATAAGGTATCACAATATTTTTGCTACTTTTGCATGTAAATATTGAAATTAGTATGAGTGAAGAGAAGATAGAGAAAGAAACTCACATGAATCCTTTTTTGCAGCCTTACAATACGCCTCATGATACGGTACCTTTCGACCGTATCAGGATCTCGGATTACGAAGAGGCATTCATGGAAGGTATCCGACGTGATAATGAAGAGATTGACAAGATCGTCAATGACCCAGCCGAACCCACGTTTGACAATACGATCATTAGGGTCGATGTTTCCAAAGGGGAACATTATTATGACTTATTAGACAGGGTATCCAACGTTTTCAGCTGCATGTTAAGTGCAGAGACCAATGATGAATTGGATGCTCTTGCCCAGAAAATGAGCCCGATCCTCACTCAACATGAAAATGACGTCATCCTCAACAAGAAGCTCTTCGACCGCTACCGGTATGTCTATGAACATCACCGGAAGCTTACGCCAGAAGAGCAGACCTTGTTAGAGAAAGGCTATGAAGGATTTGTACGTAGTGGTGCCCTCCTTGACGAGAAAGGCAAGGAGAAGCTCCGCAAGCTTACGGAAGAAGCGAACATGCTGTCGTTGCAGTTCTCACAGAACCTATTGAAAGAAAACAAGGCATTTACGCTGCATATCACAGATAGGGAACAATTGGACGGACTGCCTGAGAGTGCTCGCGAGGCTGCAGCCCAAGCCGCCAAGGAAAAGGGACTCGAGGGGTGGGTCTTCACCCTCGATTTCCCAAGTTACTCTCCTTTCATGACCTACTCTACTCAGCGCGAACTTCGCAAGAAGATGTACATGGCCCGCAATACAGTCTGCACACACGATAACAAGGAAAATAACATAGAGATCTGCAAGAAGCTCATCAACCTAAGAAGAGAGTTAGCACAACTCTTAGGATATGAGACCTATGCCGACTACGTGCTGAAACAGCGCATGGCCAGCAACGTCAAAAACGTCTATAAATTGCTTTACGATCTCATTGATGCCTATAAGCCTACTGCTATCGAAGAAGTGAAGGAAATTGAAAGGACAGCCCAAAAAGCAGAAGGCGAGGACTTCGAAGTCGAGCCATGGGACCTCAGTTTCTATTCCCATCAATTAAAGATGGAGAAATATAACTTGGATGCAGAAATGCTTCGCCCTTACTTTGAGCTGTCACAGGTCATCCAAGGCGTGTTCGGGCTCGCCCATCGCCTTTACGGCATCACCTTCAAGGAAAACAAAGATATTCCTGTCTACCACCCCGACGTAAAAGCCTATGAAGTATTCGACAAGGACGGCTCGTACTTAGCCGTTTTTTATGCTGACTTCCATCCTCGGAAAGGGAAGCAAGGCGGTGCGTGGATGACGGAATTCCAAGGACAGTATATCGATTACAAGAAACGGAACGTCCGACCACATGTCAGCGTGGTGATGAATCTCACCAAGCCGACAGACGAGAAACCGGCATTGCTGACCCTAGGCGAGGTGGAAACCTTCCTCCACGAGTTTGGTCACTCCCTGCATGGGATGTTTGCCAACACCAGATTCGGGAGTCTGAGCGGTACCAATGTATGGTGGGATTTTGTGGAACTCCCCTCACAGTTCATGGAGAACTACGCCGTGGAAAAGGATTTTCTGCGCACGTTTGCTTTCCATTACAAGACGAAGGAGCCCATCCCTGACGAGTTGATCGACCGCATCCGCCAGAGCCGCAATTTCATGGCAGCTTATTCTTGCCTGCGCCAAGTGAGCTTCGGGCTTCTTGATATGGCTTATTACACGCAGAAAGATAAATTCAACGAAGATATTATCTCATTTGAGAAGAAGGCTTGGAAAGACGCCATCATCACCAAGCAACTGCCGAATACATGCATGACGGTTCAATTCAGCCATATCATGGCAGGTGGGTACGCAGCAGGATATTACAGTTACAAGTGGGCAGAAGTTTTAGATGCCGATGCCTTCAGCGTTTTCAAGAAGAATGGCATCTTCGACCAGAAGACAGCCCAAAGCTTCCGGGACAATATCTTGTCAAAAGGTGGCACGGAACACCCGATGACACTTTATAAGCGTTTCCGTGGACAAGAACCGACGATAGACGCATTATTGGAAAGAAATGGAATCAAAAGAGAATTATCAGCAGGAGAAGCAAAGAAAGCTTGACTACAGATACCTCCGAATGGCACGTATCTGGGCTGAGAATAGTTATTGCCAACGCCGCAAGGTGGGGGCATTGGTCGTCAAGAACAAGATGATCATCAGCGATGGATACAATGGCACGCCCAGTGGATTTGAGAATATATGCGAGGATGAGAACAATGTCACCAAGCCTTACGTCCTGCATGCCGAAGCGAATGCCATCACAAAACTGGCAAGGAGCAGCAACAATAGCGATGGTGCCACGATCTATATCACGGCATCTCCGTGTATAGAATGTTCCAAACTGATTATTCAGGCAGGTATCAAGCGTGTCGTCTACGGCGAGAAATACCGATTGAGCGATGGCATTGAACTGCTGAAGAGAGCGAATATTGAAGTTTTATATCTTAATCCAGACGAAGAAAATGAATCCAAATAAGACAAATCGTTTCATGCCCATCATCATGGCACTTTGCGTGGTTGTAGGCATTATCATCGGAACCTTTTACGCGAATCATTTCTCAGGTAACCGATTGAACATTATCAACTCTGGCAGCAATCGCCTGAACAGCCTGTTGCACATTATCGACGACCAATATGTGGATAATGTGAACATGGATTCTTTGGTGGAAAAGGCAATACCCGCTATCTTGGCAGAGCTCGACCCGCACTCTGTCTATATCAGTGCCAAGGACGTTCAGTCTGCCAACGACGACTTGAAAGGGTCGTTCTCTGGAGTGGGGATTGAGTTTACCATCCGGCAAGACACCATCCACGTGCAGAACGTGATCAAGAATGGGCCCGCTGAACGGGCTGGCATCATCGCTGGAGACAAGATCGTCAGCGTTGATGGCAAGCCTTTCGTTGGGAAAATCGTAACGAACGAGGAAGCACAGCATCGTTTGAAAGGACCGAAGAACAGTAAGGTCAAGATCGGCATCGTGAGATACGGGTCCAAGAAGGTAAAATACTTCACGGTAACCCGTGGGGAAATTCCCCAAAAGACCGTCACTGCAGCATACATGCTCAATGATGACACAGGATATATCCGTGTGAGCAAGTTCGGAGAGACCACTTATCCGGAAATGCTTGTCGCACTAGCCAACCTCTCCCAGAATGGTTTCTCCAACTTAGTGATCGACTTGCGAGACAATACGGGTGGCTATATGCAGTCAGCCATCCAAATGGCAAACGAGTTCTTGCCGAAAAACAAGCTCATCGTATACACACAAGGTCGCAAGAGTCCACGACAGGAATTCCGTAGCGATGGGCATGGAAGCTACCAGAAGATCCCTTTAATCGTCCTGATCAACGAAGGATCAGCCTCTGCCTCGGAAATTTTCTCAGGTGCCATGCAGGACAATGACCGTGCCACCATCATCGGGCGCCGTTCCTTTGGCAAGGGATTGGTGCAACAGCAGATTCCCTTCTCCGACGGGAGCATGATCCGACTGACGATCGCCCGTTACTATACGCCATCAGGAAGGTGTATCCAAAAGCCCTATACCAGTGGGGATGACCAAGCATACAATGAGGACTTGCTGACCCGATACCAGCATGGGGAATATTTCTCACGAGATAGCATCAAGCATACAGGGAAACCTTATTACACAAGCATCGGACGTGTTGTCTACGGAGGAGGAGGGATCACGCCTGATATCTTCGTTCCCGAAGATACGTTGGGAATTACTTCTTATTACAAGGAAGCTGCCATGAGTGGATTGATCCTTCAGTTCGCTTTCACTTATACAGACGACAACCGCCTGAAGTTGAACAATTTCAAGGAGATGAAGCAGATGGCTGACTATCTGGAAAAGCAAGCATTGGTGGAGAAATTCGCAACCTACGCTGACAAGCATGGATTGCAACGCCGCAACTTACTGATCAAGAAGTCATACAAGTTGTTAGATACCTATATCAATAGTAGGATCATTTACAACATGCTGGACGAACAGGCATGGAATGAATACATCAACTTGGATGACCCCGTCATCAACACAGCATTAAGAGTCTTCAAGAACCATGCTGCCTTCCCAAAGAAACCCACACCTGCTTCGAAGAAGAAAGGAAAGGTAGCCGTGGTCAGCATGCCTTTTGAATATAGAGGATATCACGCACACACCCATGACTTCATCTATGCTTAAAAAAGAATTGCGACAGGAAATCCTGCGCCGGAAGCGGCAGTTGACGAAGGAAGAGCTTCGCCAATTGTCACTTCCTATCATCCAGTGCTTGCTCTCCCACCCCAAGGTACAGGGCGCAAAGACCATCTTGATGTACTATTCCCTTCCAGACGAGGTTTACACCCATGATGCCATTGACCAGTTAGTAAAGGAGGGAAAAGAGGTCTTGCTGCCCGTCGTCATCGACGACCATGAACTGGAGATTCGCCAATACCGTTCCCCAAAGGACATGAGAGAGGGTTCTTTCCATATCATGGAGCCCATTGGCGACAGGTTCTGCGATTATCCCAAAATCGATGTCGCTGTCATCCCGGGGATGAGTTTTGACCCAGATGGTAACCGTTTAGGAAGGGGGAAAGGATATTATGACCGTTTCCTTGCCCAAATACCACAAGCCTATAAGATAGGGATTTGCTTCGATTTTCAGAAATGTAGCGAGGTGCCCACTGATCCGTATGACTTCAAGGTTGACGAAGTGTTGTAAATTAGTAGACATGCACGTCTGTAATGACCAGTGCCCCGACACTTTCATTCAAGCGTTTTACCAATTGCGTGCGCATCATGGAAAGGTCCTGTCGAAGGGCAGGGTTCAGGATCTTCACATACAAGGTTTGGTTCTTGATGAACTTTTCCCCACTATAACGGGCGACCGTCTTTCCTGTAACCGTATCCCACGCATCGATCAAACGCTTTTGCTGTAAAGGCGTTTCCAGTCCTTCGTCCCGAAGCAGCTTCTGAAGGACCTCCCCTAAGGTTTTCACATCCCGTTTGAACATCTTATCCTATTATCCAAGGGTTCAAGTCTTTTCCGTGATTTCCCCTCCAGTCACCGTGAAAAGCTTATAATCGAAATCACTGTTATGCAATATTCTGTCCAGATGGTCGCGATTGGTATCCGTGATAAAGATCTGCCCGAAGTTATCACCAGACACAAGATGCACAATCTGCTCGACACGCTCAGCATCCAATTTATCAAAGATGTCGTCCAACAACAACAGAGGCGTACTGCGGGATGCGGTCCGTTTCAGGAAATCAAACTGAGCCAGTTTCAGGGCCAACACAAACGACTTATGCTGTCCTTGGCTTCCTTCCCGTTTCATCTGATAGCCATCCAAGAGCATTTCCAGGTCGTCCCGATGGATGCCATGAAGGGAATAGCCCACAGCCCGATCCTTCATCCTGTCCCGTTGAATAACCTCTAAGAGAGGACCGCGCTGGCAATGAGAGATATAATGTAAAGAAACTTCCTCTTTGTTCCTACTAATCTCCTGATAAATCCGTTGGAAAACTGGGATCATTTCCTGAATGAATTCCTCGCGTTTTTGCGAGATCAGCTCTCCTTGTAAAGCCATCTCCTGTTCCCAGATCTCCATCAAGGCAAGGTCGGGCTCCTGCTCCATTCTCAAAAGGGCATTGCGCTGCTGGAGAGCTTTGTTGTAGCGGGTTAAGGCATCCATATAGGAAGGATCATACTGCGAGATGACCATATCCATCAACCTACGGCGTTCCTCACTGGCTCCCTCGATTAAGATTGCGTCAGAAGGTGACACAAAGACCAACGGGATCAGTCCAATATGTTGTGAAAGACGTTTGTATTCTTTTTTGTTCCTTTTAAAGTGTTTTTTCACTCCCCGCTTCATGCCGCAATAGATATTTTCCTCTTCGCCTTGGTCGTTCACGTATTGTCCTTCCAATACAAAGAAGTCGGCATCATGTAGAATCACTTGGGAATCGATGGGATTGAAAGCACTCCGACAAAAAGACAGATAATAGACTGCATCTAAGAAATTAGTCTTCCCCTCGCCATTATAACCAATGAAGCAATTCATTTTCGGTGACAAATCAAGATTTGCCGCCCGGATATTCTTATAATTAACAATTGATATTTTCTTGAGAATCATTCTACACGCAGTCAACTTTCGCGCAAAGTTACAGCTTTTATCATAGAAAAACGAAAAAAGTAAGGAATAAATTTCAATATATGAGAGAAAATGAGTAATTTTGCTGCGCTAAAATATCGAATAAAATAAAACAAATAAACATAATGGCAAACAAAAAAGCACAAGAAGCCACAACAGAGGCTTTGAACAGGAATGAGGCCTTCTTTATCAAATACAAGAAGCCCATCATGATTGCTATCGTCGCAATCCTCGTTATTATCGCAGGCATATTCGCCTACAAATCATTGATCTCCGGTCCACGTGAGGAAAAGGCAAGCACGGCATTGGCAAAGGGTCAGGAATATTTCGGTAACGAGATGTTCGACAAAGCCCTCAATGGCGATGGTGCTGGATTTGTGGGTTTCAAGCAAATTGCTTCTGACTACAGTGGCACGGACGCAGCGAACCTCGCCAATCTCTATGCAGGTCTTTGCTACGCCAACTTGGACCAGTGGGAGAACGCAGAAAAATACCTCGAAGACTATTCCCCATCAAATGATGCCATGATCAGTCCGACTGCCGTTGCTGCCTTGGGCAATGCGTATGCGCACCTGAACCAGCTCGACAAGGCTGTGGACAACCTGAAGAAAGCAGCAGGCATGGCTGACAAGCAGGGGCTCGATGGCGTGAACAACAGTCTCTCTCCAACCTTCCTGTTGCAGGCTGGCGAGATCTTAGAGAGCCAGAACAAGAACGAAGAGGCCCTCAAGGTTTATCAGGACATCAAGAAGAAATATGTCAACGCTCCTATCGTACAGAGTCAGGAGATCGACAAATATATTGAAAGGGCGCAGGATAAATAATGGCTACAGAACTTCATCATTTATCTGACTACGATCCGAACGCCGTCCCTGACGCAAGCAACATGTGTTTTGGCATCGTGGTGGCGGAATGGAATCCAGAGATCACGAACGCATTGCTGGATGGCTGCGTTAAGACCTTAGAGAAACATGGGACCCTTACGGAGAATATCCACATTAAGAAAGTACCTGGCAGTTTTGAACTGATTTACGGTGCCCACCAGATGTGCCTCAATGGAGGATACGATGCGGTTATTATCTTGGGCAGTGTCATCAAGGGAGAGACCCCACATTTCGATTATATTTGCCAAGGCGTCACCTATGGGATTGCCCATTTGAACGCAATCAGCGAGATCCCTGTGATCTACGGACTGCTGACTACGCTTGACTTTCAGCAAGCCAAGGATAGAAGCGGTGGTAAATTAGGAAACAAAGGGGATGAATGTGCAATAGATGCCATCAAAATGGCGAAATTCTAATCGGAACGCAAAGATAACATCCCAAATAGCAAAAGCGATTGTTTACGACAACAAGATGGTGATAGTAGAATTGGAAAACCATAGCTCTACTATCACCATTTTCTTTCTCAGCAAGACAACTTATTAATATCTTAGCAATATGACAATAAAAGACTTAATACAGGTTTACGACTTCAACGAGGTCATGTCGGTAGTAAAGGATATGTTCCCTGGCACGGAGAAATATCGCAAACCCTTACAGAAAGCATACGAGATCCTGGAACGTTTACAGCCAGTCAGTTCAAAAAAGAAAATCGTATACCAGCTGATAGAGGATCCAGATAGTGGAGAAGCGTTCATGGGTGCACCAGACGATTCTTTCAGGAGTTCTTGGGATGTGTTGTTGGGAAAGACGATCATCCAAGAAAAGGACATCGACCTAACCGACATAGAGATTCTTGCCAACAGCCTTGTCAACCTGTGTTTCTTGGGAAAGTACCCAAAAGAGTTTGAGGAGGCTCACCAACAATTGGTCAAAGGATAAAAATAGAGCCTGCGTATCAGGGCAAATCTGAATGGGTTGACGATCGTGGGCTTATTCCTCGACGTCGGATTCTGAAGATACATCCCCCACATCTGATCGGGTATCCTTGACAATAGTCAGTCCGCCGGTACGGTCTAACTTCATCAGCAAGGGAATATAATCATCGCTCACCTTGTCGGGAGAACCAACACTGACTGCAAAATTCAGGCGATCGTGGTCTACACGCTCAAAGACAACGCCTAATAAAGCCCCATCATTCTGATAGTCTGCTGTCAGATAGGATCCAAAATCAGCTTTCGTAAATGTCTTCCGATAAAACTCTGTCCCATCTGCGCGCGTGATGACCAAAGTCACCTGATTGTCATAATAACGCTGCTCACCATCCATGACAGTAGGAAGGGATGGGTCGGCAGAGAACTTTACGGATATTTTATACGGTGCCCCTAACCATTGAACGACTTGGCTTCGGGCATAATCCCCCATTTTCTGAGTGACAACGGGCTTTGCAGCCTCAGGCTTCCGAACGATAATTATATTGCTTTCCTTTTTCTTGCCACACGATATCAAGGCAAGAAAAAGAGCACCGTACATCAGAAATCGTGAGAATCTCTTCATCTTTCAAATCAATTTGCGTGCAAAGGTAATAAATATTATCCAATAAACAAAAAAGGCATTCGCTAAATCACTTAGTGAATGCCATTAACCTAAATACGCTAAAAAACCTATTGAGTTCTCACACGATATAATAAAAGTTCAGTTTATGAGTTCCCATTCGTGCCATCGTTGGAAGGCTCTCCCTGTCCGTGTCCGCCACGATGGCCACCCGGACGATGATTTTTCTCTTTCTGTTCATACTGAGTATACTGCTCGGTGGTCATGATCGACTTCAGCTCGGTCTGATATGCCTCACGAGTAGCCTTCATCTCGCTTCTCTTCGATGCATCCATCCGCGGAGGCCGTTGACCGTCTCCAGCCTGCTTCCCGGGACCCTTGCCGCGTCCACCACGATGTCCCATCGGCATTTTGTCAGCATACTTCGTATTCAATTTCAGTAGCTTTTCAGCCTGGTCACTATTCAATCCATATTCCTTCACCATCCTATTGGTGCGATGTTGGATCATTTCCGTCTTATCAAACTTCTTCTCCTGTTGGTTGACCTGATCCTGAGCAACAGCAGAAGCACTGATCATTGTTGCGACTACGCAAGTTAATATCATCTTTTTCATATCGTTCACACATTCATTCATTTACATATTGTTATTATCGTACTTATTAGTTGCAACTATCATTTTGACGTAACGGAAGTCCAAAAGTTTAATGGGAGATCAAAAAATAATTCATCTCGAAGCACTTTTGACATATTTTTATTACCTTTGTGCAGTTATTAACATCATGTTATGAAAGGATATTTGTTCTTTTTCTTATCCATCATCCTCGTGACCACGTCCTGTTCCCATCAGCGATCGGGACAAGAAGATAGTCCTGTCGATACGATCCCCATGATGGTCATGCAGATACAGCGGTGCTCCCGATTATATTCCGTAGAATACCATGTGCACAAGATCATTACCCATGATGACCAGAAAAAGCTCACAGGCACGTTTTTAAAGCACAACTTCAGTATCAACCTTCCCCTTGGGAAGCGCAAGATAGCCATCCCTGTCGATGCTACGGTCAAGGCATACATCGATTTTGGTGACTTCTCGGAAAAGAATGTCAAACGAAAAGGCAACAAAATAGAGATCATCCTGCCTGACCCGAAGGTCGTCCTTACCAGTAGCAAGGTCAACCACACCGACATCAAGCAATACGTGGCGATCACCCGGTCCCATTTCAGTGACGAAGAGCTCACCCGTTATGAGCAACAAGGACGGGAAGCCATCATCAAGGATATCCCCAAGATGGGCATCATGGAGACGGCAAGAGAGAGTGCAGCCCATACGCTGATTCCTTTGTTGGAGCAAATGGGATTCAAGGAGGAGAATATCACGATCACGTTCCGCAAGAAATTCTCGTGGAGCGATGTACAGCAGTTGATTGACCAAACAACCTTAGAAAATGGAAAAGAAAAATAATACCTTCTTCCATCTCCTTGGCACATTGCCAAGAACAGCATGGATAGTCATCGCCGGGGTCGTTGTTGGAATGATCCTGATGGCCGTGATCCTTTCTTCTATCGGAAATGGGAATGCGTTCAGCATAGGAACCGACGATCGCATCCAGATCACCCCTACCCAGATCCGATCTATAGAGCGCATTGGGGAATGGGAATTCCTATCGGTCAGTGACGAGGAATTGGTAGATACCGTGCGGCATGGGTTCTTCGGGGATGATGAACTGGTCAGGATCTACTATGGAACAATCCGCTTAGGAATTGACTTGAGCGATGCCCAAGAGGGTTGGATCAAGACCCAAGGCGATTCCATACAGGTCCTCTTGCCTCCGATCAAATTATTGGACGAGGACTTCATTGATGAGGCAAAAACCAAGTCTTTCTTTGAAAGTGGATCCTGGAATGCCCAGGCACGCGAAGCCCTCTACCAAAAAGCCTACCACGCGATGAAGCAACGCTGCCTGAACGCACAGAACATCCGTTCAGCAGAAGACAATGCCTGCGCCCAGTTCTTCAAAATCCTGACAGGCATGGGGTACGAGAATGTCAGGGTAAGGATCCAGAGAACGCCCCGCCCTCAACAAGGGTATTCCGACCCGGGGAAGGCATCCCAATAGAAGAAATAAGCGAATGCCCTGCTTGCATCAACTGCAAACAGGGCACCCATTGTTAATCAACAAAAACTAATAATTCTCAATCTACATAATTAAACTATCAATCTACCAAAACACAAACTAAAAACCTAAAAACCTAAAAAAACTAACCCTTCTAACATTATTATAATTTCCTATCTATGCTTCCTATGAAACCAACCTCTTTACCTCTCAAGAACTAACCCTGAGTCTATCTTGTTTTAACTCTCATCTTGATTTCTGGTGCAAAGTTACGATGAAATCCAGATGCCTGTTCGCGTAAACGAGGAAATATTCTCAATTATCATGGCAAACGTTTGCACGCAAAGAAACGGTGACAGGCTTTCCTTCGTAGACGACCATTGTGCCCGAAGGATTCTCAAGATCCAGCTCCTGTGCCTTCTCCCGGGAAACGGTCACGACATTAAAGCGTCGCTTTTTCAGCATGCCTGGGAAAGAACCTCTCCGTTGATCGATCGTCAATGTCTTGTCCGACTCATGATAATGGATGTCAATCGTTGCATATTTCCCTTTCTCATAATTGTAGTTAGTGCCTTCATCTTCATAAAGACAGAAGTCGGCATCGGCCCCTTCATAGACAAAGAGGTTGATCAGCTCTGCTGGCTTTTGGTCACTCCACTCCATTTCCGGTCCAAAGGGAACAATAGAACCCTCCCGAACGAAGACCGGGATCCTGTCATAAGGAGCATCCACCACGAGATGTTGCCCTCCTTCTATATACGCTCCACTATACAAATCGTACCATCCGCAAGACTTAGGGAAGTACACTTCCCGACTGCGTGCTTGGTATTGGCTGACCGGACAAGCCATAAACGCTGGTCCGAACATCCACTGATCAGGGATATTCTCCACAGCCTGATCTCCGTTGAAGTCCATGACCAGTCCACGCATCATCGTGTAATCCTTTGTATGCACCCATCCTGCCATGGAGTAAAGATAGGGCATCATACGGTAACGCAGCCTGTCATAATACAAGATAGCCTGGTAAGCCGGATGGCTTTCGGGGGCGATATTCCAGATCTCACGGTACGGGTACTGACCGTGCGCACGATAGATTGGAATAAAGCAGCCAAACTCATTCCACCGCGTCTGTAATTCCCTCCATTCTTTCAGGTCAGCATTCTCCACGCCCGTTTTGTCATATTCCTGCTGTGCCTTTACGTACCGGCTCTCTACAGAGAACCCGCCTTGGTCCATGCCCCAGAAAGGAAGCCCTGACATACAGTAATTCAGGCCTGCTGTCATCTGTGCGCGCATATCTTCCCAGCGCGTCCCGATATCCCCACTCCACGTGGCCGTACTATACCGCTGTTCCCCTGCAAATCCCGAACGGGTCAGCAAGAACACCCGCTGATTAGGTGCCACGGAGCGCTGTCCATGATAGATGGCATCAGCGTTAACAATCGAATAGGCATTGAAATACTCAGTGGACGTGCCGAGTGCAGTAGGACCACAGAGTGCCTTTCGATACCACATTGGCGTACAATCGCGGACGTTAGGCTCTGAGGCATCCATCCACCAAGCATCAATCCCTCGTTGGTAGCGAGTGAACAGGCAGTCGTCCATCTGCTTCCAGAAAAGTTTCCGAGCACCTGCGGAATAAGCATCATAAAAAGAGCCACGGAACCCAAGCCAATCATGGATATCATCCTGAATGGCCTGGTGGTAGATCCATCCTTTCGCATCCAATTCCTTATAGTGGCTGACGGTGTCGTAGAACTTCGGCCAGACTGATATCATGAAACGCCCGTGCATAGCATGGACACTGTCTAACATCGCCTGGGGATGAGGATACCGACTCAACTCAAAGCGATGGTCGCCCCAAGAATCGAGCTTCCAATAGTTCCAGTCTTGCACGATATTGTCGATCGGGACGTGCCGGTCGCGAAATTCCTTCAGGGTACTCTCGATCTCTTGCGAGCTCTTATACCGCTCACGGCTTTGCCAGAAGCCCAGGACCCACTTCGGATAGACCGGTGCCTTGCCTGTCAAGGTACGATAACCGCTGATCACTTGGTCAAGATTATGACCGGCAATAAAATAATAATCCATGTCCTTTGCCATCTCACTCCAGATACTCAACTGGTTCTGTTGCACATCTGTTTGTGGTACCGCAGCCCGCAGTCCACAATAAGAGACGCTACCATCCGGCTGCCACTCAATCCGCAATTGCGTTTTCTTGCCAGCAGTCAACGGGACGGTAAACTTCCAAGAGTTCGGGTTCCAAGCGGTACGCCAACGTTCCGATACCACCTGCTTGCCACCGACATAGACTTTCATGTATCCTGCATAGTAAAGAAGGAAATGGTAGGTTGCCGTCGTTGGAGCCTCCAAGAAGCCTTCGTAAACGACATGCGACCCGTCAAGGTTGAATCCTTTTGGCAGGTTCTGAATGCCACCAGGCTCTGTCAGGCGGGCAAGCTCCGACGCTTCCGGACATCCAAATTCATAGTAGATACTATCTTCATCACGGACCAAGCGTTTCCCGTCGCGGTCGACATAAATACCTGTCAGATGTCCTTCCTTCCCATTCTTGTCATAGAGACGGAAGGCACGGTTAAGCTGCTGATAGTCGTTGGGATTGCCCCAACGGCAATACGAATAGGAATCCCATAGGATCCCGTAGTTCTTATTGCTGATCACGAAAGGCACGCTCACCTTAGTATTATACTGGAACAGGTCCTCGTTCTTGCCTTTCATATTGATTTCCTCCGCCTGATGCTGACCGAGTCCATAGAACGCTTCATCATCCGGACTGTCGAAAAGGGCGCGCCAAGTCCATCCCCGCTTCTGGGTCTCACTCACTTTCTTAGCATCTATCCCCATCTCACGGTTGGGAACCGTGAACGGAAGGAAAGTCTTGCCCCCGTGACTGGCTTCGGAAAGCATTTTCCGACCTGCTGCATCATAGAAGGCAACACGACCGTCACGAGCATCTACGACGGCTTTCACGGAGGGTGTTCCCACCACTACCCGTTCCCCCTCCTCATGGACAGTGAAACGGGAATAAGCCTTTTGTGGGACGATGATCAAGCTTGTTTTCTGAGGGAAAGCATCTTCTGCCGTTGCCTCCACGCGGATGATCTTGTCGTTGATCACTTGAAGGCGGACTTGCCTGGCACCTTTATTTGCTTGTTTCTTCACTGGAACGGTAATCATGTTTCCCTGTTTCGTGTAGTTTCCGGCAGTAGAAACAACACATCCCTCCATCCACAGGGCAATCATCAGAATCATTTGCATTTTCATCTCAGCAGTAATTTTAATCGATTTTCATTTGCAAAGATAGTTGTTTTTCCCGATAACCATGCAAAACCTATCACAAAAGATTGCAAAAGATCAGGTAGAAAGATGCCCTACCATACCTCAGAAAGGACGATGCCTCAGCAACCTGTATTGTACTGAATAAGTTGACACTTCATTAAAAAGAAGTAAAAGGAAAAAAAGTAATGAATCAGTACACTGAAGAAGAAAAACTTCTGTTATTA
>ONBG01000014.1 GCA_900316015.1 uncultured Prevotella sp. | reverse complement strand
CACAAGGGATATTTCGGGCAAAGTGTTCTTGACTTTATTTTTCCGTGGTTTTGTCCCGTTTTTGTCCCTCGCTGATTTTGTATCACGAGACAAGAATTTGCAAGTAGCTGATTTACAGCGATTAAAGTCGTGTTTTGAAGAATGGGTAACGGCAACCAGCAGTACGGTCCACAGAAAATGCACTTTTCTTATTCCAAATTTGAAGAAATGGCAAAGGCATTTCTCCAATATGGATATCCAAAGGATAAGGTTGTCCTTTCGTATGCAACGACCACTTCAAAAGGATATTTGAAGGATCAACCCAAGACGCCTATCAAGGGCGTGCGTAATAACTTCCTCAATGAGAATTTCATTCCTAATGGTGAAGTTGACTTCGCTGAGCAGGATGGGTATACTTATTATTTCTGTGGCCCATTGCAGGCTTACAAACGTGCACGTTTTTGTACGTCAAACAATATGAAAGGCATCTTCTACTGGGACATGGGCAACGATGTGCCCGTTGAACATCCATACAATATGGCAAAATGGGTTTCGTATGGTCTTAACGCAAATGTCGATCCGATCGTTACCTCTGTCACGCCCCATTATCCTACAGGCATCAAGAAAAGCGATTCTGATCCAGTCCAGCTGATGGTAAGCAGCGACGGTATGATGAAGGTTTCTGGGGGAAAAACTGTCAAGCAGCTCTTCATCTACTCTATTGACGGTATGAAAGTCGCTGGGACGCCAAGCGATTCTCTATCTATCAAAGATCTCAGGAAAAACAACTATATTGTGAAGATAGTATTTGAAGGAGGACAAACAGAATCGATCAAGTGGATGAAATGTGATTAGGCTTAATTCCGTTATTCGATCGTTCCTCTTATAAGAGTAAAGGGTGTATCATCGCTTGATAGAATGGTACACCCTCTTTCGTGCTTCGTTATATGATCATCAAATAATAATCACTTTGCTTCAACAGTAAATGTCCCAACTAATCATACCCTTCTGTCTGAGTAAGGTTAGGATTGGTAGTAAGCTGTGCGTCTGGTATTGGCAGATAGCGCATATACGGCTTAAATACAAGTCTGTCAAGTGTGCGTTCTGCCTCATTTTCAGCAGTTGGTGCTATGATCATGGCACGTCGATCGGGATCGGGTTCGCTATAGTCGACAGTACCAATTGCATGATACCATTTGCCATTAAGAACAGTCTCAGCCAGCATTTTCCCATTCTTGTCATGCCAACGCAACAGGTCAGGACGGCGCAGTCCCTCCCCAGCCAATTCAATACAACGCTCGCGTCGTATCAGTTCACGGCGTTTGTCCTGCGTGTTATATTTCTCACGGTCAACCTTTATCTGTCCGCCACGTTGGCGTAACTCGTCAATATAGTTAAAGGCTTCATCAATATTTTGGTTCTTCTCAATATTAATTTCGGCAATGGTAAGCAATACTTCTGCATATCTGAAAAGGATGGGGCATAGTTCGTCATCATCAAGCGAAGCCGAGTATTGAGATCTTGGTGTTGTGTATTTTGCCCAGATCATACCCGTATGTGATGAGTTGTTTTCCTTGTTCCAATAGTCGTAATTGGTTTTTCCATTGATCTTCTTGTCGAGTCCGTTGAACACACGTGTCTTGCCATCAGATCCCACCCAGTCTTGTCCAGAGTACACGATTGTGTTCTTCAAACGTGGGTCACGATTGGCGAATGGGTGTGTAGGGTCATAACCAGATCCTTCTTCGTTGGGCATTAAACCATTCTTCATCTCGAACATGTCAACAAGATTTTGAGTTGGCACGAATGAAGCCCATCCACCATCAGCGTTGTTGAATAAACGGATGGTATTAGAAAACGCATAAGTTGTTGGCAGGTGCTGCATGGAGCAGATGATTTCTTTAGAATCGCGTCCCTTTAGGCTGAATAATTCAAGGAAAGACAAATTCTTTTCTATTTCGTACATTCCCAGATTCTGAATATCGCGGGCTGCTTGAAGAGCCAAATCGAGATCTCCCCAATATAACGAAGCTCTCATTTTGATTGCGAGAGCAGTACCCTTGGCAATACGACCACGTGTGGCAGGCCGTTTGTTTAACTCATTTACAGCCAGGTCAAGTTCGTCATATACAAACTGTTTCACTTTCTCTTCGCTGTCTCGTGGCAACATGGCATCTTCAGCGAGCTGTGGCAGGTCGGTGATAAGAGGAACACCGCCAAACCAGTAGTTCATCTGGAAGTAACGATACGCGCGTATTGTGCGTACCTGTCCCATCAAGTCTTTTTTAACAGCGTCACTAATTCCTTGCACATGATCAATGTTGGCAAGAAAGTTATTACAGCGGCGTATGGTTGAGTAGTTGTAATATGCTACTGTACTTGAACGTGACATAGAGCCGTTGCCTACATATTTATATTTGCTTGACCCCGTGTGGCTATATGCAATATCCGACATACAGTCAGCGAAGAATACTTCTGAAGATCCTGTGGCAGGGCTGCACCAACTGGGGTAACAAGCCACAACAGCCTTTTCTGCGTCTGTTTGGGTCTTCCAGAAAGTTGCGGGCGAGAGTTCGTCCTTTGGAGCTGTTTCCAAAAAGTCAGAGCATGATGTAAGTATGCCTCCGACAAGCATAAGTGCGAAAATAGAATATTTTGTTTTCATAATGTCAATCCTTTAGAATGTTAAATTAATACCGAATGAATGAGTGCTAACTTGAGGATAGTGTGAGCCACGTCCTGATGGCGACTCTGGATCAATGTTTATGGGAAGGTTGTCTACCTTAAAGAGGTTTTCACCTGAATAGAATACGCGCAGGTTCGAGATACCAAAATGTGAGAGCCACTGCTTGGGGAGGGTGTATCCCACTTGGATGTTCTTTAAACGCAAATAATTCGTACGCTTTACCCAATAGGAAGACACAGTATTAGGATAGCTGGCTGTCTTGCTTGTTTCGGCAATGCGTGGGAACTTGCCATTAGGATTCGTTTCGGCATCAAAGGCATCAAACCAAGCCGTGCATGGATGCATGGTGTCGCCAGTAAAATCGCCGTAAACTTCACCATTGAAGTAACGATACACTCCCAGTGCGCCTTGCAAGAGCATTGATATGTCGAGATTCTTCCAAGATGGAGCCAGATTAAAGCCATATGTAAACTTCGGTTGTGATGTGCCAATTGTCGTACGGTCTTTGGAAGTTAGTTTGCCATCGCCGTCCACGTCCTTATAACGAAGGTCGCCTGCCTTAAAAATCTTTGATGTCCCAAATGGGTTTCCATATTCCTTGGTATAGGCATCGGCCTCTTCCTGAGTACGGAACATTCCATCACATACATATCCATAGAATGACAGGTAAGGTTCGCCTACGCGGTTGATCAGGTAAGAATCGATTTGTTCTGTAACACCTCCTAAGTTGAGTACCTTATTTTTGTTGTAGGCAAAGTTGCCAGTAGCATGGATACCCCAATCGCCCCAACGTTTATGGAAACCGAGAGATATTTCTATGCCACTGTTGCGCATGGCACCGACATTGTCCTTGTAAGCACTAAGCCCATAAGACCCAGGAACGGGTACAGACATGATAATACCAGTGGTCTTACGGTTGTAGTAATCAATTGTAAAATCAATGTAGTTAAAGAGCATTACGTCAAGTCCAATTCCCCATGTCGTCGTCTTCTCCCAAGAGATGGTAGAGAGCTTCTGTGAGGTCTGTGCGACACCAGATTCTAACTGTCCACCAAATGGGTAGTTTATGCCGACATTGTATGTAGCAAGCCATGGATAATAGTCGCTGAGAGCATCCTGATTGCCAAGTTCTCCCCATGATGCGCGTAGCTTGAGATTTTGCAACCAAGAGCGCGACGATTCCATAAAGTTTTCCTCACTGATACGCCATCCAGCGGAGAACGATGGATAATATCCCCAATGATTACCAGGGGCAAAGCGTGAAGATGCGTCAGCACGGAAGTTAGCCTCAAACAGATAGCGTCCTGCATAGTCGTAATTCATGCGCCCAAAATACGACATCATTGCCAATTCACGTGTATATCCCGAGTTCGTCTGTGACGATGATGTTCCAGCGTTCATGTCGGTGAGTTCGTTATTGGGGAAGCTGTTGCGATATGCACGTAGCTCATCATAATTGAATTTCTCGAGATGGTAACCTGCTAATCCTTTGAGATTGTGCTTACCAAAACTCTGGTTATAATTAAGAAGGAGGTCGAGTGACGGGCGGTTCCACGAGTACCGACGGGAGTTGAGTGAGTTGGGTCCGTGATATTTGCTTGGATTGTATTGTATATCCTTCATAAAGTCATCGGTTGACTCCCATTGGGAAATATAAGCTCCCTTCGCTGTAAACTTCAGTTGTTTCAGTATCTGGTAATCAATGGACAGTATACCCGTAAAGTTCTGATGACGACGTTTGATGGTCTGGTCAAGGTCGATCCATGCGATAGGGTTTCCATCACCTAGTGTTCCATAAGTCCCATCTTCGTTCTTATAGGGAACCCACGGCGCAAAAAGATTCACTTGTCGAATGATCTGATCAGAACCTCCGCCAACATATGAGTTTGTTGGATCTTCATATTTGTTATTGATATAAGCCAAACTTGTGTGAACAGAGAACTTATTCGATAATTTCACATCAACATTTGAGCGTAGATTGAACTGCTCACGGTTGCTATGCTTCATAATGCCATTCTGGTTGAGGTACCCTGCTGACAACATATAACTTGCATTGTCATTGCCACCGTTCACGCTAGCACTGTGTTGGTGCATGAATCCATTGCCTTGATAAGCTAAGTCTTGCCAGTCAGTATCAGGATGTCCATACGGATCGCTTCCATCACGGAACTTTTCGATGTCTTCGGGAAGGAACCTTGCACTCTTACCACTTGCCAATAATGCCTTGTTTAGATATTCTGCAGCGTCTGCAGCATGCATCCGCTTCACATATCCTGTTGCTGCCTGCCAGCCCACGGTACCATTGTAATTGACTGTAGGCTTACCTGACTTTCCGCGCTTTGTGGTAATCAAGATGACTCCATTGGCGGCCTTAGAACCATAAATGGCAGCAGAGGCTGCGTCTTTCAGTACTGAGATTGATTCCACGTCATTAGGGTCTATTGCACTCATGGTGCCACTTTCAACACCATCAATGAGGATATAGGGCGAAGCATTATTAAGAGTACCCACACCACGTACAATCATGGATGTGTTATCCTCACCAGGTCGTCCCTGACTATTGGTAACTTGCAAGCCAGGAACAAGTCCTTGTATACCCGCTTTTACCGATGTAATTGGACGTGATTCCAGTTCCTTGCTTGATACAGACGATACAGATCCTGTTAGATTCTCTTTTTTCTGTGATCCATATCCGACAACTACAAGTTCCTCAAGATTCTGGGCATTCTCCTTCATGGTGATATTTGTGATAACACCATTACGGGCTTTTACTTGTTGTGTGATAAATCCTATATAAGAGATCTCTAAGGTGGGACTTTCATTGTTTGAGATTAAGGTATAATTGCCATTAATATCTGTAACGGTACCATTCTTGGTTCCTTTCTCAAACACGGAGGCGCCTATGATCGGGTCGCCATTTGGATCAAGCACACAACCATTCATTTTAAATTTGGCTCCACGATCTGGGGCCTTCTTTATTTGTTGCGTGTTATTTCCCTTCAAGATAATGATATGGCGGTCGACAATTTTATAGGATAGGTCGCCGTTGCCACTTAAAATCTGATTCATAGCTTCGCCAAGCGATATCGATTTTGACTTCAAGTTCACTGTTTTGTTAAGATTGATGGTGTTCTGTGAAAAGTCTACCGACATCTGGGTCTGTTTCCGAATTGCCTTGATAATCGAGGAAACAGAGGTCTTAGTCTGTTGCAGATGAATCACCTGATTTTGTCCGAGCACTGTCGCCGACATCGACAAGCATAGCGTGAGTGTGGCTACAGTCTTTTTGTTTAATAAGTTCTTCATTGTTGTTTGGGTTAGTTTAAAATATGGTGAATATAAAGTATCAATAAAGTTGAATCATGTTGCCATTCTTACTATATCGTATGTTCCCAGAGATCATTGACAGAACTTTGAGAACGCGTTCGATCGATTCTCCCTTTCTGAAGTTCATGGTGTAGCAACGGTTGAGATTAATATTCTTATCTACGGAGAATTTCACCCCATACCTGCGTTCCAAGGTTTTAATGATTACAGAGAGTGGTTGCGAGGCAAAATCGACATTGCCTTCTACCCATGAGTTATAAGCCAATGCGTCAATACGACCCTTTTGCATGGTACCATCCTTGCGATTGTAAACCAACTGTTCATTGGGGTGGAGCATTATCGCTTGCTTGTTGTCGAATACTTCGACAAGACCTTCTTCCAGCGTTACCTTGATTTGGTCGTCCTCATTGTATGATTCGATACTGAAGTGTGTACCTAAAACCTTCACCTTCAAATTATACATATTCACTACAAATGGATGCATAGGATCCTTGCTAACGATAAAATGACAACGACCATTCACGTATACATTTCTGTTGAGAGTGTGACTGCTGAAGTGGGTTGGATAAATGATTGACGTGCCAGCATCGAGCTTGACGCAAGTGTTGTCCGACAATATCAGACTATCCATTCTTCCAGTAGGCACATAATATTGCGTCAACTCCGTCTCTTGTCCATAATATTCTGCAGAATAGTACCAGACTAAAAAAGCTGTAACAATAGGCGCAAGGAGTAACGCCGCATATTTTATGATGTTCAGTACACGCATCTTGCGACGTTTTGCACGACTATAAGCATAACGCCGGGAGCGGAAAATTCCAAGTGCATCTGATATCTCTTGCTCTGATATGTCTGACACCTCTTTATTCCACAACCGACGCAAAGCTTCGTCTTTAGATGTAAATTCTGAATATTTTGTATAATCTGATTGCATAATGGTTTATGGTTCTCTCTTAAAAGAGAAAAAAGACATAAACCACACGTAGTTACCGATAGTTAAGTAGTGTTAATATCGAGAGTAATGGCAATAACTTGCGCAAATGGGTAAGAGCAGCTGATATATGTGTTTCGACGGTACGCTTGCTAATACCGAGACGCTGTGCAATGTCTGCATTGCTCAGTCCATCAACACGGCTCATGATGAACACACGCCGACGCTGCTCAGGCATTGAGTCTATCTCACGAAAAATAAAATTATAAAGTTCGTCGTAACACATCTTCAAGTCGCCGGACATATCGTTGGCTTGAATGTCTGTAGCCAACTCATGCTCACAATGCATCAGTGATTGCTTTACACAACGTATCGCCGCATTGCGAGCAGAAATGAATAAATAGTTATCAAGATTCTCAATTTTTGAGAAGCGTTCTCGCTTGATCCATAGTTCCATAAATAGGTCCTGGACAATGTTTTCTGCCTCGCTCTTATCATGGCAAAAACGCATTGCAAACTGTAATACCTTAGGATAGTACTCTACAAACAATGCATCAAAAGCTACCTCGTTGCCATCAGCAAGAGCTAACTTCTTAAAAGTGCTATTTGTAAACTTATCCATAAATATATTACTTCAAGATCATTGGTGAATGCAAAGATAAACATTTTTTTGCAATTATCAACATGATTGTCGTAATATGATTTTCATAGTGGGGTTACATATGAGCACGCTTTACCGCGGTTGCTGTAGTAGCCATCTTTAGGCATGCATCATCTCTAAGGTTCCAAATTGATCCTCAACGGTTCCTGATTCATCGTTGGCCAGATGAGGTCTGCATTATTCGCTTAATGATGATGCCATCCATGAGTTACCTTTTCCTTTTGCCCACTTTCCATCCGGTAATGAGGAGAATGACCAACAAAAGTCCGCATACAGGGACA
This sequence comes from uncultured Prevotella sp., assembly GCA_900316015.1. Taxonomy (GTDB): domain Bacteria; phylum Bacteroidota; class Bacteroidia; order Bacteroidales; family Bacteroidaceae; genus Prevotella. The sequence continues at coordinate 55,543 of ONBG01000014.1, read as the reverse complement.
TATCCAGAAACGGCTTTTTTTAGGAATGCGGCAAAGATTCTTCCTGTATGAATTTCAACGGCAACATTCCATAGGGAGATTGGCTGTCTTTTCAATGTCTCTGGCATCTTGGGGAGACGGGGATGCACTCCTGATCGTTTCTCAAAGATAAAAGAATGATGACGAAGGCGACAAAACCCTACAATAGACGGTCCTTTGCTTACTTGGGCATGATGAATGGATGGCAGAGGATAACCCTTGACTTCTCCTGTCATGGTGTTGAACTGATAGAGCCCGCTTAGCGATCCAATTAGCCAAGTGTGGTCCATGCACTGGAAAACCGTAATTCCCATGGAGCTCATCTTTGGTTGATGGGGAAACGCCTGAGGGGGAGAGTCCAAGTCCTTCATGTGGTAGATCTTTTTAGTAGTCATCAACAACCATTGAGATGTAAGAGGATCCCACCGGATGCCTCTCAGCTGATCTTGGTAGGGATTCCTGATCACTCCAGAGGAAAGATTCGATAAATTTACTTTCTTGAGCATCGTTGACATGGGGGCTCTCAGGCAGATACCGGTGACAGTTATCCATAAAAGGAAAAGGATCAGATATCGTCCTAATCGATTATGCCAAGCAAGATCGACTTTCATTTGCCGTGCCTTGCGCGCTATATGCCGGGGAGAGGAATGGCGTATAGAAGACTTTAAGACTGTAAAGATGATTCCCGTTATACATAAGATGATCATGACTACTGCCATCAAATCCATAAAAAGGCGCCCGCCTAAGCCGAATAGCTCTCCGCTGTGCAGTTTCCTGACCATAGAGAGAATATTCACTTTACGTACAGAATGCTTGTTAGGAGGTAGGAGCGCATGAGGCATAAAGTGTTGATATGGAGGGCGAGAAATCAAAACTTCAGAGCGGGAAAGAATGAGCAAAGAATCACCACGTGTGGTCATGTCTTCCAATTCGGTGTGACTCTCGTAGGCAAGAAGCCATTTCCCAGAGTTATCCATTTGGTAAACAGCATAGGGTGTGACGCACCATAGGTGATGGTCTGCAGTCTCTGTCATATTCAGGATCCTACGGTTGTCCACCCCTTTCGGAAAACCATGGTTATATTCCGTGAAATGGGAGAAGCAAGAGTCTGTCTTCCAGACCCCTGCAATCCCATAAGCGAAAATGTTGCCTTGATGAGTAGTGATGACGCCCCTGATGATCCCATTATTGTAATTGTGGAAAGCATAATTTTCTGGCATCCACGCCCGACTGATATCGTATGATGAAAAAGCCTGGCGATGGTTGAGAATGATGCCAGAAACGCAAAATAGGATGATAAAAGGGGTTAGCACTAAGCCAACCCATTTATGATATTTTCTAAACCATCTTTTCATGCTGAACGTTTGCATCAGAATTTGACTTTCATTCCCACGACAAACTCTCTACCAGGTGAGAGAAATGCGTAACGGCGGGTAGAGGTATCTATTCTTTTGTCCACCTTATTAAAAAGGTTTTCAATGCCCAGGTTGGGTTCCAAGGTCAGGTACTTGTTGAATTTGAAAGTATGCGTTGTGTTCAGGTTTACAGTGCCATATCCAGGAGCATCCTCATAATCATTAAAGTAAGTGCAGCTCTGGAAACGGGCGTTCAAGTTGGCATTCAATGTATAAACGCCCCATGAATGACCATAATTGATAGCTGCTGTAGCAGAGTTTCTCACACTTCTGTCGAGGACTTTCCACACACCTCCAGTTTTCGTGCGTGCATAAGTGTACGCATAGTTGGCGGTAACGTTCAAGTCATTCGTGATTAGATAGCTTACATTAATATTTAAGCCCTTGACAATCCCTTTGTCACTGTTCACATATTGACCATAGTAAGTAAGCTTTTTAAATGTGGCATCGGTGATATCATCAGGGAATTCTTTTTTCAGCATTTCTTTGGCAGCATCATCTATGGAAAGATTCTCTTTAATGATCATATCCTTGATGAAGTTCAAGTACCCCATCACTGTCAAAGTGAAACGTTGCGTTGTGTAACTGGCACTTAAGGAAAGGTAATTGCTGGTCTCCGGATCCAGGTCCTTGTTGCCGAAGGTAACAACCGGCTTCCCACCCATCTTTGCTTTATAATAATGATAGTAGAGTTCATCCAGTCCTGGAGCACGGAAGCCGCGGGCATAGTTGAAGCGGAAACTGAAATTGCCTGGAGTATAATTCATTGCGAATTTGGGAGAGAAATTACTTCCGAACGTTTCATGATTGTCATAACGCAGTCCAAAAGTAGCACGTAGGTTATGCATTACTTGCATGTCATGCTGAGCATATACAGATTGCGTATAGGCATGATTATCTGTGCTTCCGGCAGTTGCCAACAAGAAATCATTACGCCAGTCAAGACCGAATGTGGTTGTCGAGTTTGTCGTGAAATGGTTGATGCTCTTCAGTTCTGTCTCATAATATTGCTGTTTCTTCTTCATGTCGTAGAGTCCGTTGTAATAATTCCCTGTCGCGGCAGAGTTATACTCATAGCCGTAGCGGTAGTTGTCACTTGTAAAGTCAAATTGCAGGGAATTGCGTGGTGTTATTTTATATTGCGCACCGGCGTCAAAACGCAGTGACTTATAACGCAGGTCGTAGGTATATCCACCTTCCTTTCCCTCAACGGGGAGAGGGCGATCCGTCTTCTTATAGGAATAATTGACACTCCCATAGAAGGACAAGGCTGCAAAAGGAGAATAAGTGAAACGTTGCCCGATCCCGTTTGTATGGTATCCGAGGAAGAGCGGGTCCACGTTCTCTTGGGTGTCTCCGGAATTGCCCTTTATATATTCTAATGGGTTATTACGGTAGCTGTCGGCTTCTTCATGCTTGAAGTTCGTATAACTTCCGAACCCCTTGTAATTGATATTCAAGCTGGCACTTGTCGTTTGTTGCCCTTTCCCTGAGAAACGCGAGCTTGCTGTGACGTTGACCAGTTCGCTCTTCGGCTGATCCGTAATTATATTGATCACGCCTCCGATGGCATCACTTCCGTAAAGAGAAGAGGCAGCACCATTGAGCACTTCTATTCGTTTCACCTCTCCCATGTTGATTCTGTCTATATCCACATTGCCGGAGATATCACCTACTAATTTCTTTCCATTGACCAGAATAAGCACATACTTGTTACCCAAGCCGTTCAACCGGAGATAAGATCCCATGGCATTCGGCATAAACTCTACATTTGGCATTAAGTGGGTAAGTGCATCACTGAATGTGCTGACACCCTGTTGGTGGATGTCTTGAGATGTCATCACATGGACCGGAGTTGTCGAGGATTTTAGGTATTCATGATGACCATTTCCAGTTACGACGACTGGGTTCAATTGATGAACCGTATTGGTCATGCTTAAGTCTTTGTTTATCTTTTGTTGTCCTGAAACATTCGCGAAAATCCCGCATAGGAGAAGGATCAAAGCTAAAACTTTCTTTTTCATGTTTTCCTTACTGATTGATTAATTTTCTAATTTGAGAGATCAAATGGTCCTGAACTTCTTTTATGGAGCCAAGGCCTTCCTGTATGACCTGCACTTGGTATCCCATCTCCGTGAGTTCTTGTCTCCAATTTCCGTTGATATCCTTCACGGCATGATTACCTGCAACCATCAGAAGTGGGTAAAGGGTGACCTGTTTGTGATCCTCTTCTTTTAGGATTTTTACGGCATTATCAAAATTGGGATATCCTTCAATGGTAACGACATGATAATTTTTATGTCCCATATCCTGCAATACATAATCCAGTTCAGAATAAATAGCGTTGGCTGGTCCTTCCGTTCCATGTCCCACTAAGAAGACAATACCGTTGGATCCGGCTGAGATGCGTGTAGTTAGCACCTTTGTGATCCATCTACAGTCATCCAGTCCCCAAAGCAGGGGTCTCCCAATACGGATTGTGTCAAAATCCGACCGCATTTCTCTTGCGACATCGTCAATCAAGGCGGTCATTACGCCATCAAGCAGATCGGAAGTCTGAATGGTCACATCTGTATATCCTTGCTGTCGCAACTTCTGTAGCGATTCTCGGATATGATCCTTTTGAATCCCCCGTTTGGCAAGAGCCTCGATCACCATATTGGAGGAATAAGCCTCTACGACCTTATATCCCGGGAAAGCTTCCGCTACCTTTTTGTTCAAGACATCGAGGTTCCTGGCTCTACTTGTATCATTCGCAGTTCCATAATGCACCATTAAAATCGCTCTCTTATTCTCTGACAAGGATACCTCAGAGAAAGATAGAATCATGCAGATTAATAATAAAAGTCTTCTCATATTCCACTTGTTAAAAATTCAAGTGCAAAGTTAAGGATGTGGTCCATTCTATACAATACCGAAAAATAGGGTTTTAAAAAAGCAGGGAAATCATTAGAAATGGTGAGAAAAAGGGTACAGTGGTGGGTTGTATGCTGATATTCTTGCACAAAATCGACCGATGATCAATGAGAAGAACATCTCTATAAAATATTTCCCAGTCCTCCTACGTTAGAAGAATAGTAAAAAGGATTTCTATGGATCAAGTAAGTCAAGATAACACGCAAGTCAATCAGAATGTAGTGAAGAACCGGCGGCAGCTCGTACTTTGGATTGGAGCCCTTGTCGTAGGTGCTGTACTCGGTATGTTGGGGCAGCAGGGGCTCAACGCACTGATGACGTTCATCGCCACTGTTTACACCCGCCTGTTCCAGTTCCTCGCTGTGCCCACCATCGTGTTGGCCATCACAACTACGTTGGCTTCCATCGGTACACAGAAGGATACGGGGCGCATCTTCCGTCATGCCGTGACCTACACGCTGCTTACCACCATCGCCGCCGCAGCCGTGGGTCTCATCCTCTACCTGCTTATCCGCCCTGGCAACTTACCCGCCCAGATGGTTGCTGGAGGGCAAGCGTCTATCCCCAAGACATTAGGCGGAGAGACTTATTATGACCATATTCTTTCGGTGATACCCAACAACCTCGTACAGCCTTTCTTAGAGGCTAATGTGCTCTCGCTACTGCTTGTTGCTGCCGCTGTGGGTATTGCCCTGGCGAAGATGCCGGCAAGCCCTCGTCGAGACACGGTGATGAATCTGCTGTTAGGCTTGCAAGACATTCTCTTTATGCTCATTCGTGCCCTCATCTGGGTCCTGCCTTTAGGCATCCTTGCCTTTGCTGCGCAGCTCAGTGCACAGGTATCGGCAGGGGTCGTAGCCAACTCGTTAGGTCGTTATGTGGCGGTTATCCTAGGAGGCAACGTCCTGCAGTTCTTTGTTATTCTTCCGCTCTTCCTCCTGGTACGGGGCATCAACCCCATACGTCACTTAAGTCGTATGCTGCCTGCCGTGCTGATGGCATTCTTCACCAAGAGCTCGGCAGCCACACTGCCCGTAACCATGGATACAGCGGAAAAGCGTGCAGGCGTATCCCCAAAGGTTTCGCGCTTTGTATTGCCTATTTGCACCACCATTAACATGAATGGTTGCGCTGCTTTCATCCTCGTTACCTCCCTCTTTGTGATGCAGAACGGCGGAACCCATCTCACCTTGTCGATGATGCTGCTGTGGCTTCTTATTGCCGTGGTCTCTGCCATTGGCAATGCCGGTGTACCCATGGGCTGCTACTTCCTTACACTCTCGCTGATGACTGGACAGGGTGCTCCAGTAGGCATCATGGGCGTCATCCTACCGATCTACACTATTATCGACATGGTAGAGACTGCGGAAAATGTGTGGTCGGATTCCTGTGTGGCAGCAATGACAGACAAAGATCTGAAGCGTTAAGAGAGAAAAGCGTCAATCATTCTCTAATAGAAGGTTTCCAATGGTTTAATACTGTTTTCCATCAATGCGATCACCACAGACCGAAGCCTGCGATGATTATTTAATCCTTCTTGTTAGTCGGATTCTGTATGTTTAAAAAGAGTTTTTGTAATGTATCTATCTCGACAGATACTGCCGGCTTAAAGTTGGTACTCGACATATAATCTATCAGGCTCTTACGGAGTTGACGGGCTGATGTCCGTTTTTCCAGATCATTCATCAAGTCTGCACCAGAAACGATTATGGATCCTTTGCCAACCTTTACCTCGAAGACCATTGCCAAGGGGCGAGCCGTGAACCAATCGTCGATGATGCGAACAATCGGTCGGATATCCTTGGAAATCTTGTCATAGCGGATCGCATCGGAATGGCTCATCGCATCCTGCCATTGGTAATCACTGTGATATGTAGTCGGAAACTCCTTGAATGCAGGATGATTGGGATCACAGAGAATACCCAAGGTATGGGGTGGACAATGGTTCGTCCATAGGGTATTCCAGAAAATACTGGAGAAACCCACTACCACGTCTCCGCCGTATTCCTTGCTTACCCTGCCACGACCTAATGACAGCAACACCTTTCCCCCTTGATGTAATACTCGGATAGCTTGAGCGTCAAGGGTGTCAGTGATTAAGATATCCCGTCTCGCCTGGACTTTATGCTGGGGATACACCCAGAAATTCCAGTCGTTGCTTCTGCCATTAATGGTGACCTCAAGATTGAGTTGCTGAGGGGTGGTCACAAAGTCTAATGGGAATTCAATGTTGCCTATCTGCTGGCAATTCCCTATCTTGATGTCTTTGGGATCTAATTTACCTGACTTCAAGTGTTTACCAGCTTGGTCTTTCACCATCCAGCTCACCTGTGCCCCATGGATAGGTTCTTGATAATCAGCGATCTCTATACTTGCACGGAAAAGCTCGTCGTTATTGAAGACTAATTTATCCATCCTCGCCAAAGGAACGAGGCTATTGCAGAACCGACGGTATTCCTTCCCGGTAACATAACCTTTGTCATCCCAAAATACATCCACAACGCCTGTCAGGGCAGTGCCCTGTCCGGGGAAATCATTCAGTCCCAGTAGCTCGAATCCACCGAAGTTCTTTGTCCGTAATGCTGCTTCGATATCAGCCTTGTAGCAAAGCACCTGCAATTTACCTGAAGCTAACAGGAAACTATCCGCATACTGTAGCAAGTGATTCTCGCGGAGTCGATCCTGGAAGATCTCAAAGTTATGTGCCTTGAAAGCACCTGTATATTTCTTGATTTCCTCAAATCGGGGATAGACACACCACTGACCGATCTCATGACTGATCATAGGTTGACGGAACTTCGAAGTGTAGCTCGACCAGTCGTACCGCGTGGACGGCTCCTGCGAGTTAATGATACTCTTCAATCCTGCACCCCAAAGTTGGATGCGTGGGTGCGAGTCACTCAGCCAATCGCTCTCTTCGATATTGGGCCAGCCTGCAGCCGTTGTGTAGATTCTGCGATTGTCTTTTGACTTCCAGTAGGTAACGAACTTGCGGAGGTAAGCCGTGCAATTCTCTCCTCCTGGTTCGTTGCCATACGACATCATGCAGAAAGACGGGTGATTACCATAAGCCTTTACGATGGCTTCCGATTCTTGGTAGATAAAATCATCGATGGGTTTCCCATCCCCTAATGTTGTCGACTGGTTCGCCCAAGAAGAACATTCGACATAGCAATAGATCCCCATCTCGTCAGCTACCTCGAAGGCTATATCCGGTGGGCACCAAGAATGGAATCTAACATGGTTGAGTCCATAGTTTTTGTAAACGCTAAAGACGCGTTGCCAATAGGACTTGTCAAAAGAGGGATATCCTGTGAGGGGGAACGTGCAGCAATCCACGTTTCCGCGCATGAAAACAGGATGCCCGTTCAAGGTAAGCGCGCCATCCTGATGCCCCCATTCACGACAGCCATAATTGATCATCCGTTCGTCCCGTTCCTTCTTCACGGACACAGCTACGCTCAGCTTGTAGAGGTTTGGATGGAATTCATCCCAGTATTTCACTCCCTCTGGCATGGTAATGGTTTTCTCGATATGATTGTTTCCAGGAGATAGGACTTGTTGAAAATGTTGGTCGCCGATCTGTAGATCTGCATTCTTGACCTTTTTTCCAGCATTTGTCACATTCATTTTTACCGTGATGGTATGGGCTGACAGCAAAGGATAGACATCTATTCGGTCGAAACATACCCGAGGATAGGCCTTCAGGCTGATATTCCCAACGATACCATTCCATAGCCCCTGTGTGTTGTCACTGATGCTATGTCCATTCTCCCCGGGATCAACATCATGGATTCTGTTATCCACGAGAATGCTTAAAGTATGCCGACCGGGCGTGAGGCAATCAGAAAGATCATATTCTTGGGGTGCGCACAGACGGTTGTTCGTTCCAGCGTTCTTGCCATCCACATACACAACAGTCTTCCAATGAGCACGCTCTAAATTCAGTTTGATGATCTGACCCTTCCATGCCTTGGGGATCTCCACTATCCGTTGATACCAAGCAGGACCGACATAGTATTTCTCAGGTTGCAGGATGAACGGAACCTTAATATTCCCAGGTTGGCGATACTTGGCATAGAATGTCCCATGGTAATAAGGATTGTGCTCATCGATCTGCATCATCCAAGGAGTCTGAAGTGAAATTTCATCCCCTTTGCCATTGGTGAGCATAGATCCAGGCAATTGGATTGCGTCATCAAACTGGGCAGGCAGCTCCTCACTGCCTTCATGAAATTGCCAACGACCACTCAGGTCAATGGATTTCTGTGCATGGATACTGATGAATAACCAGCATAAAGATAATGTCAATGCGATTCTTTTCATTGAGTCAGAGTTGTATATTCGCCACAAAGTTATTGAGAATAATCCCTTTTAACAATAGACAAAGCTAAAAGAAAAGATGGACAAAATGATTGGGAGGCATGAAGGCACTATTCGTCAAAACATCTGAATGCTCATATGTAAAAGAATGTGTTCTCATTGCAGTTTACCCTATGAAGACAATCACGGCACATACAACCAATAGTGCCGCCATTACCCAACTGACTTGCCGACGATAGTTTTTCAAGAAGTGGCCCATGGTGGCTCCGGCTAATAGCCAGGCTAAGTTGGCTCCAGGCCCGGCGATGAGTAGAAGAGCAGCGGCAAAGAAGAGGTCGATAAGTCGGGAGGAATAGGGTAGAACGTAGACAGAGTAAACCATGAAGTCGAAGAGGATAATCTTGGCATTGGTCAACTGGACGATGAAACCCGTAGCGAACGTGCATGAGCGGTTGTCGCCATTAGACTCTTTTTGGATGTTACGAAATGTGGTCAAAGCCAACCAGAGAATATAGATGCCACCGAGGTATTTCAAGTAAGCCACACCATGTGACATGGCTGGACCAACGATATGGGTCACGATGGCGGCGATAATAGCTGCTACGGAGAAACCGCATAGTAAGCCAGTCCACATCATTAGTGTACGGCGGCGTCCATATAGGATGGAGCAGCCCATGGCGTAAATATTTGCTGGACCAGGTGTGAAACCCCATACGACGATCAGGGCGAGCAGGGAGGGAATAAGTCTAATGGGCATCTTTATTGATTGTTTTTTCTGCAACAAAGTTATAAAATATTCATGAAAGTAGTTCTCTTAAATAGGAAAAAGTGGATGTGAAAGGGTTCAAATTCATTTGTTTGAAGTACCTTTGCACTTTCAAAAACAATGATAGTTATGAATACGTTATTAATGATTCTTATCCTGCTCGTCGCTGCTGAGCACTTATACATTCTATTCTTAGAGACTTTTGCGACAACCTCCAGGCATACTTCCAAAACGTTCAACATTGAAATGGATGAGCTTGGCAACCACCATATCTCCACGCTGCTAAAGAACCAAGGCATATATAACGGTCTGTTGGCTGTGATGCTTATCATTGCCACGATCAGTCAAGACCTGCTGTGGTGCAGACTTCTCTTGGGCTATGTCATTCTCGTGGCTCTCTTCGGCGCGTTGACCAGTGATCCTAAGATACTCGTCAAGCAAGGTTTACTTGCCATTATTGCTCTGATAGTGAGCTTCTTTGCGTGAGTCAAGGATCTCCGTTGTTACCTCCAGCACGGTGGGCTGTTGCTCTGATGAGGTCTTTCCGCATTATTTCCTCTTTTTCATGATGGCTCGCTATCTTTTGGGCATCTGTTCTGCGGCCATCTGTGAAGTTCCATCTTCTTCCATAGCTGCATAGGGTACAGAATGATCTTCAAGGAAAATATGGTTGAGCGTAAAAACAAGCGACTCGAGCGTACGTGACTGCAGCTTCTTCTTCAACTGGCATTCCCACACGGTGATACTATGCCAGCCCATACGAGCGAGTTGCTGTTGTTCCCTGCAATCGCGCTCACGGTTACGGTTGATTTTCTGGAGCCAATAATCCTGATGGGTTTTGGGGAGTGTGAAATATTTGCATCCTTCATGTCCATGCCAGAAACATCCGTTAACGAAGATACAAGTACGGTATTTCTTTAACACGATATCAGGATGACCGGGTAGTCGAGGGTTGTAGAGCCGATAGCGGAATCCATGGCGCCATAGATATTGTCGCACGATACGTTCAGGGCGTGTGTCCTTTCCGTGTATGGCAGACATGATTTTGTGGGTTTGTTCACGACTTCTCAATGTATGCTTCCTTCCAAATGGGTTGTGTCAAGGTTGGCTGTGGCGGTCGAGAAACTTTAGCTCTGCCTCTAACATTTCCATCATCGGCATGGAGGCTCCTGCATGACGTGCTTCTTCGATAGGGCATGAGTAAAGATAGCCTATTTCCATGGGGCGATGAAAGTCGTAGTCGAGTTTCATGCTGGGGGAATAAGGCTTCATCTTGCGCGTCATGTCGAGCATGGCATCGGCATAATCCTTGGTGATATTCTTTACGCCCACGGCTTGTGCTGCTTGAATGATCTCAAGCATCTGGTGGTGTAGAAGTCTTTCCGTGTCAGGATCGTCCATTAGCTGATTGGTCTGTGCATTAAGGACCACACTCATACCGTTGAAGGTCATGTTCCATACGGCTTTCTTCCATCGTGCCTCACGATATTCCACTTCGTCGGCCTTCACGCCCGCATCAATGAAGTCATTGACCACAGCCTTGACTCGGTTGACATCAGGGCAGGAGTAGTTGCCGAGACTGATGCGTCCATAACACTGGTGGTTTACACGCCCGGGCTCTGTCTTTGCTGAGCAAATGTAAGCCAGTCCGGCGGCAAGGTGCACTCCAGGAAACATCTCTTGTACATCTTTCTCTACACCGATACCATTCTGGATGAGCACCACGAGGCTGTCGGCTTTTAGTATGGGTGGTAACATCTGTCGGAGTAGATGGTTGTTGACCGATTTGAGTGAAACCAGTACCACATCGCACTGTGGCATGTCGGTGGTACTATGATATGCATTGACGGTGTCTAAGTGGAACGACCCGTCGCAGGAGTTGATCTGTAAGCCGTGCTTCTTGACATAGTCGTAGTCGTTGTGGAATAGGAAGTGTACCTCTTTGCCGCAATGAGCGAGCTTCCCTCCGTAGTAGCCCCCAATTGCACCGGTCCCGATGACCCCGTATATCAATTTCTGTCCATTCATAAGCTTATATGATTGCATTTATCTCAATCCTCGTCTTTAGGAAGATCAGACTATCATTGCAAAATTATCGAAAACTCCTGAAATTGTACATTGTGTTTGGACAGCTTTAATATTTTTTATGAGGTATTTCTTGCCAAACAGTAGGAAACTATCGTTTTTCTGTCTTCAACAGACTCGTAAATCGGAAATTTTATCTAAATTTGCTTCCTGAAAGAGAATGACTAACTGATGTGATAAATCTATTGATACGATAATAATGGGAAAAAGGACTGTAATCATCATGACTTTTTTATGCTGCGCCTTAAATATGGGTGCAGGCAACCCTGTTTATGCCTTGTTGGATCGGATAGAGAAAGGAGCTTCAAAGAAATTCGAGCTGGTGGTCCAAAAGGCTGGAGATGGCAATGATTTTTTTGAACTGGATCAGGACAAGGATAAAGTGGTAGTAAGGGGGAATAATTATGTAAGTCTTGCTACTGGTATCAACTGGTATCTGAAATACTATGCTGGCGTTCATTTGACTTGGAACAATATGCATGCGAAATTACCATCCTTGTTACCAGCAGTCAAGGAAAAGGAACGGCATACAACAGACCTGAAATACAGATACTATCTTAATTATTGCACTTTCTCTTATTCCATGGCTTTCTGGGATTGGAAGCGTTGGGAGGAAGAGATTGACTGGATGGCATTGCATGGAATTAATCTTCCGCTTGACATTGTGGGCACGGATGTAGTTTGGTATCATGTATTAGAAAGATTAGGTTATTCGAAAGAGGAAATAAACCAGTTTGTTGCGGGACCTGGTTTCCAGGCCTGGTGGTTGATGAATAATCTGGAGGGATGGGGCGGTCCAAATCCTGATAACTGGTACCGCCACTCAGAAACTTTGCAAAAGAAAATTGTGAAGCGGATGAAGGAAATTGGCATTCATCCTGTGTTCCCCGGGTATTCGGGCATGGTACCCCATAATGCAAAAGAGAAAGTGGGGCTAAATGTACAGGATCCAGGAACATGGTGCTCGTTTGCGCGCCCTGCCTTTTTGCAGCCTACAGACCAGCGCTTTCCAGAGATTGCCCGATTGTATTATCAAGAACAGGAAAAGCTGTTTGGTAAGGCAGATTTCTATAGCATGGATCCTTTCCATGAAGGAGGAAAAACTCAGGGCGTAGACTTGAATGCTGCAGGAAAGGCAATTTGGAAAGCCATGAAATCTGAAAATCCGAAGGCGGTATGGGTGATGCAGGCTTGGCAAGCAAATCCACGTAGGAAAATGATAGAGAATATTCCTTTCAAGGACTTGTTGATCTTATACTTGGATGCGGAGACTGTCCCAGACTGGAAGGATGAGGCTTCTACCCACGTCTATAAGAATGGATATGGTGACAAGCAATGGCTTTATTGTATGTTGCTAAACTTTGGCGGGAATGTGGGGCTTTTCGGAAGGATGGATTGGTTGATAAATGGTTATTATCAGGCTCGGAAGTCTTCCTTCGGAAGAACGTTGGAGGGAGTAGGTCTGACTATGGAAGGAATTGAGAATAATCCTGTCATGTATGAGCTTCTTTGTGAGTTGCCATGGCGCCAGCATTCGTTTTCAAAAGAAGAGTGGATAGAGACTTACATCAAGGCTCGCTATGGCCATGCAGATGCGGACATCTCTGCAGCATGGAAAATCCTGGGGTCAACATCTTATAATTGTAAGGTACCTCGTCAGGGCACGGTAGAGTCCATCTTCTGTGCTCGACCGAGTCGTCATATAGAGAGCGTGTCTTCCTGGGCAGGTAGTGAACGTTATTATGATCCGGACGATCTGATTCTGGCTGCTCAGCTTTTCGCAAAGGCAAAGGATCGCTTTGCGGAGAATAAGAACTATCATTATGATCTGATCGACATCATGCGTCAGGCAAATGCAGAGAGAGGATGGAAGCTTTATCAAAAGATGATCTTGGCATTGAATAATAGAGATCTATATAGATTCCGGCAACGTTCCACGGCATTCCTGAATTTAATCTTGACACAAGATAGCCTGTTGGCGTCACATCCTGCGTTTCATGTCAATACTTGGATCAAGATGGCAAGAAATATGGGGCAGACGGAAGCAGAGCAGGATCTTTATGAGTGGAATGCACGAACCCAGATTACTGTTTGGGGCAATCGTGTGATGGCTGATGAGGGAGGACTGCACGATTACGCACATAAAGAATGGGCGGGTATCTTGCGTAACTTCTATTATAAGCGATGGAAGGTATGGATAGATAGCCAAATGGCCGGATTAGTGGGGAGACAGGTTCCCAAGATTGATTTCTATTCGATTGAAGAACCTTGGACAAGAGAGAAAAGTCGTTGATCGTTAATAAAAACAAATCAAAATTATGAAAAGAACTTCATTACTTGGGATTCTGCTGTGTGCACTTCCCACAGCCTTGATGGCGCAAATACCTTTCACAAAGGTGCAAACTAAAAACATGATGAGAAAAGTAGCCGATTGGCAAATCAAAGAATATGACACTCATCAGCTTCATGAGGATCTTGATTGGACAAATGGCGCGTTATTCGTGGGGATGACAGACTGGGCTGAACTTAGTGAACAGGTGGACCAGTATGATTACTATTTCCAATGGTTGCGTAAGATTGGAAGGAGAAATGCTTATGAGCCGGGGAAGAGAATGTATCATGCCGATGATCTTGCGGTCTGCCAGACTTGGATAGATCTCTATCAGAAATACAAGGATCCAACTATGCTTTGGCCTGTTCAGGCACGGACCGATTGGGTAGTATCTCATCCTTCTGTTAGTACGATGCAATTGGCATATAATAATCCACGGTCACTTGACCGATGGTCGTGGTGCGATGCGTTGTTTATGGCTCCTCCTGTATATGCCAAGATGTATGCCTTGACCGGTGATAAGAAATATATCGACTTTATGAACAAGGAATGGAAGGCAACATCGGAGCTTCTTTATGACAAAGGCGAGCACTTATTCTATCGGGATGTACGCTATATCGGACAAAAAGAAGCAAATGGTAAGAAAATTTTCTGGGGACGTGGTGCCGGCTGGGTTGCTGCCGGCTTGGCAAACTTGTTGAGAATTCTTCCAAGAGGAGACAAGAATCGAAAGTTCTATGAAGACTTGTTCGTAGAAAACTGCACCCGTTTGGCTGAATTGCAATGCGCGGATGGATATTGGCATGCCAGTCTGTTAGACCCAGACTCATACCCGTCTCCAGAGACGAGTGCAACAGGGTTTATTACTTATGCGTTAGCGTACGGGGTTAACCAAGGCTTATTGGACAAAGGAAAGTTCCTGCCGGTAATTATCAAGGGCTGGCAGGGAATGCTGAAGGCTGTTGAGAGTGATGGAAAGCTTGGATACTTGCAACCTATTGGCGCAGATCCTAAGAAGGTTACTCGTGACATGACAGAGACTTATGGCGTTGGAGCATTTTTACAAGCAGGGTGCCAGATATATCAAATGGCTAAATAAGATTAAAACTTCAAAAAATATTACCCTAAGTATTGTATATAATAAAAGTCTTTATTAAATTTGCAGTGAAAAGAATTATCAACTATAATTTAATCATAGACTATCATGCGTACGAATATCAACAAAATTAAAGAAGGTATCTACAAAGATGTGACTATCAATGTGAAGGATACAGATGATGACGTACAGGTTTTAGGTGGAGAGATCTGGTACAATTAGCGTGAAGAGATGCGGGTCGTGTTGACCAGCTTTATGTTTCCACATGACAATCAATCAAGAAAAGCAGCCTTTATAGCTGCTTTTTTGATTTTAGAACTTCCCTTGTTCACCTAAATAGCTATCCTTGAATCCGAGAAAGTAGAGAACGCCGTCAAGTCCGAGTGTGTTAATCGACTGTTTTGCATTGGCTACAACCCTGGGCTTGGCATGGAAAGCAATACCCAGACCAGCCTCGCTGATCATGGGCAGATCATTGGCCCCATCACCAACAGCTATAGTCTGTGCCAGGTTTACTTTCTCCACTTGTGCAATTAACTTCAGTAATTCTGCTTTTCTATGACCATCTACAATCTCGCCAACATAATGTCCAGTCAGCTTACCATTGTCATCTATCTCTAGTTCGTTGGCATAGACATAGTCAATACCATAGCGGTGCTGCAGATATTCCCCAAAATAGGTAAAGCCTCCACTTAAAATGGCAATTTTATATCCACATCTCTTCAGTACAGACATCAGACGGTCAGCACCTTCTGTAATGGGCAAGTGCTCTGCGATGTCTTTCATGACGCTGACATCAAGTCCTTTCAATAAAGCCACACGGCGGGTAAAGCTTTCCTTAAAGTCAATCTCACCACGCATGGCACTGGCAGTGATGTCACTTACTTCCTCACCCACGCCTGCGCGTTTTGCCAGTTCATCAATACATTCTGTCTGTATTAGCGTAGAATCCATATCAAAACAAATCAGTCGGCGCATGCGACGATACATGTCGTCTTTCTGAAATGAGAAATCGATATCCATGTCTGATGCCATTTTCATCAGCTCTTCTTGTAGTTGTGCTCGGTCTTTTGGCGTTCCACGTAAGGAGAACTCGATACAAGCGCGTACATTCTTGATGGGTTTGCGGATGCTCTGGCGACCGGTGAGGCGTAAGATGGAGTCTATGTTTAGTCCCTGCTGGGCTATGACTTTCGTAGCAGCCTCAATTTGCTTGGCGGTAAGCGTTCGTCCAATTATGGTGAGAATATATCTGTTCTTGCCTTGTCGACTAACCCAGTCTTCGTATTTGTCATCAGAAACGGGTTGAAATCCGATATTGACGCTTAACTCTGTTGCTTTGAACAACAACTCTTTCATGACTTGTCCAGAGTTGTGCTCCTCGATTCGGATAAGAATTCCGAGCGACAGTGTACTATGGATGTCAGCCTGACCAATATCTAAAATTTGCGTATCGTATTTAGCCAGGATTTCCATGACAGAAGCAGTAAGTCCCGGACGGTCTAAGCCTGTGATGCTGATTAGTATCTGTTCTTTCTTGTTCGTCGTTGGTTCCATGCGGTCTTGATTTAAATGTTGGCTTTCGCGCACCTTTCCTCGCCATGGTAGAGCCCAAGCGGGCTTGATCCTATCATTTGGCATAACGGAAAACGTTCCAATCGATTGCAAAGATAGTGCTTTTTATAGAAATATAAAAATAATGTACCTCTTTCGTCATGATTATTTGAGAAACTTGATTACCTTTGCATTTGAAATAATCTGGTACGTCATGCTATTTACAGAAAAGGATTTTAAGGTATATTTTCGAAAGACATATCCCCAAATGGCATTTTTTGCGTCGCGTTTCATTGATGCGGAGGACGTTGAAGATGTCATGCAGGAATCCTTTATCGCTTTATGGAATCATCTGGATAAAATCTCAGATGAGTCTCATGCAACAGCCTATCTTTATAGGTTGGTATATAATAATCTGTTGAATTTCATCAAGCACAAGAATGTTGTTCATCGGTATTCCAAAGCCGTGCTGGATATTGCTATGCGTAAGGCAGAATATTATGGAGAAGAATTAAATGATACGCTTTCCAATATTGAAAATGCAGAGCTACGTAAGCAAATTGATGCAGCTGTTGCTTTGTTGCCTGATAAAATGCGCCAGGTGTTTCTTTTGAGCTATATGCATGATATGAAAAATAAAGAAATAGCGAATGTGATGGGTATTTCTGTTCGTACTGTAGAAGTACACCTTTACAAGGCTTTGAAGATACTAAGGGGTCATTTAGGGGATGTTAAGCTTGATTTGATGATTTTAGCATTCCTTCACTACGTTCATTCCTTTTGTTAATTGTTATAACTATAAAAAGGTTATTTTATGGATCAACTGAGTGATAAAATATTAAAGGATTATCTGCTGGGCAGGTGCAGCACCAAAGAATTAGAGGAGATAGATCGCTGGATCCAAAGTTCAGAGGCGAATGCTAAATGGCTCTTCTCCGTCGAAGATATGTACTATGCAGGTAAACATAACCCGTATGCTGATCCTGCTAAAATACAACGGGCAGAGATTCGGTTGTTCCAGGAATTATCCCGGGAAAGGCAGGAACGTCGTCGCATACATATCCAGTCTGTTCTGAGATATGCAGCTGTTTTCTTTGGACTTGTCCTTATGGGTGTGTTCATCTACTACTATCAGGGCGATACACGTATGGTGGAAATCGCCAGTACCAATCAGGTGAAGGAAGTTACTCTGCCTGATGGCACCCATGTTTGGCTAAACAAGTCATCACGCTTAAAATATCCTGTGGTTTTTGGGACAGAAACAAGAAAGGTTGAATTAGAGGGTGAGGCTTTGTTTCATGTGACAAAAGACAAGAAGAGACCTTTCCTGGTGAAAGGAGATTGTCTGGAAACTCGTGTCTTGGGTACCGTATTTAATTTTAATACTCAAGGGAAGGGCGGTAGTGAAGAGGTAACCCTTCAAGAAGGTAAGGTGATGGTGGAAAACCTTCGTCAAAAGGGTCTGATTACTCTTAAACCGAACCAAAAGGCTATCTTTGATAAGGCAACAGGAGCCATGGCGGTCGAGATGGTATATGCTCCATCAGTCACGGTATGGCATAATAACATGATACCGTTTGTCAATATGAGAATTACAGAGATCGCATCAGTCCTTGAGAAAATCTATCATGTAAAGATAACGATTGCTCATCTTGATAAGGAGGCAACTTATACCGGTGATGTAAGGCGATCAGAGAGTATAGATACTGTGTTGGAAAACCTTTCCTATTCTATTCCTTTCAAATATCAAATAGAGGGAAATCAGGTGAAGATGATAGGAAAATAAGAATAAGTTGGGGCATATTAGAATATTTTGACTATCTTTGCAATCAGATATCCAATCACGGAGTCTATTTGGTCAATCTAAATCTTATGATGTAAAAGAAGGCGTTATTAAATCTATAGAGAACAATGAAAATACAACCATCAATGGTCCTTACGGGGACATTAGGAATCATAGCTGTAAATGGTTTTGCTAAAAAGGCAGTTAAACCAAACATTATTTATATCATGTGTGATGACATGGGATATGGCGACCTGGGATGTTATGGTCAGCCGTTTATCAATACTCCCCATATTGACCAAATGGCAAGTGAGGGTATGCGGTTTACCCAGGCATACGCAGGATCCCCAGTCAGTGCTCCTTCGCGGGCTTGTTTGATGACAGGGCAGCACTCAGGTCATACATGGGTGCGAGGCAACAAAGAATATTGGTCGCCTAAGCACATGGTGATGTATGGTAAGAACAAAGACTTTGCAGTCGTCGGGCAGGAGCCTTATGCCTCGGATCATGTCATTGTTCCCGAGATCATGAAAGATAATGGATACACAACGGGAATGTTTGGTAAATGGGCAGGTGGATATGAAGGTTCGTGCTCAACACCTGACAAGCGTGGAATTGATGAATTCTATGGTTATATTTGCCAGTTTCAAGCTCACCTCTACTATCCAAATTTCCTGAATCAATACAGTCGTTCTGCGGGTGATACAGCTGTCTCTCGTGTCGTCCTTGAGGATAACATTCGCTATCCTATGTTTGGCAAGGATTACTTTAAGCGAACACAATATTCTGCCGATCTGATTCACCGGAAGGCGATGGAATGGTTGGACAAGCAAAATAACAGGCAGCCTTTCTTTGGCATCTTTACTTATACATTGCCCCATGCGGAGCTGGCCCAACCCGAAGATTCCATTCTCATGAAATATGAGAAGAAATTTTTTGTTGACAAGACATGGGGTGGGCAAGAAGGGTCCCGGTATAACCCCGTAGTCCATACTCATGCTCAGTTCGCTGGGATGATTTCACGGCTTGACCAATATGTTGGGGAAATCCTGGATAAGTTGAAAGAAAAAGGTTTAGACGAAAATACAATCGTTATCTTTACCAGCGATAATGGTCCTCATGAGGAAGGTGGAGCAGATCCTTCTTTTTTCGGTCGTGATGGAAAATTGCGTGGTTTGAAAAGACAATGCTATGAAGGTGGTATTCGTATTCCCTTTATCGTTCGTTGGCCAGGACACGTACAAGCAGGAGTAACAAGTGATTTGCAATTTGCCTTTTATGACTTGATGCCTACTTTCTGTGATTTAGCGGGCATCAAGGATTATGTGAAGCATTATAAAAATAAGAAGAAAGACGTGGATTACTTTGACGGGATTTCCATTGCCCCCACTCTTTTAGGGAAAGAGGGTCAGAAGAAACATGATTTCCTGTATTGGGAGTTCCATGAGACTGATCAGTTTGGCGTTCGGGTCGGAGATTGGAAAATGGTGGTGATCAAAGGCGTACCACATTTGTACAATCTTTCCACAGACCTTCATGAGGACCATGATGTGGCAGCAGAGCATCCCGATATTGTGAAGAAAATGGTGGGAATCATCTATGCTCAGCATACCCCGAGTAAATACTTTAAGGTGACAATGCCGAAAATTTAATCGATACAATCAAATTCATTCAATCAAATATTCCTATGAAAAGAAACTATCTCTATTTCACCTCTTTATCATTAGCAGCAATGTATGGAGGTGTTGTACAGGCCCAACAGCATCCCAATGTGATTATTATCTATGCAGATGACCTTGGATATGGTGATTTGGAATGTTATGGAGACCAGAATGTCGCAACTCCACAGATTAATCGTTTGGCTGCAGAAGGATGCCGTTTCACCAATGCTTTTGCTGTGGCTGCCACCAGCACGCCGTCCCGCTATTCTTTGTTGACAGGACAATATGCCTGGCGCAAGGCAGGGACTGATATCGCGCGTGGAGATGCAGGGATGATTATCCGACCGGAGCAATATACGATTGCTGATATGTTCAAAAATGAGGGCTATGTAACAGGCGCTTTTGGAAAATGGCACCTCGGCTTGGGCGATAAGACTGGCACACAGGACTGGAATGCGCCATTGCCAACAGGGTTGGATGACTTGGGATTTGATTATTCCTATATTATGGCTGCCACGGCAGATCGTGTTCCTTGTGTGTTCATCGAAAATGGGCGGGTAGCGAACTGGGATCCTTCAGCTCCTATTGAAGTGGATTATACCAAGCCCATACCTGGTGAACCTACGGGAAAGGAGCATCCTGAGCTTTGCTATAATCAGAAATCAGATTTTGGGCATAACATGGCAATCGTCAATGGAATTGGGCGTATTGGATATATGAAAGGAGGAGGCAAAGCTTTATGGAAAGACGAAAATCTTGCCGACTCCATTGTTGGACATGCCGTCAACTTCATGAAACTTCATCAGAAAGAGCCCTTTTTTATGTATTTGGCTACAAATGATATTCATGTGCCGAGATTTCCTAATGCTAGGTTCCGTGGTAAAAGTAAGATGGGGCTTCGTGGAGACGCCATTGCACAATTAGATTGGAGCGTTGGTGAAGTGATGAAGGCTTTGAAGAAACTCAAGTTGGAAGATAAGACGATTGTAATCTTTAGTAGTGATAACGGTCCAGTCGTGAATGATGGATATAAGGATCAGGCTGAGGAACTCTTAAATGGTCATCGTCCTGCAGGTCCCCTACGCGGAAATAAGTATAGTGCCTTTGAGGGCGGGACACGTATTCCAGCTATTGTTTGGTGGCCGAAACACGTGGCAGCGGGGACTACCTCTGATGCCCTTGTGTCACAAATTGATTTGATGGCATCCTTAGGACACATGCTGAACGCCCGTATGCCTAAAGGTGCTGCTCCAGACAGTTTCAATGCTTGGGATACATGGACAGGGAAAGACCATAAAGATCGTGCATGGGTAGTCGAGGAAGCTGCCAACCATACCTTGTCCGTTCGTTCAAGAGAGTGGAAATATATTGAGCCTTGTGACAATCCTTATAAATTTATGGAATTGGAAAAGATAGAAACTGGATATGACGACAAACCTCAATTATATCGAGTAAGTTCTGATGTCCATGAGGATCACAATGTAGCAAACGAAAATCCTCAAGTAGTCTATGAATTCCAGAAGATACTGAGAAATATCAAAAAAGGGCATTAAGCCATCGGACCGAAATAAACAAAAATCCCTCATATTGCTTCACAGTAACATGAGGGATTTATAATTTAAACCTATTAACCTAAAAAAACTAACCTAATAAATGCTTTATGAAAAATCTTTTATCTGTATATAAGACGTATTTAGGTGCCTTAAAGATTAGTCATCCCCCCTTATTTTGTAGTATATTAAGCATTTACGCTTGATATTAACATTTCTATCGATAAAGTTCTTCTCGTTTTAAGCTATTTTTATGAGTGCTGAGGGCTGAATGATGCTATCGGCTCAGCTTTCTTCTCTTTCTTGTTTCCGACTTTAAATCTGTCAAATCCTAATCCATAGACACCGATGACTGCACTTTGAGAAACGAATGCTTGAGGGTCTATTTCGTCAATCAGACGGAAAATTTTCTGGGATTCACTTTTGCGTGTCAATACAAATAGCATTTTAACTTCTTTCCCAGAATAGAATCCATGCCCGTCAATCACCGTGCAACCTCTTTGTGCATCAACATTGATGGCATGTCCTATCTCTTCATGATGGTCAGAGATAATAAAAAATTGAACGGATTGTCGCATGGTATTGACGACATAATCCACACAGAACGAGGAGACAAATAGTACGACATATCCATACATGACCTGTTCCCAGTCTTTTAATACCAAATAGCTGGACGTAATAACACAAAGATCACAGAGCAAGATAACATGTCCTAATGAGATATCATGGTTTTTGTTGATCATGGCGGCAATGACATCTGAGCCTCCAGTGCTTCCATTACAAGACAAACCCAGACCTACGCTGCTTCCTAAGAAGCATCCACCAATAATCGTTGCCATGAACTTTTGATCATGTAGCAGCCCATTCCCCTTTGTCAGCATTTGTACAAGGGAGACGAAAAGAGTAAACAACAATACTGCATAGATGGTCTTGACACAAAATTTCCATCCTAAGATCCTAAGAGCAAAGGCTAAAAGAATCAGATTGACTATTAGATAGGTTAACTGGACGGGGATCTTTAATCCCCAATAGAGAATGGATGAGATACCTGGTATTCCTCCAGTACCGATATCGTTCGGTAATAGGAAGACAACCCAACCAATACTGCCAATTAACATGGCAAGTGCAATGATAATGTAATCATGCAACTCTTTGAATAATTTCTTTTTAGTCATCATAGTGAATTGGTTAATTCCTCAGATCAATTATATGTAATCTTTTTTCAGGATTCTGTTTAATTATGGCACAAAGTTAATAAAAAAGATGGAAACATAAAAGTGTAAGCCATAATTTCTTTTATGAAAAGTTGTCTGTTAATTTATCTATAAAAAGGCGGGAGAAAATAACAGCAATCCAGTGAATTTACTATCTTTGTAAAAGATTACCATTATCTGTGATAAATTGAAATTAAATATCAATAATAATCTTGAATAACGATGAAAAAATCAATCTTAACTTTCGTCCTACTAATCTTATGTAGTTGTGTTGGGGCAAAGACTTACATGGTGAAGTCTCCAGATGGGAACATTCAAGTAAACGTGAATGCTGATAAGCAGTTTACTTATTCCGTGCAATTCAAGGGAGATGTTTTGATCAACGCGTCCCCTATTTCCATGGAATTGCAGGGTGGAAAAACTTTTGGCGTTAACTCAAAGGTGAAAAGTGCTGTGGTGACACCTCATAGAGGTAAGATCACAGCGTTCGCTTATAAGAAAGCAGTTGTGCAGGATGATTATAATGAACTGGTCTTGAAGTGTGGAGATTTTAGTCTGCTCTTTCGCGTTTATGATCAGGGAGCGGCATATCGCTTCATTTCTAATCTGAAAAAGAATATTATTGTGAAGGCCGAGGAAGCAACTTTCAATTTTGCTAAGGACTGGCAGGCCTTTATTCCTTATTCAAGGGAGAACGGTGATTTTGAAAAACAGTTTGGTAACTCGTTTGAGAATACCTACACCCATGTTTCGCTTTCTCAGTGGAATGCGGCTAAAATAGCTTTTACTCCAGTTATCGTTGAGGCAGATCATGGAGTGAAGGTTGCTTTGTCTGAAGCTGACTTGGAAGATTACCCAGGAATGTTTGTTAACAACGCTACGCATGGAACGGTGTTGAAGGGTGTCTTTGCTCCTTATCCCAAGGAGGTAAAACAAGGGGGACATAATAATTTGGAACTTCAAGTCCTGTCTCGTGAGAATTATATCGCCAAGAGCAAGGCTTTTGCCAAGTTCCCGTGGCGTATCATCAATATTGCTTCTAAGGATAAGGATCTCTTAGACAATGATATGGTATATCGTCTGGCCTCTCCTGCACGTTTCTCGGACACTTCTTGGATTAAACCTGGAAAGGTTGCCTGGGATTGGTGGAATGACTGGGGTATCTATGGCGTTGACTTCAAGGCTGGCGTAAACACGCAAACTTATAAGGCGTATATTGATTTCGCAAGTCGCAATCATATTGAGTATGTGATTTTGGATGAGGGATGGGCTGTCAACAAAAAGGCAGATTTGTTCCAAGTCGTACCCGAGATAGACTTGAAAGAAATTGTCGACTATGCAAAATCAAAGAATGTTGGCATCATCCTATGGGCAGGATGCTACGCTTTCGACCGTGATATGGAACATGTTTGCAAATATTATTCGGAGATGGGCGTCAAGGGCTTCAAGATAGACTTCATGAATCGAGACGATGAATTGATGGTGCAGTTCCATTATAGAGCGGCGGCAATGGCTGCTAAATATCATTTGTTAGTTGATTTCCATGGAACCTATAAGCCTACAGGACTGAACCGTACTTATCCGAATGTCATCAATTTCGAGGGCGTTGATGGTCAAGAGCAGAACAAATGGGCAACGACAAAGGATTATGATCAGGTACAATATGATGTGACTGTCCCTTATGCTCGTATGCTTGTCGGACAAATGGACTATACACAGGGAGCAATGCTGAATGGGACAAGAGATGCCTATCATCCCTCCAATAGTTGTCCGATGAGTCAGGGAACACGGGCTCATCAGTTAGCGATGTACACGGTATTCTTCTCTCCTTTGAATATGTTATGTGACAGTCCTACGAATTATGAAAAGGAGCCTGAGTGTACGGAGTTCATCTCTGGTGTCCCTACAACATGGGATGCCACTTGTCCTTTAGACGGTAAGGTGGGAGAATATGCTGCAGTCGCTCGCAGGAAAGGTAGTACTTGGTACGTAGGAGTACTTACCAACTGGACAGCTCGTGATATAATCCTTGATTTGAGTGCAATAAAAGCTGGCGGTAAGAAGGCTGTCTCGTTTGGAGATGGTGTAAATGCCGATAAGAATGCACAGGATTATGTCAAGAAGGAAATTACCATCCCTGTAGACGGAAAACTGAAAGTACATTTGGCTCCAGGTGGAGGATTTACCTTGAAGATTGAGTAATGAAAATCCCCGTCATGAAATGCCATGGCGGGGATTTCCTTCTATTGGATTCTAATAGGACTCAGCACCCTTTGTGTGTCATGATATGTAAAACCATATCATCAGTCGAACACATTGCTTCTGCACCAATAGAAGTCAGATTGTGTATTGACTTGTCAACATCCTCATCTATAATGCCTTCGGCTGACGTTACATATTTTCCTTCCATAGATAGCAAGGCAGAGAGCAGAGCGGTAGATACGCCAGAAGAAATTTTCAATGAGCAACTTGGCTTGGCTCCATCACAGATCATTCCTGTCAAGTTGGCTATCATATTCTTAACAGCATGGCAAATATGCTCATAATCGCCTCCCATCAGGTAGGTGATGCCACAACTACTTCCGATGCTTGCCACGACACAGCCACAGAGAGCAGATAGCTTTCCGAGGCTCTGCTTAATATAAATCGCAGTAAGATGGCTCAGTGTCAATGCCCTGACCAGTTCTTCCATGGTGTTTTCGTTTTCTTCAGCAAAGACTGCTACGGGATTCGTAGCACAAATGCCTTGGTTACCGGAACCACTATTACTCATTACCGGAATCATGGCTCCACCCATTCTGGCATCACAGGCTGACGCAGTCTTAGAAATAATATGTGAGAAAATGCTGTCTCCGAAAATGCCATGACTCAATGGGCGATCCATGGTTTTGCCTAAGCAATGTCCATAATTACCCTTGATCGAGAGATTGGCTGCCTTGATATTATAGTCTCTTGTCTTGAGAATAAAGCCGATCTCATCCAAAGGCGTTGTCATCGCGAAATCATAGACCATTCTCATGTTCAAGGCAATATCCCCTTCTTCCCTACAGGAGGCATTGCAGATTCGCTTGTCAAGAAGAATATTCCCGTTTCTGGCTTCATATATAAAATTAGTATGGCTGTTGGCAATGATGGCCGTTGCCTTGTCGTCTTCAGCCTCGCAGATTACCTCGACATATAGCTTCTCGGAAATGTTTTCTTTCAATTGGATCTCAATATGATGCCCTCTAATGTATTCTTTCCCCTCTTCGAGAGCCTCTGGGGTGAGATCTTTGATGACTTCTAATTGGTATTCTGATTTTCCAATCAGTGCTCCCAAAGCAATGGCTATAGGCAGTCCAATCATTCCCGTTCCTGGAATCCCCACTCCCATGGCATTTTTGAGGATGTTCGCACTCAACAGAGCGGTGATTTTTTCAGGTTTACGACCAAGGTCCTCTGTGGCTCTTGCTGTGCAGAGTGCCACTGCCATGGGCTCAGTACAGCCTACGGCAGGGACGACCTCCTTGTTGATCAGAGAGAGGATTTGCTCTCGGATATTTTTTTCCAGCATGTTTTCTATATTCAATCGTTAAAATAAAATCATGACTTGTAAAGGTTTTTATCTTTGTTGCTCATCTTTAAAGTGATCCAATCCCTTATTGAGGAAATCAAGATAAGCTGGGATGTCTTCTTTATAAGAGTAAGCACCGGTGAGTGGATTGCCGTCTGGATCTACAGCAACGTAGAATGGTTGGGCATTGGCACCAAATTTACTGCTTTGGAGATAGCTCCATTTGTCGCCGATGGTACGGAGTGTACGTTTCTGTCCGTTAAAGGTTACCTCCATGGGCTTAGGAAGTGGCGTTTTGTCATCTACGAAGAGTGATATTAGAACGTAATCTTTCGTTAACTTGTCTGCTACCTGAGGGTCAGTCCAAACGGCAGCTTCCATCTTGCGGCAGTTGACACACCCAAATCCTGTGAAGTCAAGTAATACTGGCTTTCCCTGTGCTTTGGCAGCAGCCATTCCTTCTTCATAGTTCTTATATTGAGCCTCTACAGTCTTGGTATTGAGATTGAAATCTTGGGTGTTAATAGGGGGAGCAAAGGCACTGACAGCTTTGCATGGGGCTCCCCAAAGCCCAGGAATCATATAGATGGCAAAAGCGACAGAACAGAGCCCTAACATGATGCAAGGTACAGGCATGGGTTTATTGATGTCGCCTCCGACCTCATCGCTCTGGAACTTCAATTTCCCGATCAAGTACATGCCCAAAGCTCCGAAAATAACAATCCAAAGGCAGAGGAAAGTCTCACGATCCAGGATATGCCAGCCATAGGCAAGGTCGGCGACAGACAGGAACTTCAGGGAGAAAGCAAGTTCAATAAATCCTAATACGACCTTAATAGTGTTCATCCAGGAACCAGATTTCGGCGCTGATTTCAACAGGGAAGGGAACAGGGCGAAGAGGGTGAACGGGATGGCAAGCGCAAGTGCAAATCCTAACATCCCGACAGCGGGTCCTACCCAGTTGCCAGAGGTAACAGCTTCCACAAGCAAGAGTCCTATAATGGGGGCCGTGCATGAGAAAGAAACCAAGACCAAAGTGAATGCCATCAAAAAAATGGAGAGCAAGCCAGTGGCGTTGCTGGCTTTTGAATCGACGGAGTTTGCCCAACTATCTGGCAGTTTGATCTCAAACCATCCAAAGAAGGAAAAGGCGAATGCCAACAGCAACAAGAAAAGGAAGATGTTGAAGACAGCATTTGTCGATAATTCGTTTAACTTGCTGGGACCAAAGATGGCCGTGATCACCAATCCTAAAGCCAGATAAATAACGACGATGGATATGCCATAAGTGACAGCGTCTTTGATCCCTTTCTTCTTGTCATCTTTTGCTCTTTTGAGGAAGAAGCTGACGGTCATGGGGATGATGGGCCAGATACAGGGCATTACCAATGCCAGTAGACCACCGACGAGCCCCATCAAAAAGATCCAAAGAATAGAATGGTTGGCAATGTCATTTCCCCCGCCAAACGATTGGAGCTCCTTTACAACGGGTTTCCAGAGTGATTTCGTGTCTGGGCTTGATAAAGTTGCAGCCATCGCAGTTGTGTCTACAGCAGGTGTGGAATCTGCGGACGCGGTCGCTGTGGTCACCGTGTCTATGGGCATCGTAGGAGTCACCGCTTCAGGAGTCGGATTTTCTTTCGTATCTACGGCAGGCGATTTACCGTTTACCTTGATATCCACATTCGTGGGCGGCAAACAGTTTTGGTCATTGCACGCTCCATATTCTAAGTATCCATCAATCTTATAGGTAGGTTTTGTGAACCTAACTTTTTGCACAAACTGCACAGAACCTTCAAAATAACGGAGCTTCATCCCAAATAATTGGTCGAAGTTGGAAATCTCATGGCCTTTTGGCGTCAGTTTCCCAACTAACATAGCACCTTCAATCTTGTTGACGTTGAAGGTGGCAGAAATAGGACCGTCATTGCCTAATCCCGTTGAATAGACATGCCATCCTGGTTCAATCTTGCCTGTGAAGACGATTTCTCCTTCTGGGGAATTGGGAGTGGTCTTCAGATGAGACGTAAACTTGACAGGGTTCATCATCTGTGCGTTGGCAAAGATCGTAATCATTAGCAGCAGTGCCAGGGTTATTGCTTTTCTCATATTCTGATTGTTTTTCTATATTCTAACTCTAATACGCGTTTGCAGTTAATTCGGTTATAGGAAGATCCATTATTTTTGAATCTTTAACCTATAGAGAAAAGGGGTGAAAAGGTCTGCCCAAATAGACAGACCTTTATAAGGGTATATTTTCGATTAGCACACGATGCTACCTGGTTTTACTTCTTTCAGGATCGTGGTCACACTCAAGTCCCCGTCATAGTTTTCTGCCGACAGGATCATTCCCTGGCTTTCTATGCCCATGAGAGTACGTGGGGCAAGATTGGCAATGAAAAGGACATCTTTCCCGATTAGGTCCTCAGGCTTATAGAACTTAGCGATTCCACTGACAATGGTGCGGTCGTTGCCGGAGCCATCATCCAGAGTAAACTTCAGCAGTTTGCTTGCTTTCTTGACCTTCTCGCAATTCTTGATGTGCCCTACGCGGATATCCAACTTCTCGAATTCCTTGAAATCGATGGTTGGTTTGATATCTTTTGCCTTATAATGTGCAGCTTCATTAGCTTTTTTGGTGTCCTCCAATTTTTTCAACTGCTTTTCTATCACGTCGTCCTCAATTTTTTCAAATAGTAGGCTTGGCTCGTTTAACTGATGTCCTGGCTTTAATAAGTCGATGGATCCTAACTGGTCCCAGTTGTAGTCAGTCAGGTTAATCATGTCGCGCAACCTTTTGCTACTAAATGGAAGGAAGGGTTCAAAGGCAATGGCTAAATTTGCAACCAGTTGCAAGCTAATATAGAGAATGGTCTCAACACGCTTTGGGTCTGTTTTCCAAACCTTCCAAGGCTCACATTCCGTGATATAGCGATTGCCTATTCTTGCCAGGTTCATGGCTTCGAACTGGGCATCACGGAATTTGAAGGCATCAAGAAGTGATTCCACTTTCTCTTTTACGTCCTTGAACTCTTCAATGGTTTTTTTGTCGACAGGGGTCAGGTCCCCACAAGCGGGTACGACACCATTCCAGTATTTTTTCGTCAATTGCAGTGCACGGTTGACGAAATTGCCGTAGACCGCAACCAGTTCATTGTTATTCCGCTCTTGATAGTCTTTCCAAGTGAAATTGTTATCCTTTGTCTCCGGGGCATTGGCTGTAAGGACGTAGCGTAGGACATCTTGCTTGCCCGGCATTTCTTGTAAGTATTCGTGGAGCCAGACAGCCCAATTGCGGGATGTGGAGATCTTGTCATTCTCCAAGTTCAGGAATTCATTGGCTGGTACGTTGTCCGGAAGGATATACCCTCCGTGGGCATGGAGCATGGTTGGGAAGATGAGGCAATGGAATACGATGTTGTCCTTTCCGATGAAATGGATCAGACGTGTCTCTGGGTCTTTCCACCATTTTTCCCAATTCCCCCATTTCTCAGGCTCTTGATCACATAACTCCTTCGTATTGGAAATATAGCCGATTGGCGCATCGAACCATACGTAAAGGACCTTGCCTTCTGCGCCTTCCACGGGTACTGGGATGCCCCAGTCGAGATCGCGGGTCATGGCACGGGGCTGTAAGTCCATGTCAAGCCAGCTTTTGCATTGTCCATACACATTCGGGCGCCATTCCTTATGTCCATCAAGAATCCATTTTTTCAGCCAGTCCTGATATTCGTTTAAAGGAAGATACCAGTTCTTTGTCTTCTTGATGACGGGTTTGGAGCCACTGATAGTAGAGTGCGGATTGATCAATTCCATTGGCGAGAGGTCACTTCCACACTTTTCGCACTGGTCTCCATACGCATTGGGGTTGCCACAATGAGGGCATTGTCCCATGATATAACGGTCGGCGAGGAATTGATGGGCTTCCTCATCATAATATTGTTCTGTTTCCTGTTCAATTAACTTCCCATCATCATAAAGCTTACGGAAGAAATCTGAAGCCAGCTTGTTATGGGTCGGGCTGGTCGTACGGCTGTAGATATCAAACGAGATGCCAAATTCTTCAAAGCTCTTCTTAATCAGCGAGTGGTATCTGTCAACGATCGCTTGTGGGCTGACACCTTCCTTTTTAGCACGGATCGTAATAGGCACTCCGTGCTCATCAGAGCCACCAATGAAAATGACATCCTGTTTCTTCAGACGGAGGTACCTTACATAAATGTCGGCAGGTACATATACGCCTGCCAGATGACCGATGTGCACACCTCCATTGGCATACGGCAGCGCAGCTGTTACAGTAGTACGTTTGAATTTCTTTTGTTCCATAAATCTTTAATCCTATTTGGGTGCAAAGTTACTAAAAAAGGGGAATATATGTAGCATTTAACTTAATTAAATAGTAGTTTAGAATAAAAGATTCTTGCGTTTGTAATAAAAATAGTAATTTTGCAAACTGAAATCAATAAGGAATATAGGAATGAAAGTTAAATATGCATTTGTAGCACTGATGGTTATGTGCTTGCCTCTTGTCTTCTTAGGATGTCACGGCAGCGATTCAGCATCATCATCGTCGTCGTCAACAACAGACACAACGACAGCAAGGCGATTCGTTACCATCAACCAAATGACTGCGGCAAGTACAGTGCCTTGGACGGAGGGTACGGAAGTCTCTGTCTATAATAATACAAGGCGTACTTCGAATATTTTTGATACTTTCACCGCCTCTTCTACTTCTGATACGACTCGTTTTACAGGGTATATGACCTGTAAGAGGTATAATTTCTTGGAGATTTTTTGGCCAAAGGTCGGGAGTGAAGGGATTACTTCTCTTGCCAGTGAAGGTGGTGATAGCTTGCTTGCCCTTGATATCTCAGGGCAGGATGGCACACTGGAGACTATCAATAGCAAGTTTAATTTTACCTATGGTAAGGCAAAGATATCAACAACGACTGCGACAGACCTTACCGCTAAGGCTGCAATGATTTATGTCAGGCGCTTGATGAGTATCGGCAAGTTTTCCTTTGTAGACGAAAATGGTGATGAAATCAAGGATATTACTTCCGTGAAGATAGAGAATATGTGTACGGAAGGTATTTTCGATTTCACTACGTCTAAAATCTCTTTGACACCTGTTCGTCAGCCGATTGTGTTGAAACCTACGAGCGGCTATTTAACCTTGCCTGTCTATGTGGCTCTGTTCGCTCCTTATGCAACGGCAAAATTCACGGTGACAACAGCAGACGGAAGCGTTTATTCCACTACGGAAGACGTCGTCATGTCATCGTTGACCGCTGGTACAACTTATCCGTTTAGTTATTATCTGAAAAAGCAGTAATCATAGGCTTCTTTCTGCCCAGTCACTGCGGTCTAAGTTACGGTAGGAAACGGCTTCTGCGATATGTTCTTCTTGGACGTGGTCGCATGCGGACAGGTCGGCAATGGTTCTTGCCACCTTTAAGATCCTGCTATAGGCTCTTGCCGACAGGCTTAGCTTTTCCATTGCATTTTTCAATAGTTCCAGACCTTTCTCGTCGGGTTCTGCATATTGATGGATCATCCTTTCTGTCATCTGTGCATTGCAATGAATGCCAGGAATTCCCTTGAACCTTTCGTCTTGTCTTTGTCGCGCCATCATCACTCTTTCTCGTATTTGCTCGCTGGTTTCTCCCACGGCATAGGAACTTAGTTCTTGGAAGGGTACAGGGAGTATCTCACATTGTATGTCGATCCTGTCTAAGAGCGGTCCGCTAATCTTATTCATGTATTTCTGGATCTGTCCGGGCGTGCATACGCAATGATGGGTAGGATCCCCGTAATAGCCACAAGGGCAAGGGTTCATGCTGGCAATGAACATAAAAGAACAAGGATATTCGATGGAGTACTTGGCTCGGCTAATGGTTATCTTGCGATCTTCCAGGGGTTGGCGTAGCATCTCTAAGGTGTGCTTGTTGAATTCTGGTAGTTCGTCACAGAAAAGGACTCCGTTATGGGCAAGACTGATCTCACCAGGCATGGGATTGGTGCCTCCTCCCACGAGAGCAACCTCAGAGATGGTATGGTGAGGAGAGCGGAAAGGTCTTTGCGATATGAGGGAAGTATCTTTGCTGAGCTTTCCTGCAATACTGTGGATTTGCGTTGTCTCTAAACTTTCAGCCAGAGAAAGGGGAGGTAGAATGGTGGGTAGCCGTTTCGCCATCATGGATTTTCCAGATCCCGGAGGACCTACCATGATCAGGTTATGCCCTCCAGCCGCTGCTACTTCCAATGCCCGCTTTATATTTTCTTGTCCCCTGACATCGGAGAAGTCCACATCAAAATGGCTTTGTTGCTCGAAAAACACCTTGCGCGTATCTATGATCTTGGGATGGTATTGCCCAGTTCCCGTCATGAATTGGATGACATCATACAATGAATCCATCCCATATACCTCTAAGTTGTTTACGACAGCAGCCTCGCACTCATTCGCCTTGGGTACAATCAATCCCTTGAAATGTTCTTTCCGAGCCCTGATCGCTATGGGGAGCGCACCTTTGACAGGCTGTATCTTCCCATCTAAACTCAGTTCTCCTACCATCATGTATTCTTGAAGATGGTCGGAGACAATACTTCCATTTGCAGCTAAGATCGCTATCGCTAAGGGAAGGTCATACCCGCTGCCTTCTTTTCGTAGGTCTGCTGGGGCCATGTTGACCGTGATATCAGCGATAGGAAACCGATATCCATTGTATTGCATGGCTGCAGAGATGCGGTTCTTTCCCTCCTTTACGGCTTCGTCCCCTAATCCCGTAAAATGGTAGGCAACTCCCTTGTTGAGACTGACTTCAATGGTTACTGTTGTAACTTGTAGACCGTTTATCGCGGCACAGTATGTTTTCACTAACATGGCAATGATTCAATTAGCAGTTAATAATATAGAAGGACTGGGATTTTCCCTGTCCTTGGTATATATAGGTAGTGGATATTATAGAAGAGAGCGGACTTTGCTGAGCAAGGCATCCGTATCTAAATCCCTTGCAACAATTTGCCCATTCTTGATGACGATGTTGTCAGGTACTGAATAGAGCCCCAATGTTTTCAGCACAGGACTGTTAATCATTTGCTGATCGCAGATATTCGGCCAGGATATAGAATCTCGCTTGAGGGTTTCTTGGCATTCCTTTTTGTTGGCATCTACGCAGATGCTTACCAATTTCAGCTTTCCTTTTGAGTTTTTTTGCAACTGTTTCAATTGCCGTTGCAGGTTCATGCTATCGAAACTCCAAGAGGCCCATACCGTGATGACACTGATCCCACTGCCCGTGATGGAGGAGGATGAAACAATAGTGCCGTTCATATCTTGTACCGAGAATGCTGGTAAGGAACTGCCTACTGTTGAGTTCGGTAATTTCTTGATCTGTTGGTACATTCTTGCTACTCTTCCATTTTTGGGTTGGTTCTTTTGGATGAGCTCTAAAAGCTGAAGAGCTTTTTTATAATCCGGTTCATTGTTGGCAATGAAATATTTTCTTGCTAAGTAAATACTGACAGCAGATTCCGGATGGTCTTTGATGAATTGCTCTGCGAACTTCTTTGTTTCTGGGGGTGAAGCACTGACGATTTGCTGACGGAACTTATTCATCAGGTCATTTTCCTTTGTCCCCTTGATGGTCATCTCTTTCAGATGCGACGCATCTCCCTTGATATTCACTGATCCTCCGGGTTCGGCAAAGACGGGCTGTTCCGAGAAGTTAGGGAATACTAACATCACTATGTTCTCGTTTGTACATGGCATTTCGTATGCGAATCTGCCACCTTCTACCTTGATGGTATCTATTCCATCAATGCCTCCATAAGGACTGTAAATATAAAACTCACCTTGGTCGAGGTTCATGAGTTTTCCTTCGATCTTAAAATGACCGTTGTCTTCCCCGCAAGAAACCAGGACCAAGGTGAGTATGATAAGAAATGCGAAATTCTTCATTCAATTATTTGACGTTGGCAAATTCCAGGTCGTTTGTAGCATATTCAGCCAAAGAAGGATCTTTTTGCAAAGCTTCTTTCAGATATGACTGAGCTGCGCTCTTGTTATTCTGGCGTGCGGCAACGATTGCGTGCAAATAACTTGTCAATGCATCAGGGTTCTTGATGTGGTCAAGTGTGGATGTTGCAGCAGCATAGTCCTTATTCAGGAGTTGTGCCAAAGCTGCACTATTGCTGCTTGAGTTCTTGAAGTTTTCAACAGCCTGTGCATAGTTACCCTTTGCAATATTCAGGTTGCCAAGTGCCTCACCAAAGCCATTCGCATCAATAGCCTCTGCTAAATAGTTTTCAGCATCCTTGATCTTGCCATTCTTCAAGGCAATCAGTCCTAAGTTGGCATTTGCCTCAGGTGCCTTGTTATTCTTGCTTAAAGCTTCTGACAGATACCGCTTTGCCGTTGTCTCGTCGCCAGCATTGAATGCAAGGGCTGCAAGGTTGTTATAAGCACGGTAGTCCTTGTCATACAATTTAGCTGTTGTCTTGTAGATATCTTCTTTCTTATTAGCGTTGTTCTCCAGGCTGGCAGCATACAGAAGCTCCTCAACGCTCAGCTTGGTTGGGTCAGCTGCGTATTGTGCCTTGATTTGATCATCGCTACGACCTACAGTCTCATAGTTAATGATCAAGCGTGAACGACGAAGCTCAGGAAGGATGCCATCGGCTAATTCCCTGAAGCCTTCGCTCATGTTGCGGATCTGTTTCTCACGTTCCTCTGGGTCCTTGTACATAGAAAGGACGCGCAGGATGACATCCTTGTCCTGGATGTTGGAAGCCTGAACGAGTTTCTGGAATCCGTCCCAGTCCTGGGCGGTATAATGAGCATCTACATCTGTAGAGATCTTCTGGCGCTTCAACTGGTTCTTGACATAGCTCTCGGAAACGTCCTGACGCTTGTTTGCCAACTTATCGTTGAAAGAGTAACCTCCATCTGGAGAAGCATAAGCTGCTACTTCAACATTCTTCAAGTTCAGTCCTTCGCGATCAGCATTGATTTTCTTCAGCATCTGAACAAATTCCTTCACGGAATTGTTCTTCAACTCGCTCTTGCGAAGATTAGCCTGGTTGATGAGGAATTTCACATTAGCTTCCTGCTTCTGTGCCTTAATGCGCTCGAAAGAATCCGGTGCGATACAAGCCCCAGCATTCATCAGCGTCTTCTTGTACAACTCGCCGGTTGTGATCAGTCCTCTTGCTACTTTGACAGCCGGGATCGTAACACTCTTCTTGCCTAAGGAAGCCTTAAAAGTAAGGTACATATCGCATTTCTGCATCTCAGGGTCATCGTATATGAAATTCGATTTCATCGTATAATGACCGCCCATGCGGTAAGAGATCGTTTGGTTATTGCCCATCACCTTCTCTCCTTGGAAGGTTGCAGTTGTGCCCTGCTGGGTCTTCCCATTACCATAACGGAGTTCTGGAATGACTGTTACGACAGCATTCTTTTTCATGTACTTCTCTGGAAAAGTACCATTGATGGTGTTAGGAACTTCTCCTCCAACGGTTTCCAGGGGATTCGGAGTCACTGTGAAATTATCAGCTGACAATGCACCCAGCTTAGAGCAGGATGTGAAAATGACTAAAGAACAAGCCGATAATGTGAGAATTAGTTTTTTATGCATCATATAAAAGTGTTTAAGATTGTTGTGCCGCGAACGGGACTCGAACCCGTACAGCCATTTCTGGCCAAGGGATTTTAAGTCCCTCGTGTCTACCAATTCCACCATCGCGGCCGCTTACTGTCCTCACATGTCAAGGCATTTTATGTATGAAAAGCCTTTTCCTGCCTTGACCTATATATCTAATGACAAAAAGCTTGAGCGGCAAACGGGACTCGGACCCGCGACCTCGACCTTGGCAAGGTCGCGCTCTACCAACTGAGCTATTGCCGCATTTCTGAAGTGCAAAGATAAAGGGATTTCTCTTAATGGCAAAAGTATTAACACATTTTAATTCAAAAATATGCGTTTCTTGCCATTAATTGACGGATAACACGCCATAACTACCTGTTGTTCCACAGCGATAGCGGGTCATTTTCTTTCCTCCTTCGCCCGAAGAAATGATTCCACCATTGTTCAAGTCGTATTTCCTTCCACATTTGGAACAGGTCCCGATACCACTGCTGTTGACGTTGATGGGATAACTTTTCATGGGGATATTGTTCGGATCAAAGCAGTTGGGGCACTCCCGGTCGTATGCATAGAACGTGACGGGCTGACTTAAATTGCCATAGCCTACGATCAGTCCTCCGTTCATGCCTATGATCAGGTTTCTCTTGGCGTCAATGGCATTGAAAATGGATGAACTGTTTCCTCCTTGATTGCTATAGAAGTGAAAATAGGTGGCACCTTTCGTCGTGACTTTCGTGATCGTTACGAAAACGCCCGGTGATGCGGAGTTCATGGCACTGGCCAGTGTGGCATCATTGTGAAGGTTGTTCTCTATCACAAGATAGCATGCCGCAGTGCTGAACTCGTTGTCTGCTGTACACGAGAGGAGCATAAGGGAGAGCAGGCTCCCTAATATTGTGCCGATCCTTTTCTTCATCATTGCTATTTCAGTAAAGCCTTCTCAGCTTCTTCTACCTGCTCGAAATGGAATTGCTTGAGCGTGCCTTCTATGAGTGCTTGGATCTTGTCGTTGCAGAGATTGCCTATGCTACCTTCGTGGGTATGGTGGATGTGCTTGTTGGCATGGAAGGTGCCAGTCTCTATCTCCATGCCTACTTTCTTGTAAGCATCGCGGAAGGGCATTCCCGCAGCGGCCAACTGATTGGCTTCTTCGACAGAGAATATCGGGTCGTACATGGGATTGTCGAGGATATGCGGGTTGACTTCCATCTTGTTGATGATGTAGGCAGCCATCTGCAGGCAGTCTTTTAGTTCCCCAAAAGCAGGGAGGAAAACCTCCTTGATGATCTGGAGATCACGGAAATATCCTACGGGAAGGTTGTTCATAATCATCATGATCTGTTGGGGTAGGCTTTGGATCTTATTACTCTTGGCACGGATCAGCTCGAAGACATCAGGGTTTTTCTTATGGGGCATGATACTGCTGCCAGTCGTGCATTCCTTGGGTAGCTTGATGAAAGAGAAGTTCTGGCAGTTGAACAGGCAAGCATCGAAAGCCATCTTTGCTAAGGTACCTGCCACGGTTGC
The DNA here is from genome assembly GCA_900316015.1 of uncultured Prevotella sp. Classification (GTDB taxonomy): domain Bacteria; phylum Bacteroidota; class Bacteroidia; order Bacteroidales; family Bacteroidaceae; genus Prevotella. The sequence continues at coordinate 18,100 of ONBG01000014.1, read as the reverse complement.
CATGGCAAAGGCAACATTGCGTTCCATTTTCCCTCGTCCCATTTGGGCATAGACGACATTGTAGTCCATGGAGTCGAATCCTAACAGCTTTGTGGTCAGGGTGCGGTTCAAAGGGAAAGAGCTCCCATACCCTGCTGCCGATCCCAACGGATTGCGGTTGGTCATCTTGTAAGCAGCCAATAGGAAGAGCATATCGTCTGCCAATGATTCTGCATACGCGCCAAACCAAAGTCCAAAAGAGCTGGGCATGGCAATCTGAAGATGGGTATAACCGGGCATCAAGATGTCCTTGTATTGGTTGCTTTTCTGTATCAATTCATCGAAAAGCACTTTTACGGCATCTACGATTTCCTTCAACTGCTCACGCGTGAACAACTTGAGGTCAACCAATACCTGATCATTGCGAGAGCGACCACTGTGGATCTTCTTTCCCATGTCCCCAAGCTTGCGGGTGAGCATCAGCTCCACTTGGGAATGAACGTCCTCTACGCCGTCCTCAATGGTAAACTCGCCTCGCTCACAGCTGGCATAGATGACCTTCAGTTCCTTGAGCAACATCTGCAGTTCATCGTGGGTCAAGAGCCCGATTGACTCAAGCATCGTGATGTGTGCCATGGAGCCAAGAACGTCGTATTTGGCAAGGTAGAGATCCAATTCCCGGTCATGGCCTACGGTAAAGCGTTCGATCTCTTGGTTTACCTCAAAGTTCTTTTCCCAAAGTTTGTTTGCCATAGTCTATTCGTATTTGATCATTTGCAAGGCATCAGCCAATTTCTCGATCCCTTCCTGGAGAGGTTTCTGGACCATCCCCTTGATAAAAGGGTTGAGTTCAGCCTTGATGGTGAGCTTCATCTTGCTGCTCATCTCTGTAACAGGAAGGATTTGTATCCAGAAATAAAAAGGAATGGGACTCTGTTCTGTCTCGAATTTAATGCACTTCGGTGCGTCCCGCTCAATGATGCAAAGGCGGATGGCACCCATCGGCGACTGGATCGAAATGGAATCAGAATCAAATTGTACGTCCTTGAGCTTGTCCTCAGGAAGGCGGTCCTTGACTTTCTCAATATGGCTCAGGTCGCTGAGCATGTTGTAGACGCTTTGCTGTGGATAGTTGATCTGGCGGATGCTGCTTTCGAATTTTGTGCTCATAATGGAGTCGTTTTAATGCGTGTGATGTCTCTTCTCTTGTCAGGAAAGGGATGTACTTATCCGTTCCAGTGAGCGGGATCTTTCCTCCACTGATGCAGGACCTCTACGTCGCTTTCTGCGATATAGCCTGTCTCAAGGGCTTGAGCGACGACATGGTCATAGTCAGTCAAGGTAACCAGTTTCACTTGGGCATCGGCGAAGGCTTTTTCTGCCACGGGGAAGCCGTATGTATAGGAGGCAACCATGCCAATGACCTCACATCCATTCTTGCGAATCGCTTCTACAGCCTTGAGGGAACTGCCGCCTGTCGAGATCAGGTCTTCGATGACCACGACCTTCATGCCTGGTTTTAATTCTCCCTCTATCAGGTTTTCCAAACCGTGGTCCTTGGGTTTGCTGCGTACATACACGAAAGGGAGATGCAACTCATCGGCAACAAGGGCACCTTGGGGAATCGCTCCGGTAGCAACACCGGCAATCGCCTCTGCCTCAGGGAATTGTTCAAGGATCACATGCACGATCTCAAGCTTGACATAATCCCGAAGATCTGGATAAGATAAGGTCTTACGGTTATCACAATAAAAGGGTGACTTCCAACCCGAAGCCCAGGTGAACGGGTTCTTGGGCTGAAGCTTGATAGCCTTGATCTTCAACAGCTTAGATGCAAAATCTTTCTTTAAAATATCCATACGGTCTTGTTTTTATTTACAGTCGTAACCTATCTATATCAGATTACATGATGCAAATATACTCCAAATCTTGGATCCGGCAAAATAAAAAAAGAATATTCTATGTTAACTCTTTGCGAATCCGATGGATAAGACGCTGATCTTGACTCCGCCGGCTTGTTCCAATTGCTTGCCACAAGCACAGATCGTAGACCCTGTCGTGACCACGTCGTCGATGAGAAGGATATGTTTGTCCTTGACTTCTTCCGGATGGATGAGCTCGAAGACATGGCTGACATTTTCCATTCTTTCCCATCTGTCCTTTTGGGTCTGGCTGTTTTCGAACTTGTTCCGCCTGATCACGTGAGGGGCGATCGGGATATGGGTGACCTCTTCAACCCCTTTGGCTATTTCCATACTTTGGTTGTAGCCTCGTTGCCATTGCCGTTTCCGGGCAAGAGGGATGGGAACCAAAAGGTCAATGCCTGTGAAGAAGCCGTTGGCTTGGACTTCCTGGGCAACCATCTTCCCTAAATAATATCCATATTCCGGTCGTTGGTTGTACTTGAGGTCATAGATGATCCTACATGCTTCAGAACCGGCTTCGTAAAAGAAAAGAGCCGTGCTCCGCTCTATGGGGATACGTCCCCAGAAGAGCTTTGCCATCTCGTTCTCATACGCATCTTCTGCATAGTAAGTGCGTGGGAGATGTAGGTTGCATTCCACGCAGATGAAGTCCTCTCCGGGACTGAGTCTCCGGCCGCAGATGGAACAGACCCTCGGTATGATGAGATCGAGGACTCGCTCAAAGAAACTAACTCTCATATATTTCTGTCGCGTCGTCGATACAATCCTTGATGATGTCCATGCTGAAGCCTCGTCCCAAGGCAAACTTAATGAGCTTCATGTTGCGCTCGTATTCTGTCGCAGCCTTGACGGTTTTCCGCTTGCTCTTGAGTAGCGGGCGGAGGACTTCGAGGTAGTCTTCTGCCGGGATCTCGTCTAAGATCGGTCCGGAAATCGAGGATGGGATATGTTTCATGTAGAGAGCTTGCTCCACTTTCCTGCGCCCCCATTTGTTGTATTTGATCTTGTCTTTGACAAAGAATCGGCAATATCGTTCATCGTCAATGAACTTCTCTTGGGTGAGGTATTGCATGACACGGGCTTGGACGTCCTCTGGGATGTCCCATTTCTTCATCTTGTCAAGCATCTCCTGTGAGCAATGTTCTGCCTGCGAGCACATAGCGGTCAGTTTGTAAAGCACTTGTTGTTCCTTCATTGTTATAGATGATTTTAAGTTTTTGGATAGTGGCATTTGAGGAATCGCTTTTTCCCGAATAGGTCCTCTTGAAGGATGATGTCCGTAAATCCATCGCCTTGGAGCATCTCCTGAAGGGGCTCGGCTTGCAACGGGTTGATCTCGAAGTACAAGAGTCCTTGCTTTGCCAAGGCAATCTTGGCGTACTTGCTGATGGCACGATAGTATTTCAGCGGGTCTTCGTCTGGCACAAAGAGGGCGATTCCCGGCTCATAGGCAAGGACATTCTGCGCCATGGCTTGTTTCTCCCGGTTGCAGATATAGGGAGGGTTGCTGACGATGATGTCCCATTGGTCGTGATCAGAGGGCGCGGCTAAGGCGTCTTGTTTCATGAAGCACACATGGGCATGATGATCTGCAGCATTTTCGGATGCCACCTGAAGGGCGTCTTCAGAAATATCCCACCCTGTGACTTGGGCAGAAGGGATGTCAAGGGCGAGCGTGATGGCGATGCACCCTGATCCGGTCCCAATGTCCAAGACATGCCTTGGCGTGCAGCCTGCCTTCCTTCGCGTTGCTTCGGATAAGCCTTCCGACTGGATCCCGTCTTCGATCCATTGGCAAAGCTCAGCCGTTTCTGGTCGGGGGATAAGCACGCCTGGTCTGACATGGAAGGTCCTTTCCCCAAACTCAGCCGTACCTATTATATATTGCACAGGTTCTGATTTTTCAAGCCTTTGCATGATTTTTTCCAAAGAAGCCCGGTCTTCTGCAGATAAATCATTAACTTTGCCACAGTATATCTCTGTGGCAGACATGCCAAAATGCACTTCCAGTGCCATTCTGACGATAGCCTTGGCTTCCTCGGGGTCATACAATGGGGTGATCCGCTGCCAGAGTTGTGTGTAAGTCATGATGCAAATGTACGAAATATAATGATATGAACCAAGAAGAAGTTGATGAAAAATACATGGGTCGCTGTTTGCAGATTGCCCGTAACGGACTGCTGACGGCGAAGCCGAACCCTTCAGTGGGTGCTGTGATCGTGTCTAAGGACGGTCGTATTCTTGGAGAGGGATACACCTCAGCCTATGGCGGTCCCCATGCAGAGGTCAACGCCTTTGCCTCCGTTCGTCCATCGGATGAGCCTTTGTTGAAAGAAGCTACCCTCTATGTCTCCTTGGAACCTTGTTCCCATTGGGGACATACGCCTCCTTGCTGTGACCTGGTCATCCGTAAGGGGGTCAAACGTTGTGTCTGTGGGTGCGTAGATCCCTTCGCAAAGGTCAGGGGACGTGGCATCCAGCGGATGCGGGAGGCAGGCATCTCCGTGACCGTGGGTGTCTTGGAGGCGGAATGCTGGGAGGCCAACAAACGGTTCATGGTCTATCAAACCTATCATCGCCCGTATATACTTTTGAAGTGGGCGCAGTCCTTGGATGGCTTCATCGACGACCATGACCATCCTACGATGTTCTCCACGCCCTTCACCCAAATGCTCTCCCATCAGTTGCGGGCGGAGAGCGACGCGATCTTGGTGGGAAGGGTGACGGACGAGCGGGAACATCCCCAACTGAATGTAAGGCATTGGAGTGGGAAAGACCCCAAGCGTATCGTCCTTACCCATGACACTCCTCTTCCCGACTTGATGGACAAGTTGTACGAAGAGAAGGTACAATCGTTAATCGTGGAAGGAGGGGCAACGACCCATCAGGGCTTCTTGGATGCAGGCTTTTGGGATGAGATCCGGGTTGAGACCGCTCCGCGGGTGATCGGGGATGGCACCCGGGCTGTACGACTTCCTTCATGCCTTCGCCTGATGTCCCATCAACTGGTGGATGGGAATAGCATAGATACCTACGAGCGAGTCAGGTAGGGAAAAGGCTTCCCTTGCGTAGGGGCACGACCAGAGAAACACCTGGCGCGATCGGGGATGATGATGGTTGCGAGAGATGATCGTAAAAGGTCATCTCCCGCGGTGCGAAAGGTTATCTCCCGCCTTCCAAAAGGTTATCTAATGGGACACGAAAGGTCATCTCCTGCATTTTTGTTGACTACCTGACATAAGGATTCAGGTCGAATAAAACGATCTTGTTGTTCTGCTCTATCAATGCGTAATTCTTTCCTCCATATCCAGCGATGGCGGAATATCCTTCACTCGTGATAGAGGATAATCTGATAAGGGGTCTCCAGTTCGTGAAGTCATTTGTTACTTGGAGCGTCATATTCTTTCGAGCCGTAGAGTCGTTGGGGTTTACAAATCCCCCCGCATATTTGGCAAGAGACAGTCTGCCTAAACTCCCTTCACATGCAGTGGGCTCAATTAAAGATCGATCTGAAGCATGTGCGATCCAAGTCTTTCCAAGATCATACGTTATGAACACGCGTCGATGACCAATATAGCTTCGGCAATTGATCATGATTCCTCCATTTGCGAGTTCAATCAGTTGGCATTCTGAAGAATAGCAAGGGACAAGGGAAGAACATCTTTTCCATGTAGTTCCATGGTCTGTAGAATAGATCAAGCCACTTTGAATATTATAAATCCCAGCGGCACCCTCTTGTTGGGCAGTTTCTGTTGCCATCTTACATTGGATGGGCAATACAAGAGTTCCATTTTGCATGGTAATCCCTTTTCCCACTCCACCAAAGAGCGTAACTACGTATTTACCATAAGATCCTTTCACCCCGTTAGTCGTGATGACGTCCCTGAGAGACCTTTCTTGAGACCAAGTCATGCCATCATCGTTAGATGTGACGAAGATACAGTCCATGGAGTATATCCCATCTGTGTTGATTCTCTCCCATACTTCAGATCCGGTTATTTTGTGCGAGAAGATAAAAAGTTGATTATTGGTTCTATCGCAGAGAATACTTGAGTCCATCCTCCTGTCGAGCTTGCTGACCGCAGTATGGGGATTTGCAATCATGTAAGTCCAATGGCTTCCATTGTCTGTACTTCTGGCAATTCCACAGCTGATCAACGATTGGTCGCTGCGGGAACTCCTGGAATCGCAACCGCACAATAATGTACCCTTATTCGTGATCTCCATGAAGGGAATCCTTACATACGTGCAAGTCCTATCTATCGGAGACAAGTAGTCTGGTTGTAAAACGGTTGTTCCTATGGGGTCGCATTCATATTTATCAATAAACGTATCTATCTTATCGTTGTTTTCTGTCTGTCCCCAAGATACGCCACAATAGAGTAGCATGAGTATGAATGTAATTTCTTTCTTCATTTTCATATTCTGTTTATAGATGAATTTAATGTTGTACATTGATCCGTATGTAATTATATTTAATGCTTCATTTTGAAAGTCTATTAGCAACCTTAAATAGATTCGAGTTTATTTGACTTCATCTATCGTAGGATGTAAGCATGTCAGTAGTAATATTAATGCAATGAAAACAATGATGGTTAGCACTGCAAATCCTTCACCAAGGTTACCCCTGTCCGTCAATTTCCCAAGTACTTGTGTAATCATAGCACCGGAAAATACGCCTACCATATTCATGAATCCATAAGCTGTAGCACGGTATCTTGAAGGAATTACTTGGCAAAGTATCGGCATATTATTAGCGTCGAACATCCCAAATCCAATTCCAAACATTGCACCTGCACATATATCATTTATCAGGCCATGTCCAAGGCCCATGAGCAATAAAGCAGGTATGGTAAAGGTGACGCCGATGGCACTTGTATAAATCCTGCCCTTGATGTTCCTCTGTACCCATTTATCCGAAAGGATTCCTCCAATGATAACGCCTAAAAAAGAAAATATTGCAATCGTTGTGGTAGAAATTGGTCCTGCACTTGACATTGGGATTTGTAGATTTTCAGAGAACAGAGTAGGTAGCCAGTTCTTTACAGCCCATCCAGGGATTCCTGGTGAAGCAAAATAAATTAGGATTATCCAGAAAGCCCATGTTGACAAAACGGCTTTTAAACCTTGAAATACTTCTCCTGTTTTCATCCGTTTTTGTGGGGATATCTTGGATGTTTGGTTGGGTTTAGGGTAGTCTTTTAGACATAGAATTAACACGATAGCGTAAAGAATCCCGATGATTCCAAACCAATGGAAGGTTAAGTGCCATGAAAGGTGGTCTGCGATATATGCCCCAAAACCACCTGTTGCTTGTCCAACGTAAATGCCAGTCATATGTATTCCGATAGCAAGAGAGCGCGTTTTTTCTCCATGCCAATCTGCAATTAATGATAATGCTGAAGGGATATACAGAGCTTCACTAACTCCCATAAATGCCCTTAACCAATAAAGTTGGCTGAATGTGTTGGCAAATCCCATCAAGAACGTGACTGCAGACCAGACAAATAGACTCCCTATAATAAGCTTTTTACGGCTTATTTGATCAGCAATTATCCCGGCAAATGGACTAACGAAGCCATATATCCACAAAAACACAGCCATTAAAGCTCCGAAGGATTCGGCTTTATTCAGCTCAGTGATATCTACCTTCATGGCAAATTGCATGGTTGAGAGCATCTGGCGATCCATGTAATTCAATAATGCCACAAACCATAGAAGAGCAACAACGATCCAAGGATAATGTTTAGATATATTTTTCATACGAACTAATAAATTATTTTGAGTACACTTGCTGTACGTATTCCTGGCTTAACCTCACCTCCAATAACGTAAATGTCCCTCCTTTTAATTGCCAAGGAGGCTCCAGCACGTGCAGTAAGCTTGGATGTCCCCAATATTTTCCATTTGTTTCTATCGAATAAAAGAATGTGCGGATTGAATCGATACCATGCTATAGGGTGCCGCAAATATGTGCTGTTCGGATGATTAAACTCAATTAAGAAAATGTCTTTGCAGACGCCTCCAATAGCGAATATTTTGTTCCAGCCATATTGAACAGAAGCACTACCACTTAAGGCTATGCTTTCTTTTCGTTCGTCGACAGGAATCGTACGCTTCGTTATTTTTCCTCCGAAAGTGAATCCGTCCAAACAGAGTCTTGCGGTATCATTCTGAGATTTGGGAAGAAATCCTCCCCAAATAGTCATTTTCCCATCAAGTATACCACTAATCGGTTGATAACGCTGTCTCTCGAATTTATCGAAAATAGTCCAACCTTTGTCTATTTGTGACAAATTCATCTTGCATATTTGCCCTGCTCCATAGATGAAGATGTTTTTTGAGGATTTGCATCCTGTAGAGTTATCAATAGGATAGGGAAGTGAAGGTAATGTAGTAATGACAGCTTTATCGTTCACAAGATGAACGACGAATACAGAGGTTAAGGAATGACGATTATTTTTACCTCCAATGCAAATGATTCCATCTTTCGTGGTAATAGATATACCATATGCTGCTTCTTCAGGTAAGAATCCTATCAGTTTCCAATCCAAGTGATGGCTCTTCTTGATTGTACAAGCATATATCCCTTTATAATATCTTTTTGTTCCGCCTTCAGCCGCAGGCTTGTTGGGAAAGTTACAACCACCAGCCATGATCAGCCGATTTCCTATAATTCCCGCAAAGCAAGCAGATACGCCATAGGAGATACCATCTTCTTGAGAAGGGAAGCCAGATAGCTCCTGTATTTTGATTCCTTTTGCTGATGCTGTTATAATCTCTATGAGGAGAATGGATATTAGAAAGATCTTATTCATAGAAGCCTTTATATTTGTAATTGCAGTGAGTAGGGGCGGGGCTATGATACAGGAGAGAAGCCCCACCCTATTCAATCATTGATTTAATATCAATCTGCAAAACTAACTGATGGTTAGAAACTGATTATTGTTATTTACTTGTCATAGCCAGGCGTTTGTTTTAAGTTTGGATTTTTATTAATTGAAGATTGGGAAATTGGCCATAATAACACATTGTTCTCATTCTCTCGTCCAGTTAAGTATGGGTTTTCCTTAAAGGCTACACCTAATCGAATAAAATCCCACCAAAGCTTACCCTCTGCACCGAATTCTTTTTTGCGCTCAGAGACGAGGCTTTCTTTTAGCTGATCTGCAGTCATCATATTATGATAATAATTTTCCTTCTTGTAAGCTCTTCTCGCAATGACATTGAGATCTTTGGTCGCACCTACTATATCTTTTTGGTACATTTTGATTTCTGCATCGAATAAGATGGCATCAGCTAAACGATATACTATAATATCGGAGTCGAATATTCTAGTGTCGTTGATCCAATGACCTTTATATTTGTTAATCCATTGAAAGGTCGCTTTTTTCCCGGGATCATAAAAGGTCTCAAAGGTTTCTTTTGTCCGAGTGTCTGATGGGTCAGATGATAGGAACGCTTCGTAATCAGGAGTCAAAAATTCCCATTGCTGGTGACTTCCAGTCGTCACTGGGTTATTGATATACTCAGAAGAGATATATTGGGATGGGACCAAATAATCAGTAGGGAAGCCTCCTTCATACTCATCTTGAATGTAACTCCAAGCAAAGATGATTTCACTTCCCAAATTGTCATCAAATATATTACTGTAATCATCTTCAAGACTATAATTGGGATCATTTAATACAGTCTGGATTGCGACCTTAGCGTCGTTTAAATAAGATTCCCCAGCATTTCTTACTTTATACATCCACAAATCATAGTCTGCTCTCAACATGTTTATTCCTCCAGGTGACGCAAGGTTCCTTGTATTGATGGAATCTGGCATCAAAGATAGTGCTTGTTGGATATCATTCTCAACCTGTTTAAAGACTTCCACGGCAGGATTCCTTGTAGGATATAAATCTTCAGCTTTGTCGGATTCAAAGCCGTTGAGGAGGATAGGGGCATCGCCCCATATTCTACCAATCCAGTAATAGCAGAAAGCTCTTACAAAATAGGCATTTGCTAAGATTGTATTTTTCTCAGTTTCATTCTTAAAAGAAATGCTTGGCGTATATTTGATAAGCAAGTTGGCATCATTTATGGTCGTATAAAGGTCAGTCCAATCGGCATAAGTGTGATTTGTTGGTATCTGATTCTGGAAAACTTGCCATCGCGAGGTTTCGGAGATTAATCCGTCTCCCCATAATCCGGTTCTATATTCACCCCAAAAGATGTAGCCCCAACTAAAAGCAGACCTGAATTGATTGTAAAGCCCATACATGGCTGCTTCTGCGTCATCTTTGTCCTTCCACATGGAAGTAGATGCTACCGAGCTGATATTTTCTACATTTAAATCGTCATTACAAGATGGAAGCATCATCAAAGAAACGATTAAAAGTATAATTATATTCTTAAGTTTCATAGAAAATCTTGTTTAATGTTGCTAAAATGTTACCTTAACTCCGATGCTCACCTTTCTGACTGGAGGATAGTTATAATATGAGCTGCCATAAGTGCTGGAAGTGCCGACCTCTGGTGATACTCCTTTAACTGCTGTAAAATAATGGAGATTATTTCCCGCCAGAGTGAAGGTGACATCCTGCATGCCAAGCTTGTGAATGAGTTGTCTTGGCATACTATATTGTATACTGATTTCACGGATGCAAAGATAATCGCCCTTGTAATTGAATACGTCAGAAGTGCGACTGAAGTTTGCATTCCCATCATCAGGGTCATTGGCGGTGAATCGAGCATATTTCGTCATGTCGCCTTCTTTTTTCCAACAGTTCTTTACTTTATCAATCAATGTGTAATTGTTGGCAAAAGTGTTCATAAAATATCTCATTTCTGAGTTTTGATTAATAGAATGACCTAATGCCCAATCTAAGAAAATGTTAAAAGTAAAATTCTTATAGGAAATAGTGTTATTGAAGCCTCCTGTTGAATGTGGAACAGTGTAGCCCAAGAAGAATTGGTCTTGACTATCGATATAGTCTTTTCCATTTTTTGTTGCACTTCCTGTGCGGTTCTTCCATTCATAGTCTCCAGCTTCTTTTCTGCCTGCGACATATTTACCGTCAGAATGCCTGAATCCCTTGGCTTTTGAATCATACATGGCATTATCGGCTTCTGCTTCGTTTTGCAAGATATGATCCACTTTGTATCCATAGTACCGATACAGAGGTTCGCCTTCTGCTATTCCACCAAATGCAGTTCCGTCTGCTAATGTTATTCCTCCAATACGGTTCCTGTCTCGTCCATTATCAGGTAGCTTTAATACTTTGTTCTTAACAAAGCTATAGGTCAGTTTTGACGTCCAAGTCAGGTCCTTGGTTTTGATGTTTATAGAAGAGATTTCTAAGTCAAATCCGTAGAATTTAACTTCTCCAATATTTGTGTTCACACTACTGAACCCAGATGTGTTAGGTAATTCCTTGCTAAATAGCAAGTTTTTAGTGCGCTTGTCGAAATAGTCAAAAATGATATTTAGCCGATTGTGGAACATGCTTAAATCAAAGCCTGGATCGAATTGAGTTGTATTTTCCCATGTTAAGTCATAGTTAGGCATGGTCGATGGCACGATTCCCGCATAACCTCCGTATTTTGCATCTGTCGAGTATCTTCCTAATGCGTCATAAATGCCAACAGCATTATTTCCTGTTTGACCATAACTCATTCGTAGTTTTAATTCGTCAACATGAGGAATGTTTTTCATAAAATTCTCTTTGGAAATTACCCATCCAACCGATACACCTGGAAAGAATCCCCAGCGATGCCCGTCTGCAAACCTTGAAGAAGCATCTTCTCTGAATGTTGCGGAAAGCAAGTATTTCTTTTGAAAGCTATAGGAGACTCGTCCAAAGTAGCCTATAGTAACATCTTTATAGATATCACTGTCAGCGGACTTCTTATTCGGACCGGCCGATAGTGTCGGGACCTTATCGGAGCTTGCTCCTGTGACAGTTGCGCTCATGGTCTGTCCTTTATATTTCTGGTACGAATAACCTCCAAGGATAGAGAAAGAGTGATCTTGGATGGTCTTGCTATATGTCGAGTATATTTCTATTTTGTTTCTTTCTTCCTCCCCATATCTTTCTGTCGTCGTCCTTAATCCATTGAATATATTAGCTTTTTCAAAGGCACTGTATCTGTAGTTCTGGTCAAATGTAGAAATTTCCGTCTCAATCTTCAATTCTGGTAATATGTAATATGTGAGCTTCCCAAAACCAGAAAACCGTTTGGTGACTTTCTTGTTGCTATTATAGTATTGGTAAAAAAGAGGATTTGGGGAAGACGCATTATAACCTTTTGTGGGACTTCCATCTGCATTATATTTCTTTTGGGTCGGCGGGGTTGCCAAACCTCTTGAAATGACATTCATCTGATTGGGGAATTCGGAAGAGTTCGTCTTTGAATAGTCCAACCCTAAGCTGAAATATAACTTTGGATTAATTCTTACATTCATGTTATTGCGGAGATTCATTCTGTTGTAACCTGTTGTAATGGCAATACCATCATCGTCAAGATAGCTTATGCTGGCATTGTATTTCATGTCTTTACTGCCACCATTGATGCCCGCATAATAGTTCTGCCAAAGGGTCCTTTTATAAATTTCAGACTGGAAATCATTGTCTTGGAATATTAAAGTCTTTGCCGGATCCAACGGGTCAGGCATCGACTTGTATCCTGTTGGTACTGTTTCTCCATCCTTAAGATAGCGTGTTGAATATATTGAACTCTCGCTATTGCCTGAACTTGCAGAATATCCGTCCATATAATTATATTGAGGATGAGGTCCAATAGCTACGGCAGAGCGTACTGTATTTATGTAGTCCTTGGCATTCATGAAATCATATAAGGTCTCTGCTTCTTGTGCCGCGATTGTCGCTTCGAAGGTAATCTGTGGTGCCATACCGGTAGTTCCGTTCTTGGTCGTTACAAGAACGACCCCATTTGATGCTCTGGAACCGTAAATTGCAGTTGAGGCAGCATCTTTTAGGACTTCTATGGACTCTATATCATTATTATTCAAGCCAGCGAGAGATCTTTCGACGCCATCAACCAAGATGAGAGGTTCATTACTTTTATTGATTGATGATCCTCCGCGAATTCTGATGGTAACTTCTTCACCAGGTGTTGTGTTATTCGAGTAGAAACGTGTTCCTGCAATTTTGCCTTTTAAGCCTTCTCCCAGCGTGGAGGTTGGAACATCCTTAATCACATCTCCACTCACTTTTGCGATGGCAGTTGTCAATGTTTTCCTGGATTGCGTCCCATAGCCGACTACAACAACGTCTGATAAGGCAACAGATGATGGCTTTAAAGAAACGTCTATCTTTTCTTTTAATGCTTTAATTTCTCGAGACTCAAATCCTAAAAATGTATAAGTTAGAATGGCACCTGTTGGAACAGAGAGAGCATAATGACCATTGACATCCGTGATGACCCCAGTTGCTTGACCTTTGATTACGATTGAGACTCCGGGAAGTCCTTCTCCACTGTCATCGGTGACTGTTCCTCGTACGGTTATATTTTGCGCATTGACACATACTGCGCAGGTTAAAAACGTGAAAAGAATACAGATTGTTTTAAATAAGATTTTCATGTTTTGTGATTTTAAATGAAAAGACAATAATCATAAAGCACCAGCCGGATAGACTGTCAATCAGAGAGATAAAAGATCTAGTTTTTGCAAATCTTCTTTTAAAGACATATATTCCTGATCTGTAAAGGGTGCAATTGGTAAGCGGCAGTTTCCGCAGTCACAACCGATTAACTTCATAATAGCTTTCCCTCCTCGAATTCCACCACCGTATTTGACAATAATGTCCACGACTTCAATTGATTTCATTTGGAGTCTTCTTGCTTCTTCAATGTTACCTTGGTCCATGGCATCCATTATTCCTTGATAAATTTGAGGAATATAATTATATGTACTGCCGACCCCTGCTTTCGCTCCTAATGCCAAACCGCAAATTAGGCATTCGTCGAATCCGTTTAATACTTCAAATTCTTTGTCATTAAGGTTGATGCATTGTGCCATTTCCATGAAGTCGTTATGGGTAAATTTTGTCCCGACTAGGTTAGGTATTACCTTTTTACCTTCTTTTAAGAATTTGGGGACAGAAAGACTAACTCCTGTCATCGAAGGCATGTTATAATAATAGAAGGGTAAACCTTTTGCGCTTTCTGCAACGGGAATGAAAAAGTTGATTAAATCATTTATGGTAGCAGGTTTAAAGAAGCACGGAGACATTGCTCCGATCGCATCCGCCCCTGATTTCTCTGCATGAGCGGCCAATTCCATGGCTTCTTTTTGTGAGTTACTCCCAACATGTACAATGACTTCAAATCTGTTTTTTGCGCATTCTATCCATTTTGCGGTAATATCTTTGCGTTCTTCAACGGTGAGTGAAAGAGATTCACCTGTGGTCCCGCAAACGAATACGCCAGTGATCCCTGAATGCGCAATAAGATCTGCATAGTCTTCAATGGCTTTTAGGTTTACATTTCCTGCTTCATCCATCGGGGTGAAGGTCGCAGCTATTAAACCTTTGATCCTTTTGTACTCCTTATTCTTTTTCATGTCGTAAAATATTAAATTATTGATAAGCTCAATCGATTGTGCAAATATAGAAATATAACTTGAAAGTTCAAAATAAAATGGAGGAAAATTTTGTTTTTTCCCGTTTTTTCCGTAAATTTGTGAATTATAAGGCAATAAATATCTTATTTGGAATGAAAAAGGGAACATTAGAGGATATCGTAAAGGAGACCGGATATTCTAAGACGACCATTTCTAGAGTGTTGAATGGAAAGTCTAAAGAATATAGGATTAGCGCAACTGCGACAAATAAAATTCTAGATATAGCACAAAGAATTGATTATAGACCCAATATTGCTGCGCAAATGTTGCGCAATAAGACGAGTAATGCCATTGGCTTGATATTGCCTTCTATTAATAATCTCCTTTTTTCTAATTTGGCTAGTAAGATTATTACAGAGGCGAATAGCTATAATTATACAGTTGTGCTCATAGATACACAAGAAGATCCTGTTTTTGAATCAAAAGCTTTGGATACCTTGATAAATAGGAATATAGATGGAATTATTCTCGTTCCAAGCGAGAGGGCGCCAGAAAGAATTGAAACGGTGGCACAAACTATTCCATTGATTCTCGTTGATAGATATTTCGAAAACTCATCTCTGCCTTATATCTCAACAAACAATTATGAAGGAGGATATCAAGCCGTAAAAATGCTGATAGATTCAGGACATACGAATATATTATGTTTGGGCATTCCTGAGATATCTATCGCTTTTAAGGAGAGGATTCGTGGGTGTATGGCTGCCGTGAATGACTCAGGAAAGAACATACAATTGTCAGTTTCAGGTAATGAGTCTTCTATACAAAGTGGGTATGTGGAAACTCAATTGGCTCTTGCTAAAACAGACCGCCCAACTGCTATATTTACTTTAAGCAATAGCATATTGTTAGGCGCATTTGAAGCTCTTAAAGAAAAGAAAATGAGTATTCCTGAAGATATGTCAATCATTTCTTTTGACTCAAACATATATTTGGATTATTTGAATCCTCCCATTACGCGTGTTGCTCAACCTGTAGAGCGGATGGGTATAGCAGCTTTACATTTGGTTTTAGAAAGTATTAAGGAGAAAAAGGATTTGGATTCTCACCTGTTAATGAGTCCTTCTGTTATTGTTAGGGATTCTATTCGGATTTTGTCATAGCTATTTAACCATGGATTCTTTACCTACGAATGGGTCTCCTCTCATGGCAAGGAGTTCTACGGAATGCTCAGAAGCACACTGTCCGATATGCCGTAGAGAGCGTTTGCTATGAAATTTTTCCTGATGCCTTCCGCGCCAGGAGCGGCATTTATTGTAAAAAGAAAGAGGATGCATCATGAAATTTCATGGTGATACACCCTCCTTTCTTTTGCGGCAGCTTATCTGCGGCTACTCACCCTAAGGCGTGACCGTCTTACCCGTGTCAGTGCCCTCATCAACAATCGTGGGGAGATGGAGCTCGTTTTTGTCGTCGAGATACTTGTAGAGTACCTGTGCGACGGAGCTCAAACCGAGGGCGCGCTTCCACTTCTGTGCCTGCTGGTAGATTGCGGTTCCCTTGTCGCCGTTAGTGTTGGAAGGCTTGTTGCTGTTGAGCCAGGTGGTGACGACAGCTTGCCGAGTCTTGAACTTCTGCTGTTGGGCGAGCTGCTTCTCGGTAGCCGGACCTTTGTAAGGGTTCTTGAGCTTGGCCAACCGGATTTTGTTGCTGGAAGAGTTGGTTGCGAAGTAGTCGCCGCTGTTGTTGCCGTAGCTGCCACTGATGCCCTTGATGATATCGATCGGAGTAATTTTTGCCATAATGATAAGAATTTAAATGTTAAACGTGTTGTGCTGCGGGGCTCTTGTGAGTCCGTCGGGAATGCGCTGTTCCTTCGAGAACCGTTCAAGGCGTGTGCCCCTTGCTTGTACTACAAAGTTACTCAATCTGCGATGGTCATTCATACGTTGCTGTACGTTGGCAGGCGATTGTGCGCGATTCAGGGTTCACCGAGATAGTCAACGATCAGCTTGACCTGGAGTGGCGATCCTGGGTGCTGTCGGTGGTCGAGGTTACGGTTCTGTATGCCGATGAGCATTTCCGTTGTGTCGTAGTAGGGAATCTGTAGTCAGTGGGTGCCCTGTCGGTCAGTCCATGACGTGAGCCTGCACCACCGGACTACGCGCGGGGGGCGATGCGTCGCTTCTGAAAGAGGAAGCGGCGAGCCTCATCGCTGAGCCATGGCTGTTGGAAAAAACGTTCATAGCGTGCCGTATCAAAGGGCTTCGTCGTTTGTGGCTTCTCACAGGGTTTCCACTGCGTGAGCACGACGTTATGCTCATTGTCCAGCCATCGGCAAGCATCGATAAAGCCCACGTGGAGGATACCCATGACGAGGTCGATGTTTCCTCCCGCTTTTCCGCAGACGAAGCATTTGAACGTGTTTTTCCTCACGAGGAAGGAGAGGCTCGGGTGTGTGTCGTCGTGGAAGGGCCAGGGGCAGTGATGTCGCGTAACTCGTAGTCCGAGTCGATCCGCCCCCCCTCAATGGGGGGTTGTCGGAGCATTTGCAGTTGCTGTCGTTCCATCATTTGCCACGGTTGAGATATTCCTGTGTCTTGGTGAACAGTCCGGTCTGGTTTGATCGTGTGATGAATCCCCGGTTGACCCAGACGCGTAGCTGGTGCTTGGCATCCTTAGGTTTGTCCATGCTGACGTGCAGTGCTTCGAGTTGTCCCTCGTTGAAGGTGTCGGGCAGGTTGAGATACTGAGTTCGTCCACCGAGGTTCTCGCATGCCATGGCGTTTTGGATGAAGGCGGCGTTGGTGACGTCGGCGGGTGGGAACCAGAAGGCCACTTCGGGTCTGACGGGCTTCTCCTTGTTTGCCGACTTAGACTTCACCTGTTTCTGCCACTCGATGAGTTTTTGCAGTTCCGTCTCGTCGTGCGTGCGGAATTTGCGGCAGAGTGCCTCCACGAGGTTGCTAAGTTGTCCCTTGTTGCCTCCACTTTCCGCCACGAGGTTGGCCATCATGCCGCAAGGTTCCTTGAAAGTGAGGTAGGGGTACTGAAACTCAGCACCGCTCATGTGTGCGCCCAGTACAGGGAAGATCATCGGAACGAGGGGCTGTCGCATGTCTTTTGACACCTGTGTCAGCAGTAATTTCAAGAGCTCCGTGCCGTTTCCGAGTCTCGGCATCGAGGGAGCTGTGGAAAGAGTGATATTGTAATTCATTGTTTATAAACCTTTTAAAGGGTGAAACATGTTTCCTGTCCGTCTCAGTGTCTCAGCGTCTCAGTGTCTCTTCGAGAGGGGCGTGTCTCTTCTTTCCTTATATAACTATCTAATTATTAGTTAGTTATGAAGTGTATAAGAAGGGATTGTGACGCACTTCCCCGACTGAGACGGTGAGACGCTTGTCGTGTCAGCCTTCTGATGTTTTTCTCTCTACAAGGCTGGCTAAATTGTAGAGATCGTTAGCCGCCAGCCGTCAGGCGGCAGAACAGTTTGGACTTGTCTGCATCTCGGATGCGAGGGAGATTTTTCATACGAAAATGTTTCTATTGTGAACAGCCGATAAAACGGCTATTCTGGTTTAACTTGTTTTTTTTGACACAATAAAAGAAATAGCAGGCTGCG
>ONBG01000041.1 GCA_900316015.1 uncultured Prevotella sp. | reverse complement strand
GCAGCCTGCTATTTCTTTTATTGTGTCAAAAAAAACAAGTTAAACCAGAATAGCCGTTTTATCGGCTGTTCACAATAGAAACATTTTCGTATGAAAAAAACAAAGATTGTAGCTTCCATTAGCGACCTGCGGTGTGACGTCGACTTTATCCGCAAGTTGTTCTTTGCAGGAATGAATGTCGTCAGGATGAATACGGCACATGCCACCCCAGAGGGAATTCGTAAGATTATCAATCATGTGAGAGAGGTTTCTCCCCATATCGGGATCATGATTGATACCAAAGGCCCTGAGGTCCGCACGACGAATGTCAAGGCTCCCATACCCTATAAGACGGGTGACGTGGTGAAGATCTTCGGTCGTCCGGAAATGGATACGGAGCATGATATCATCAATGTGTCATACGCTGACATCACCAAGGATGTCAAGGTTGGCGATGACCTGTTGTTTGACGACGGGGCGATCGACATGAAGGTCTTGGAGAACGTCGGTCCTATGTTAGTGGCGCAGGTGCAGAACGATGGGGTGTTAGGCGCCCATAAGAGCGTCAACGTCCCAGGGGAGCATATTGATCTCCCGGCCCTTACGGAAAAGGACAAGCGGAACATCCTGCTTGCCATTGACGAGGACATAGACTTCATCGCCCATTCCTTCGTCCGGTCGGCAGCTGATGTCAAGGAGGTTCAGGACATTCTGGATGCCCATCACAGCGATATCAAGATTATCTCCAAGATCGAGAACCAGGAAGGCGTGGACAATATCGATGAGATCATTGATGCTTCTTACGGCATTATGATTGCCCGTGGCGACTTAGGCATTGAGGTTCCCATCGAGGAAATCCCAGGTATCCAGCGCCAGATCATCCGCAAATGTGTGCTGAAGAAGAAACCTGTGATCGTGGCTACCCAGATGTTGCACACGATGATCAACAATCCTCGTCCTACGCGTGCTGAGGTTACGGACATTGCCAATGCCATCTATTCCAATACGGATGCCTTGATGCTCAGTGGCGAGACTGCCAGTGGCAAGTATCCTTTGGAGGCAGTCCAGACAATGGCATCTATTGCAGAGCAGGCAGAGAAGGACAAGGCTACCTTATGGGACTACGATATTCCATTGAGCGACCATTGCTCACAGAAAGAGTTCTTGGCACATGCAGCCAATGACTCTACGCGTAAATTGGGTGTTGCCGGTATTATCACGGACAGCGAGACGGGTGAGACTGCTCGCAACATCGCAGCCTTCCGTGGTCCTACTCCTGTCCTTGCCATTTGCTACAATGAGAAGACGCAGCGTTGGTTGAACTTGAGTTATGGAGTGATCCCTATTTACCAGAAGGAGCATGTGTCCCCTGATTTCATGTTCCGTGCTGCCCTGCGCATGCTGAGGCAAAAGGGATATATCACTTTGGATGACAAGATTGCTTACCTGAGCGGTAGCTTAGGGGAAGGTGGGGGGACGACATTCCTCGAGATCAACAAGGTCAGTAAGATCTTTGACAAGTCTTATGAATTCCATCTTCCTGACAATGGGGAGAAAGAATGAAGGGATTGCCTTCTTGTCAGAAGGCGGACAAAATGATTTCCCATCATAAAAGGGGTAAAGGAGATGCAATATTTGACTCCTTTACCCCTTTTCTCATGGGTTCACTTGAGCTTTTAGAGCTTGTCGATCACTTTCGTCAGCTGTTCTCCTAATCCGATCGTATAGCCTTGTGACTGGAATACGACACGGTTGAAGGTGTCACCGATAATGAAGATCGGCAACAGACGGTCTGTCGGGAGCTTCATGTTATTCACTAATTGCTTCTTGATCTTACCACCTTCGTCAATGCCGAAAATGGTATTCTTGGGCAACTGTCCGTAATCAGCGGCGTTGAACTTAGCGGCATCTTCCTTGCTTTCGAAGAGTAGGACGAACGGACGGCCCCACTTGTCGAGCTTATCCTTTTCCCTTGCAATATCGCGCAGGGCATGATTGGTGGGCTCTTGGTTGACGCCTAAGATGCCTAAGACAAAGTAGCCTCTCCCAGTCTGTGACAGGATGGTCACTTCTTTGTCGTCTTTCGTGAACTTCGACTCGCTGTCGAAATTGCCAATGACGCTTACTGCATCATTATTGGTGCGCATGACGAGATTCAGCTTTGTGGTCTGATTGGGCTTGACATTGAAGATCTGGGTGTTGGCTAACACGCTTCCATTGGCCAGACGTGTCCCCGTCACTAATAGGTAAGTGCCTGCATCTAACTTCGTCCCGTTCTTAAAGGTGTTCGACCAGCTTGCTCCGCCTCCCATGTCTAACTGTCCTTCGTCGAAACTAAGCAATTGCGTAGTGCCGTTGTTGAGTTTCGAGATCGTGAAGTGGCTATAGTACTTGGGATCGTCTAAGTATTTGGTTGGCTGGTAGTCCATGACCAAGGTACCTGTAACGGCTTCTTTCTGTAGGTTAGAGTCGAAGTTGACATCCATCCACTTCCCGTTTTTCTTGTACTGCACCTTTCCAGTAACAGGGTCTTTTCTTGCGTCGATGTTCAGGCTTCTTGCCACGTCAACGAAGAAGATGTCACGTGAGCGGGTATCCGTGATCCTTGACTTCCATACTCCAATTGGTGTCTGGGCTATTCTCAGGATCTTCTTGTCCGGGTTCAGTCGGATGTTGTTCTTCACCCAGCTCACCAAGGTAGAGGGATCTGCGCGGAACTGATCTGCGGTCTTGCCATCAAAAGCCTTCTCAAAGAAATGCTTGAATGGAATGATGATCATCTCGTTTTCTACTCTGGGGCATAATTGATCGCTGTTAGCCGTGAAATTATCCTCTAAGATATTGCTTTGCATATCTCTCAGATCCTTGTCGCTCAGGCTCTTCAGCAGTTCACAGGCACGGTCGAGCTGATCCTTATGCTTGATGAGGAAGTTGAGGATCACTGCGTGGTTGCCCCGTGATTTAACGAGGAAGTCGGTCACGCGGTCGGCTGGAAGCTGGTTTTCCACGGCTGCTTTCTGTGCCGTTTCCGCGTTGTAGAACGTGGAAGTATAGCTATTCCTTACGGAGTCCTCATAGGCGAGTCTCCTACTGTTTTCCTTTCGCTGTGCTTCCGTGACCTCTGGCAATACAGCATGTTCTGGAGGCGGGACAATGTCGAGTGCTTGCGGCGTGAAGGCGATGCGCTTCCCGTCGCTGACAGCGTTCCGCGTCAGTCGGATCGTGACGAGCTTGTCTTTGCCAAATGAGCATTTGGCAAATCCGTAGTTACCGTTCTTAGAAGCCCAGATGAGCATGTCGCCCAAGCCTGATGTCAGGAAGGTCATGCCTTTTGCGTCTGTGTATTTGGAAGCTGCGGTATAGAACTCTGCGTAATTATAGATTTTGAAATCCACGCGAGCCCCTTGTACAGGCTTGCCGTTCTTGTCTACGACCTTGAAGTCGGTCCTCGCCGTTTTGGCATAGTTGCCGATCAGGTTGATCTCCGTGAAGTTAGAGGTGCGGAGCATCACCTCCTCCGGTCCGTTGTAATCGCCGAAGGCCCTGGTGTGCATGAGCATGGCCCTCGATGCAGGCGCGTTGAACCATCCTAAGTTCAGGACTGCTTCTGGCTCGCAGGCTCCCAAGAAATACCATTTCCCGTCTGCCCAAGCTTCTACCCAAGCATGGTTGTCGTCCGTATGTGCCCATCGTGGCGTGTAAACCTGACGGGCAGGGATGCCGACAGCACGGAGTGCCGCAACGGTAAACGTACTTTCCTCTCCGCATCTTCCCTTAGCCGTTCTCAGGGTTGCCAAAGGAGAAGAAGTGCGACCATCCGAGGGCTCATAGGTAACATGCTCGTGGCACCAGTGGTTGACCTCTAAGATGGCATCATACATGCTTTTGCCTTTGACTCTCTCCTTGAGGTCTTTGTAGAACACCATCCGTGCGCTGTCTAAGTTCTCGTTGTTCACTCTCACGGGGAGCACGAAATGCCTGAAAAGGAGTTCAGGGATCTTGCTTCCCCATGCCATTTCCTTTCGGGTTTGGAAGGAAGACCGGATGTTTTCCAAATAGAATGATGTAGGATAGTCGGTAACGTCGGCATACGGCATGTAGGCATACAAGAATTCCAAAGCCTCGTTTTCCACTGGCGTTACGTGTAAGTCCTTCGTGTTGAAGAACTGGTTCCCAACCTGTCCCATCTTCTTTTGGAATGCGGTCACTACCTTTGTACGATAGGCTGCATCCGAGATAAAATGATTATCAGCAAATGTTCCCAGACAGGCAGTTAATAGAATAATGATACTATATACTTTTCTCATAGGATAATAATAATATGACGGGAGGGGACAATCCCTTCCCGCCTGGTTTGATTAATGAATAGGTATCTTGTCAATTCTTCTTTGATGGCGCCCGCCATCAAAGTCTGTGGCAAAGAACTCGTCCATGATCTTCCTTGCCATGTCATTGTCGATGAACCGTCCAGGCATCACCAGGACATTCGCGTCATTGTGTTGGCGGATCAAGTGGGCGATCTCTGGCATCCAGCATAATCCCGCTCGGATCGATTGATGCTTGTTCAGGGTCATGGAAATGCCCTCTCCAGTCCCACAGATCGCGATGCCTGGGTACACCTCGCCTTTCTCGATGCCTTTTGCCAAGGCATGCCCGAAGTCGGGATAATCACACGACTCGTCCGTGAAAGTTCCATAATCCTTGTAGGCATAGCCGTGTTCATCGCAGTATTGCTTCACAAATTGTTTTAAGGCAAAGCCAGCATGGTCACTGGCTAAGCCGATGGTCTTGAACTTCATGTTATTTCTTCAAAAAATCCTTTACTTGCTTGTAGACATTCTCTGCGGTATAACCGAGTTTCTCGTCCAAGACCTTATAAGGAGCGGAATAGCCGAAACTGGGCATTCCATAGATCTTGCTGTCAGGACCGATGCCAACTAATCCTTCCAAGGTGCAGGGAAGTCCGGCTGTCAGCCCGAACTTCTTGGCGTGATAGGGCAGTACTGCCTCTTGGTATTCCTGTGGCTGGATGCGGAAGAGTCCTTCTGAGGGAGCACTCACGACACGGCATCGGATACCGTCCTTTCTGAGTAGTTCCACGCCCGATTCCAATGTAGAGACCTCAGAGCCGCTGGCCACTAAGATCACATCGGGTTGCTCATCGGAGCCTGCAACGACATAGGCACCTTTCTGGGCTTGCTCATAGTCGTTGCCTTCCGGGAGCTTTGCGATGCCTTGGCGGGAGAGAATCAGTGCCGTGGGCGTGTCCACGTTCTCCATGGCAAGCTGCCAGCATACGGTGGTCTCATCAGCATCAGCAGGACGGAAGACACGCACGCTGTCCTTGCCAGCATGGTTCTTTAACTTTTCCATCAATCGGATCTGTGCCTCTTGCTCGACTGGTTCGTGGGTCGGTCCATCTTCCCCGACACGGAAAGCATCGTGGGTCCAAATAAACTTCACTGGAACCTGCATCAGAGCAGCCATGCGGATGGCGGGCTTCATATAGTCTGAGAACACGAAGAAGGTGCCCATCGCCGCTATCACGCCTCCATGGAGCATCATGCCAATACACATGTCACACATCGTCAGCTCGCTGACACCTGCCTGGAAGAACGCTCCGCTGAAATCCCCACGTGTGAATGCATGGGTCTTTTTCAGGAAACCGTCTGTCTTGTCTGAGTTGCAAAGGTCGGCAGAAGAGCAGATCATGTTGGGTACCTGCTCTGCAAGCGTGCCGAGGCATACGGAACTGGCAGCCCGGGTTGCTGAGTCTTCTTTCTGGACGATCTTGCTCCAATCAACCTTTGGTGCCTTGCCACTGAACCATTCTTCTTTCTGTGCAGCTAATTCTGGATTCTCCTTTGCCCATGCTTCCTCAGCAGCACGTCGTTCACCGACGATCTTCTTGAGTTGTTCCCTTCGACGTGCATAGAGTTCCTTGACATCCTCGAAGATCACAAAAGGATGTTCAGGATCCCCTCCTAAATGCTTGATCGTATTGATATAAGCCCCGTCTCCCAGAGGAGCCCCGTGGGTTTTCACATTATGTTCATAGCTGGACCCGTCTTCCTTAAGGGCACCCTTGCCCATGATCGTCTTGCCGATAATCAGGGTGGGGCGGTCTTTCTCCTCTTGGGCAGCAGTCAGAGCCTGCCGGATTTGCTGCACGTCGTTGCCATCGATCTGGATGACGTTCCATCCCCACGACTTGTATTTCATCTCAGTATCCTCGTCCATGACAACGCCACACTCAGTAGAGAGCTGGATATCGTTGGAATCATAGAACATGATCAGGTTGTTCAGTCCGAGGTTGCCTGCGATACGACCAACGCCTTGTGAGATCTCTTCTTCCACGGCTCCGTCGCTGATATAGGCATAGATCTTATGTTGCATGACCGTATGCCCTAAACGCGCTTCCAAGAATTTCTCTGCCACGGCGGCACCTGCTGCCATAGCGTGTCCTTGTCCTAAGGGACCGGATGAGTTTTCTATGCCGTGGTCGACATCCAATTCAGGATGTCCTGGGCAGGGCGATCCCCACTGCCGGAACTGTTGAAGGTCGTCGAGCGTGAAATATCCGCGGAGGCATAAGCCAGCATAAAGCATCGGGCTCATGTGCCCAGGATCGAGGAAGAAACGGTCACGTCCCGTCCACCGCGGATCTTCTGGGTCATAGACCAGGAATTCAGAAAAAAGCACATTGATGAAGTCGGCTCCACCCATCGCGCCCCCGGGATGACCGGACTTTGCTTTTTCAACCATTGAGGCAGCCAAGATTCGGATATTGTCGGCTGCATGGTTCATAACCTTGATGTCGTTCATAATTAATCATATTAGAATTTCTAATTGCAAAGATACATCAAAGAATCCATACTTCAAAATGAAAAGATTATTATGAGACAAAAGTTTCCCTGATCGACCGCAATTCTCTTACTTTAGGGTCAATAAGACGATAGACTTTGCCGGAATCTTCACCTTCAGACTGTTTCTCTTCAGGCTGGCATCCTTAAACAAACCGGGCTTGACAGTGCTGGGATGGTCGAAGTCGTTATAGTCCTTGATATCCTTGCAGGTCAAGATGGTACCTGTGACCGTCTTCATGGTAGCACCATCAATCGTGCAATTGACTACCTCCTCCTTGTCAAGGTTGGTATTGACCAACGAGACTACGATACTTCCGTCGGCCTGCTTTGCAGCAGAGGTACTGACCATAGGCACCTTGCGGGATGTGGCATGTTGGTCACCATGTGCCTGGATGCTGTCGCAGTGGAGGTCTACAGGCAAATAGGTGGCATCTTGGAAGCCCTTATACATCTTGAACACATAATAGGTAGGGGTGAGTACCATGTGTCCCTGACCTTTGGTGTCTGTTAGGATCATGCTTTGCAGGACGTTGACGATCTGTGCGATGTTGCACATGCGGATGCGGTCGGTATGCTTGTGGAACACGTTGAGAGTAAGGGCGGCCACCATGGCATCGCGCATTGAGTTCTGCTGATACAGATGTCCCTTCACGGTACCAGGCTCCTCATCCCACCAGGTGCCCCATTCATCAACGAGCAATCCTACTTGTTTCTTGGGGTCATACTCGTCCATGATGGCACAGTGCTTCTTGATGACATCCTCAATTCCCAGGCATTTCCCTAAGGTCCAGTAGTAGTCATCTGGATTGAAATGGGTGGCTGACCCCTTGCTGCCATTCCATCCCGCCACTGTATAGTAGTGTAGGGAGATACCGCTCATGCGCTGTCCCACGTTCTTCATTAAGGTCCGGGTCCAGTTATAGTCATAGTCGCTGGCACCAGAGGCTACCTTATACAATTGGTTTCCATCGTAGTTCCTGCAGTAAGTGGCATATCTCCTAAAGAGGTCGCTGTAGTATTCCGGTCGCATGTTGCCACCACAGCCCCAACTTTCATTGCCCACACCGAGGAATTTGACATGCCATGCTTTGTCCCTGCCATTCTGTCGGCGGAGCTTGGCCATGGGCGTGTCCCCCTCAGAGGTCATGTATTCCACCCATTTAGCCAGTTCCTGAACAGTGCCAGACCCGACATTCCCACTGATATAGGGCTCACAGCCTAAGAGCTCGCAGAGGTTCAGGAACTCATGGGTACCGAAGGAGTTGTCCTCAATGGTACCGCCCCAGTTGTTGTTCTGCATCTTCGGTCGTTTTTCCTGCGGACCGATGCCGTCCATCCAGTGGTATTCGTCGGCGAAGCATCCGCCTGGCCAACGAAGCACAGGTACCTTCAGGTCCTTCAAGGCAGTGAGCACATCATTGCGGTAGCCGTCTGTATTGGGGATAGGGGATTGTTTGCCCACCCATAGTCCTCCATAAATGCAGGTCCCGAGGTGCTCGGCAAACTGCCCGTAGATCTCCTTGTAGATTTTTTGTTTGCCTTGGTTGGCATGGATGGTGACAGTGGCGTCCTGTGCCTGTGTGGGAAGCAGGAATGCGGTTGACAGAATCACGGTAGATAGAAAAGGTTTGACCATCATTGTTAACATGTTTTTAAGATACCGGGGAAAGGTAGCTTTTCCCCGGTTTTGATTTGAAAAAAGTGATTATTTTTTATTTTCTACGGCAGCTTGTTCTATTTTCAGTCCTGCCTCATAGTGTTGTATGTATTGGTTGAATCCTTCTACGTCTCTTGGATCGGGCTTTATTTCCGTTCCGGTATTACCTGCGAACACGTTTTGGTCGAGGAAATCGGCGAGTGATGTCAGTCCTTTCTGGTTTACAAGATAGGATGCCAAGAGGGCGATACCCCATGCCCCGCCTTCCCCAGCGGTCTCCATGACGGAGATGGGAGTGTCGAGGGCTGCGGCGAGGATCTGCTGTCCGATGCCTTTTGTCGTGAAGAATCCTCCATGTCCCGTAAGCCTGTCCACTTGTACCTTCTCTTGTTTCAGCAGGATATCATTCCCTATCTTCAACACGCCGACGGCGGCATAGAGCTGGGCCCGCATGAAGTTGGCAAGACTGAAGGTGTCCTGTGGGGAACGCACTACCAAGGGGCGTCCTTCCGCCAGTCCTGTGACAGGTTCTCCGGAGATATAGTTATAAGACAGAAGACCACCGCAGTCAGGATCGCCTTGCAAGGCAACTTGAAAGAGTTTTTCGAACAAACAGTGCATGTTTGCCTTTTCTCCCATCAGTTCCAAGAGCTCCTTGAAGATTCCCACCCAGGCATTGATGTCCGACGTACAGTTGTTGCAATGTACCATAGCGACAGGACTCCCGTCGGGTGTCGTGACGATGTCGATGACAGAATAGGGCTTGGATAAGTTTTTCTCCAATACGATCATCGAGAAAGAAGAAGTCCCACAGGAGACGTTCCCTGTGCGGGGCCTGACCGCATTCGTAGCAGTCATACCCGTGCCAGCATCGCCTTCTGGCGGACAGAAGGGGATCCCCGCCTTCAGGTTTCCTGAAGGATCGAGCTTTTGGGCACCAGCCTCCGT
The DNA here is from genome assembly GCA_900316015.1 of uncultured Prevotella sp. Lineage (GTDB taxonomy): Bacteria > Bacteroidota > Bacteroidia > Bacteroidales > Bacteroidaceae > Prevotella. Next base: position 16,471 of record ONBG01000041.1, on the reverse strand, counting down.
CAGCGTTCCCGCTTCTTCTCCGGCAAGCAGGACTTGAGGCAGCAGGTCTTCTAACTTCCAAGGATACCCTTGGGGAGCTACCAACTTGTCAAAGGCTCCCACCATGGCTGCATCATAGTTCTTGGTATCAGGATGGATAGGAACCATTCCAGAGGCATCTCCGATCCCCAATACTTTCTTACCGGTCAACTGCCAGTGGATATATCCCGCTAATGTCGTGAGATAGGTGATGTCCCCGACATGGTCTTCTCCGTTGAGGATGGCTTGGTAGAGATGGGAGATGCTCCATCGCAAGGGGATGTTGAAATGGAACAGCTCTGATAGTTCTTGTGCAGCTTGTGCGGTGTTAGTGTTTCTCCAGGTGCGGAAGGGAACGAGCAAGTCTCCTTGCCGGTTGAAAGCCATGTAACCGTGCATCATGGCACTGATTCCGATGGCAGCCAAGTGATGGATCTCTATGCCGTATTTCTGGAGAACATCCTCGCGCAGGTTGGCATAGCAGTCTTGCAGTCCAGCCCAGATTGCCTCCAAACTGTATGTCCACAGTCCGTCTACCAATTGGTTTTCCCATTGGTGACTGCCTTGCGCAATGGGGTTATTGTCTTCATCGATCAGGATGCCTTTGATTCTTGTGGACCCCAATTCGATACCTAAGATCGCCTTGCCTGACTCGATTATTGATTTTGCGTCTTGTTTCATGATTTGCGTCTTTATGGAAAGGGCTTTCTCGTCTTATCTTAGTGCTTTGTTGAGCATGTAATAGACCTCGTTCCAGCGGAGTTCCTTGCGGAATTGCTCATAGTCAGTGTCTTTGTTGATGATGCAGGCTTCGATGTCTGCGATCTCGGCAAAGTCGCGCCAGTACTCATCTGTCAAAGCGAAGCTGAAACAAGAGTGGTGCGTTCCCCCTGCATTCATCCAGCATCCTACGCCTACCTCGAAGGTTGGCTCGGGTATCCAGAGTGCAGATGCCACGGGCAGTTTCGGCAGAGGTTTGCTCTTGATCAGGTTGACATCATTGGCGATCAGGCGGAACCGGTTGCCCATGTCCACGATGGTGGCTGTGATACCGTGTCCTTGCTTGGTCGTGAATACCAGTCGGGCTGTGTTGACCTTGCGTATGCCGATGCCGAGGAAGTGGACTTCCAGTCTGGGCTTCTCTTCCTCAGAGATGTCCGGGTTGATCTCGAGCATGTGCGACTCCAAGATAGACGTGTTGTCACCGTCGAAGTTCAGGGTATAGTCCTCTAAGAAAGAAGTTCCTCCGGGTAATCCCTGGCTCATGAACCATGTTGTTCTGTAGAGGCAGGCACTCTTCCAGTCACCTTCTGCCCCGAATCCATAGCCATCGTGCATGAGGCGTTGTGAAGCCAGTCCGGGTATTTGGTCAAATCCCCTGCCTGTTTGCTCCACGTTCTCGTCGCCTAAGTCGTCGAAGTTGGTGGTGAACCCCTTGGCACCGAAAGCTTTCAGCACGGCACGGAGTGTCAGTTCCGCCTTGGCCGCGTTCCAGATTCGACGGTAGCCTTCTGTCTTTTCGTCCTTCAGGTCATCTGCTACCGTGTATTCCTTGAAATAAACATCGTGGACAAGTGCATCCACGTCACGATCCTTTACCTGGTCGAAATAGGTCATCACGGTAGAGAAGGGGACGTAGTCGACATGATAGCCGAGTACTTGCTCGAAGGCTACCTTGTCTCCATCGGTCACTGCCACGTTGTTCATTTGGTCGCCGAAACGAATGATGAGGCAGTCCTGGGCGTCAGCAACGCCGGCGCATACCCGTTCCCATACAGCGATGTGGCGTTGTACCTTCTCATCTTTCCAGTAGCCGATCACGGTTTTGCGAGGCTTGCGCAGCCGTGAGAGGATATGGGCATACTCCCGGTCTCCATGGGCGCTCTGGTTGAGGTTCATGAAGTCCATGTCCATGGTCTCGTAGGGAATCTTCTCGTTATATTGTGTATGGAGGTGGAGGAGAGGCTTGCGCAGGATCTGCATGCCCTTGATCCACATCTTGGCGGGCGAGAAAGTGTGCATCCAGCAGATCACACCCACGCATCGCTCATCGTTATTGGCGCGTGACATGACGTCTGCCACTTCCTTGGAGCTATTCGCGGTTCCCTTATAAACGACATGGATGGGGAGGATCCCCGTTTCGTTCAGGCCAGCGACCATTTCCTTGGAATGTCCGTCTACTTGCTTCACGGCATCCCCTCCGTAGAGGAGCTGGGCACCTGTGACAAACCATACTTCGTAATTTTCAAATGCTTTGATCATGATTGTAGATAGTTTTAAATGATTGATGATTCTATGTTTACTTCTTTTTTATTTGTCCGTAATAGGCATGGGGACCATGCTTGCGGCTAAAATGTTTCTCTATGAGCAAAGGGTTCATGGTAGTCAGTGGGTTGACACTGAAAGAGACAAAAGCCATCTTTGCCACTTGTTCCATGACGACGGCGTTATACACGGCATTGTCTGGATCCGTTCCCCATGAGAAAGGACCATGGTTCTTTACCAACACGCCGGGTGTATGGACGGGGTTGATCCCGTTCTTCCTGAATTTGTTAACGATGACGACGCCAGTATTGTGCTCATATTCTTCCATCTGTTCCTGCGTCATGTCATCGGTGCATGGGATGGCATCATGGAAATAGTCGGCATGGGTTGTCCCGATATTGGGGATGTCACGACCAGCTTGTGCCCAGGCTGTGGCGTAGGTGGAGTGGGTATGCACGATTCCGCCTATCTCTGGAAAGCTGCGGTATAACACCAGGTGGGTAGGGGTATCCGAGGAAGGGTTCAGGTCACCCTCGACGACCTTTCCCGTTGCCAGGTCGACGACCACCATGTCACTGGCTTTCATGGTATGATAGTCGACACCAGAGGGCTTGATGACTACGAGTCCACGTTCCCGGTCGATGCCGGACACGTTTCCCCAGGTGAAGATGACTAAGTGATGCTTGACCAAGTCGAGGTTGGCCTGGTATACTTTTTCTTTTAATTCTTCTAACATGACATTAAAGTTTGAACGTAGGGTCTTCTTTATATACTTTCTTGTTGAAACGGTACAGGGCAGCGCCACGCTTTGAGCTGGTGTGGTCGATGATCTCTGTCTTCTCGATGAAGTCGAATGTCTTGATCCTCTTGCGGAAGTTTCGCTTGTCGATATTCTCGCCTAAGATGGCCTCCATCACCTGCTGTAGTTGTGTCAGGGTGAACAGGTCAGGCAATAGGTTAAAACTCAAGGGTTGGGTGTTGACCCGTCTCCTAAGCTGTGCGATGGCATCCTTGATCATTTGGTTATGGTCGGAATAGAGCTTGGGCAGTTCATCCACGTTGACCCATTCTAAGTGATGCTCGATCCTGAGCTTGTCATCGTAGTCGCCCACGTTGATCAGGGCGCAGTAGGCAACGGAGATCACACGTTCACCTGGGTCACGATCGATGGCACCATAGGCACCTACTTGCCTCATGTAGAGGTTCTTCATTCCGGTCAGGGTGAACACGACTCTGTGCGCAGCGTCTTCCAAGCTCTCCTGGGGACCTACGAATCCACCGTAGAGCGACCATTCCCCGCGACCGGGATCCATCTGGCGCTTGCCAATCAAGAGCTTGAGCTTACCTGCCTCAAAGCCGAAGACGATACCGTCTACAGATACATATACTTTGGTATGCTCACTATAATAACTTGTCATTGTTTTGGTTTTAAGTTCGTTTAGGCGGGGTATCGTTCATGGGAATGCCCCGCCGGTAAGAGAGGATGTTCAGGGTCCTGTGTGTTCTTGTTTAGAAGAAGTACCAGTAGAAGGCAGCGCAGAGAACCACGACTCCTAAGGAGGCGATGATATCGGCAGTGCTCCAACTATCACGGATTTGTTTTCTGTAAGCCGGGGTGAAAGTGATGGCTGCCACTTGCTCCTGGCTGGGTGCCTTGGTGAAGCAGGACACAACGATCATCAAGGCGATGATGAATACTAACAACCAGCATTCGAAGATCAGCCAGTTAGTCTGCCAAAACCATGTAGTATGCTCCCACAGCCATCCTGACATGACAGCCTCCCCACTTTGGGTCAGCACGTTGGTAACCAAGCGAAGCATTCCAATCAGGAAGCCTCCAATCAGCCCCCATTGTCCTGCCATTGGGGTGATCTTCTTGGAGAAGATACCTAAGGAAAAGACTGCCACCATGGCTGGTGCAAGCAACGACTGGATATTCTGCAGGTAACTATACAAGGTGTTCATGCTCATCATGACGGGCATCCAGAGAAGGCCGAGGATGACGACCACCACGGTAGCGATCCTTCCTACTAAGACATAGTGGGCCTCGCTCTTCCCTTTTCGCATGGGTTTGTAGAAGTCTTCCGTGAAGAGGGTAGCGCAGGAGTTGAAGAAGGCAGCCAAGGAAGCTACTAAGGCGCAAATGAAGCCGATGGTGACGATGCCCTTGACACCTGCGGGAAGCACGAACTTCACCATCTGGGCGAAGGCGGCGTCGGTGTCAGGGTCGGTGGTGCCTGCCTTGATGCCGAAATGGAACCCGCTGGCGGGATCGCCTGCCAAGGTAGCTGCGATCATGCCCGGAATGAGGAACATGAACACGGGAAGAAGCTTGAAGTAACCCGCACAGATGCTACCTCTGCGGGCACGCTTCATGACAACGGCATTGTCCTCGTCCTTGGTCTGGCCAAGGACACGTTGTACAATGTGCTGGTCGGTGCACCAATACCAGAAGCCAATGATCGAGGCTCCCAGGAACACCACGAAGCCAGGATACTCATGATAGAGTGGGTCGGGATTGCCAGAGGCATTAACTGTGGCCCAATGGAACATGTGGGTGGTTCCATATCCGTTGTGGAGCGTCCCACAGTAATCCATCATGTGCTGCCATCCAGCGGTGATGCTTCCATCTCCCACAGCAGCCAATCCGAGGAAGAGTACCAGGAAGGAGCCGATGATCAGAATCGGGGTTTGGATGGCAGATAGTGTCATCACCCCTTTCATTCCCCCGAAGACAGTGAAGATGGCCGTGATGGCAATCAATCCAAGTGCCCCGTACCAGAAGGGGATGCCTAAAAGGTACTCGAAGAAGATGCCTCCAGTGAAGGCCGTCACGCTCACCTTGGTCAGGATATATGCGATCAGGGTGATAATGGATAGCCATGTGCCTGTGGTCTTCGTATAACGATACCGGAGGAACTCAGGCATGGTAACGATTCTTCCGAGTTTCTTGCTAAGCAGTTCGTAGAAGGGAACAAACAGCCAGCCTAAGATCAGAATCATCCATCCTTGCATCTCCCAGTGTGCCATGCCCACACCGTCCTTGGCACCTGTGCCTGCCAGTCCTACGAGGTGCTCCGACCCGATATTGGCGGCGAAGATCGCCGCGCCGATAATATACCAGGGCTCTCCTTTCCCGAAGAGATAGTCTTGCGAGTCGGCACCTTTCATCTTTTCCTTGTCTTTCTTGATAGAATACCATACGGCAAAGGCCACGCTGAGGATCCCCAGGATGAGGATCACCCAGTCGAGCCAAATAAATTCATGTGTAGACCAGTTCATTTTTGTTTTACTTGATTTGTTTGTTTTTTTGGAAATCTGTTATTTATTGGAGAAGTGGTAGGCCAGGTGACTGTAATATTCCTGTCCTGGTTTTATGTAAGGGTTGGAGTGCTCCCAGCCAGGTGTCTTGGCGGTGTATTTCGTTGGGGAGTCTGGATATTTCTGACTTTCGAAGCATACGCTAACGTGCTTGGGATATTGGATACCGTGCTTGCAGACAACTCCTGTTCCTTGGAAGTTACCGGTATAGATCTGGATGCCAGGCTCATTGGTATACACTTCCATGAAGATACCGGTCTTGGGGGAGTAAAGGCTGGCTGCTACCTTCGTGTCGTCGCCGTTTCCTCCCTTGAAGGTATTCAGGCACCAGTTGTGGTCATAGCCCGTAGCATTGGCGATCTGGTCATATGTTGTGTCCTTGATCGTTTCTGCAATGGCATGTGGCTTCCGGAAGTCCATGGGGGTTCCTGTCACATCTCGGATCTCGCCAGTGGGGATATACAGTTTGTCAGATGGCGTGAACTTGTCGGCATTGATATACAGCACCTCATCCGTGCCAACCTTTGAGGGGTCGCCGTTCAGGTTGAAATAAGAGTGGTTGGTCATGTTGATGACGGTCTCCTGGTCGGTGGTTGCCTTGAAGACGATGTCGAGTGTATTCTGTGCCGTCACGGTATAGGTAGCGGTTGCCTTGACAGTGCCTGGGAAACCGTTCTCGCCGTTGGGGGCAGTGAGGGAGAAGGTGACAGAGGAGTCGTTTTGGTTCTCAATAGAGTACACTTGGTGGATCCAACCTGTGTTGCCTCCACCATGGAGGCAATTGCCGTTGTCGTTCGGACGGAGCTGGTAGGATTTCCCTGCTACAGTGAGCCTTGCTCTTTGTATGCGGTTCGCATATCGTCCTACGGATGCCCCGAAATCGCTCGGTGAATGAATTGTGTCAGCATATTGCCGTAAGTTGTCATAGCCTAAGACAACATCGGTGGGCTTGCCGTTCCTGTCAGGGACACAGAGCGATACTACCCTGCCACCGTAATTGGTAAGGCATACTTCCATTCCCTTGCCATTGGTCAAAGTGACCAACTGCACTTTCTTCCCATTGATCGTTGAGTCGAAACGCGCGGGATCCAATCCCGACTCAGTTAGTTTACCATTGCTTGAACATGCGGAGAGCAACATCATCCCGGATGCGATTCCTCCCAAAAGCAGCACCTTAAAGTTTGACATAATTGGTTATATATTTAGGTCTTTATGATTTTGGGTGTAAAATTACAATTAATTTCCTTTGGTTGTTCTCAAAATCGTATGTTATATAACATAAAAGTGTATTTTGTACACTGAAATATCCTTTTTCGCAAAAAAAAGGACCTGTGACGAGCATTTGTCACAGGTCCCATACCTTATATAAAATAGGTAATGATTACATGATCAATCGGTAATGATTACACAGGAATCTCCGGGTTGACATTCTTGCTGCCGAATGCGGCATAGTAGAACATGTATGCCATGGAGATGAGCGGTACGATGTAAGAGATCATGTACCCAGCATTGTCGGCAATGAAGTTCTGAACCAAAGGCCAGAGGCCGCCGCCTACCACCATCATCATGAAGATACCGGAAGCCTGGGCGGTGTATTTACCAAGACCTTCAGTAGAGAGGTTGAAGATACTGGTCCACATGATGGATGTGCAGAGACCGCACAAAACCAGGAACATGGCAGCGATAGGAACCTCTACCATCTGGAAAGCAGAGCCCGTGAATACAGGCATGTGTACCATAGATGAGTTGCCGAGGATCATGGCTAACAGCAGGAAGAGCATGCCCACGCCATTGGCAACGAGCATCATCGTGCGACTGGAAACCTTGGCTGCCACGAAGGAAGAGCAAAGACGCCCTACGAGCATCAGGAACCAATACGTACCTGCCATGAATCCACCGATTGCAGCAGCGTTAACGATGCCGTTCATACCCTGGAACGCGCCGTTGGCTGTGTCGGAGATATAGAAGTTCAATGTGCCGGGGATGCCCACCTCAACGCCTACATAGACGAAGATAGCGATCACACCGAGGGTGAAATGGCGGAAAGCCCAAGGACTGAACTCGAAGACCGTAGAAGAGTCGGTCTTTCCCATCTCTGGATCTTGGATAGGAATGAAGCAGAGGATGCAGAAGGCTGCAGCAAACACGGCCATGGCGATGTACATGACTAAGTTGACATCTACCATCTTGGTGTTGGCTGTCACCGTACCGATCAAGGCACCGACAAGCATAGGGGTAAGCGTACCGGACAAGGAGTTCAGCGTACCACCGATCATGTTCAGCTGGTTGCCGCGGTTGCCACCGCCACCTAAGAGGTTCAGCATCGGGTTGACCACGGTATTCAGCATACATACGGCAAAACCGGAGATAAAAGCACCGAGCAGGTAAACCACGAAACCTGTTACTCCCGGGTCGAACTTTCCAGAGAGGAACTGTACGAGAACGCCTACGAAACCAGTGGCGATACCCACTAAGGCTGTCTTCTTGTAACCGATCTTCGTCAGCATCTTACCTGCTGGGATTCCCATGAACAGGTATGCCAAGAAGTTCATGGCATTACCCAACATACCGATCGTGTTGGCACTGCCACTGTCGGCAAAGACATTTTTCCAGATTACTCCAATTGGTGCGGCGAGATTCGTCACGAACGAGATCATCGCATAGAGGAAGAACATCGTGATGATAGCGATGATGCTTCCTTGTTGTTTGTTTTGGCTCATTTTTTATTGATATTTTTAGTTATAATATATACGCACAAAAGGTCTGCAGTCGTTTTGCTGACTGCAGACCATTAAGATCATTCCTTCTTCCTTAGCAAACCTTATGGGATCCATCGCTGATCACAACAGGATAAACTTTAGGTTCCTTGCCGTATTTAGCGGCATATTTGGCTTTGGCATCTGCGATGAACTGGTCATAGAGTCCGTCCTTGACCAGGTTGATGGTACAGCCACCGAATCCGCCGCCCATGATCCTACTGCCTGTGACGCCATTTTCTTTGGCAATGTCGTTCAGGAAGTCAAGTTCCTCGCAAGACACCTCATACTCCTTGCTCAGTCCCTCATGGGTCTCGTACATCTTCTTCCCCACAGTCTCGTAATCGCCTTTCTCCAAGGCATCGCACACGGCTAACACACGGTCTTTCTCGCCGAGCACGAAGTGGGCGCGCTTGTAGTCTTCTTCTCCAACCTCAGCGCGTACCTCATCCAACTGTTCCCAGGTGCAGTCGCGCAAGGTCTCGAATTTTCCTTCTGGGTGCTTGGCAGCGATATGCTTGACCACGTTCTCGCAACTGTTGCGGCGATCGTTATAAGGAGAGCCTGCCAACTCATGCTTTACGCAGGAATTGAGCAATACCAATTTGTATCCTTGTGGGTCGAAGGGGAAGTATTCGAACTCGCGGCTACGGCAGTCGAGGCGCATGAGCTTTCCCTTCTGTCCGAAGACACTGGCAAACTGGTCCATGATGCCACAGTTCACGCCACAGTACTTATGCTCTGTAGCCTGACCAGCGAGGACGATATCCCATTTGCTTACTTTGTTGTCGCCGAACAGGTCGTTCAGACCGCAGCCGAAGCAGCTCTCCATGGCTGCGGAGGAGGACATGCCTGCGCCCAAGGGTACATCGCCGGCAAAGGCAATGTTGAATCCCTTCACGGCAGCACCGAGCTTTTCCATCTCCAACGCCATGCCATAGATGTAGCGAGCCCAACTTGCCCTCGGGCCCTGGCCATCGTGGAAGTCGAAGTCAACACGGTCCTTCAGGTCAATGGAGTAAGCGCGTATCGTGCTCTCCGTGCCGTTTGGGCGGATCTCTGCCATGATTCCCTTGTCGACAGCACCTGGGAAGACAAAGCCCCCGTTATAGTCAGTATGCTCGCCGATGAGGTTGATACGGCCCGGAGACCAATATATATTTCCTGTCTTGCCATCAAAATGCTTGATGAAGCGGCTTCTTACGAATTCAATATCTATCATAGTTATTTGATTTTATAAGTGAATATTCTATGGATGTTTTTTAGTCGACGACCCCAAATTTGTAAATCGTCTTTTGGGTGTATTTATGGTCAGGATCTAAGACAACGGGAGGGAAGTAAGGACGGTTGGGAGAGTCGGGGAAATGCTCTGCTTCCAAGCATACTGCGCTCCGCCGTGGGTAGGTGGCACCGTGTGTGCCCTTGTAGCTGCCGTCCTCGAAGTTACCGGTGTAGAGCTGGATACCAGGTTCCGTGGTATAGACCTCCATGGTACGCCCGCTTACAGGCTCAATCAGTTTGGCTGCGAAACTCAGTTCGCCCACTTCCTTCTTGTTCAGCACGTAGCAATGGTCGTAGCCTGACCCGTTCTTGATCTGCTCATTGTCGGCATCGATGTCCTGTCCGATAGGCTTAGGCTTGCGGAAGTCGAATGGAGTTCCTTCTACTTTCAGGATCTCACCTGTTGGGATGCTCGTCTCGTCAATGGGCACGTAGAAGTCGGCATTCATCTGCAAGATGATGTTGTCCACTGTTGGGGTGGGGTCGGCAATGCCTGCTAAAGAGAAAAATCCGTGACTGGTGAGGTTAATGATAGTTTTCTTGTTGGTCGTAGCCATGTAGTCGATGACCAGCTCATTGTCATCCGTGAACGTGTAGACTACAGTGACCTTTACTTCTCCTGTATATCCTTCCTCGCCGTATGGGCTGACGTATTTCAGTACCACTGCCTGGTCGTTCATCTGGAGAGCGTCCCAAACTTTCTCATTGAATCCCGATTTGCCTCCGTGGAGTGAGTTGACGCCATTGTTGATAAAGAGATGATATTCTTTGCCATGCAGAGTGAAGGTACCTTTTGCAATACGGTTCCCAAAGCGACCGATGAGTCTGGAAAGATAGGGTTCTGGACTGTTGATGACATCCTTGATGTTGTCATGTCCTTGGATGACATTGGCATGCTTGCCGTTCTTGTCAGGCACCATGATGGCGACAATGGCACCTCCATAATTGGTGATGGCGACTTCATTGCCCGCATGGTTTTTCAGGATGTACAAGTCTGTCTTTTTCCCGTTGATCGTGGTCTGGAAGTCCTCGCGCTTCAGGCCACAGATGTTTTCTGTTTCTCCTGTGTTCATCATAAAAATAAGTTTTTAGTTATCTTATGTAGTTGCAAAGTAACTGAAAAAAAACGAATTTTACAAATGAAACCGAGAAAATTGCTTTCACTCGTGCGTTAAAAACTATTAATTAGGCAAAATACTGTCATTTTAGGAATGTCAATAGATCGGCAACGATATAGCTGCTGCCCCCTACGAAGATGAAGTCGTCTTTGTTCGCATCTGCCCGTGCTGCCTGATATGCTTCGCCCACACTGCTGAAAGGCTTTCCCTTCAGTCCATGTGCCGTTCCCTCTTCCATGACTTTCTCCACGGGGATGGCCCGATGGGTCTGCGCCTGCGTGAAGTAATAGATGGCGTGAGGGGGGAGGAGCCCCATGACCGTGTCGATGTCCTTGTCGTCAACCATGCCGAACACGATTCTCAGTTGCCGGCACTCTTGGGCTTTCAGTTGCTGGGCGAGGTATTGCCATCCCCCCACGTTATGCCCGGTATCGCAGACTACGGTAGGGTTTGACTGGATGTGCTGCCATCGTCCTTCCAAGCCAGTTGTCTCGCAGACGTGTGCAACGCCCACCCTGATACTCCCGTTGCTGATCACGACGCCTTGTTGCCTGATGACGGGGATGGCCGTAAGGATGGTATTCATGTTCTTGACTTGGTAGATCCCATCCAATTCTCCCCGGAGCTTGCCGAGGTTCTTGGTCTGGTATTCCATCCCACCCTCTGTCAAGGGCTCTGCGGAAGTCACCTCTTTCGCGTCTTCAGCGAAAACGATAGGTGCCTGCATTTCCCGTGCCTTCTTCAAGAACACGGGCTTGGTCTCAGCGACGGTCTCGCCAATCACGACGGGTATGCCAGGCTTGATGATGCCTGCCTTCTCACTGGCAATCTGGGCAAGGGTGTTCCCTAAGAACTGGGTATGGTCGAAACTGATGTTCGTGATGATGGAGACCAAAGGCGTGATGATGTTGGTGCAGTCGAGTCGGCCTCCCAATCCCACTTCTATGACGGCAATGTCTACTTGTTGCTCGGCGAAGTACTTGAACGCCAAGGCTGTGCTGAGTTCGAAGAAAGAGGGATGCAACGGCTCGAAGAAACTGCGTTCCTTCTCGACAAAGTCTACCACATATGCCTCTGGTATGCAAATACCGTTCACTCGGATCCGCTCACGGAAGTCAACCAGGTGGGGAGAGGTGTAGAGCCCCACCTTATATCCTTCTGCCTGGAGGATTGAGGCAAGGGTATGGGAGCAGGATCCCTTTCCGTTGGTCCCAGCTACGTGTATGCTCCTGAACTGCCGGTGGGGATGACCGAAGTGCTCGTCCAAGGCGAGGGTGTTAGACAGACCCTCTTTATACGCAGAAGCACCCACCTGTTCGAAAACGGGGGTGCTATTGTATAGATATTCTACAGTCTCCTGATATGTCATGAGTTGAAGTAATTCTTGAATTTCTCAAAGATGGTTTGCTTGGCTTTATGGTCGCCCTTGAAGTGATCGCTGTCGCGCAAGCTCTCCAAGGCTTCCTTCTCTTCCTTGGTCAGTTCCTTGGGGATATAGACACTGATATGCACGACTAAGTCGCCTGTCCCATGTCCGTATCCTTCCACTGCTGGCAGTCCTTTTCCGCGCAGGCGAAGGGTCGTGCCAGGCTGTGTGCCTGCATTGATCTTGATTTCCACATTCTTTCCGTCAATGGTTGGGATCATCACCTTTCCGCCGAGGGCGGCTGTCGGGATGTCGAGCAGCAAGTTGTAGATCACGTCCTGTCCATCTCGTACAAAAGTGTCGTTATCTTCTTCCTTGATGATCACTTGGATGTCGCCGTTGACGCCGTTGCGTGGTCCTGCGTTGCCTTTGCCGGGGACGTTGACCACCATTCCTTCTGCCACGCCGGCAGGGATCTTGATCTCTACCACTTCCTCGCCTTTGGTGACACCTGTCCCTCCGCACACCTTGCACTTGTCCTTGATGACGGTACCCTCTCCATGGCAAGTGGGGCATTCCGTCTGTGTCTGCATCATGCCCAAGATCGAGCGGACGGTCTTGACCACATATCCCCGACCGTTACAGGTCGGGCAGGTCTGTGTGCCGCTTCCTCCCTCTGAGCCAGAACCGTGGCAATGGCTGCAGGTGACATCTTTCTTAAGCTTGAATTTCTTGGTCACGCCCGTGGCGATCTCCTGCAAGGTCAGGTGGACGGTCAGCCGAAGGTCGGAACCGCGGTAGACCGGACGTCCTTGCCTTCCGCCTCCAAAGCCGCTGAAGCCTCCGAATCCGCCACCGCTGGTGAAGCCAGAATGCCCGCCAAAGATATCGCCGAACATGTTGAAGATGTCGTCCATGGAGGAGAATCCTCCGCTGAATCCCCCGGCACCGCCTTCCATTCCAGCAAAGCCGAACTGGTCGTACCTCGCGCGCTTGTCCTTGTCATGTAGCACGTCGTATGCCTCGGCGGCTTCCTTGAACTTATCCTCAGCTTCCTTGTTTCCCGGGTTGCGGTCGGGATGGTACTTGATGGCGAGCTTACGGTATGCCATCTTGATCTCGTCATCGCTGGCATTCTTGCTCACGCCAAGTACCTCGTAATAATCACGTTTAGCCATTGTTCCTCTGAATCCATCTGTTATTATTGTCCTACTGCCACTTTCGCATGGCGGATCACCTTGTCATTCAGGGTGTATCCCTTCTGGACACAGTCAATCACCTTTCCTTTCTTCTCGTCTCCCATGCCCGGTACCATAGCCACTGCTTCGTGGTAGTCCACGTCGAAGTCCTTGTCCTGGGTGTCGATCTTCTTCACGCCGAGGCTTTCCAATGTCTTGACGAACTTCTTGTAGATCAGGTCCATGCCTTCCTTCAGTGCCTTAATATCATCCGTTTTCTCGCTGTTCTCGATGGCGCGCTCGAAGTCGTCGAGCACAGGCAGGATAGCAGTGATGGTCTTCTCCCCGCCATTCAGGATCAGCTCTGCTTTTTCCTTCAGCGTACGCTTCTTGTAATTATCGAATTCAGCCACGGTGCGCAGGTATTTGTCCTTGAGCGTTTCGATCTCAGCCTGTGCTTCCTTCAGCGGGTCTTTCTCCTCTGTGCTGTCAGCTTCCTGCTTGTCCTCTGCCTTTTCGTCAGTACTGTCAGTCTGCTCTTGCTTGGCATCCCCCTTTGGGCATGCCTGCTTTTCCTCGTTGTTAGACGGCTGCTGGGTTTCCTTCTCCACAGCGTTGCCGTCCTCTATCTTTATCTTCTTCTCTTTACTCATGTTGGGTTACCTTTCTTTTCCAAGACATTCAGCAAATTTTATGCCAAGAACCATTTGGCTGTTGCCTTATCCTTGGTACATTTTCTCTTTCTGTGCCTTGATGTTCTCGTCGTAGATGTAGTCATCGTAGTCCATGAGCTTGTCGATGGTGCCCTGCGGCGTGAGCTCGATGATACGGTTGGCAACGGTCTCGATGAACTCGTGGTCGTGACTGGAGAACAGGATATTTCCCTTGAATCCTACCAAGTTGTTGTTGAAGGCCTGGATGCTTTCCAAGTCGAGGTGGTTGGTAGGTGTGTCGAGGATCAGGCAGTTGGCGTTCTTGAGTTGCATGCGTGCGATCATGCACCGCATCTTCTCGCCGCCGGAGAGGACGTTTACCTTTTTCAGCACTTCCTCGCCCGAGAAGAGCATGCGCCCGAGGTATCCTTTCATGGCCACTTCATTGCCTACCCCGTATTGGCTCAGCCATTCTACTAAGTTCATGTCGCTCTGGAAGAATGCCGTGTTGTCGAGTGGGAGATAGGCGGTAGTGATGGTGATTCCCCATTTGTAGGTGCCTGCATCCGCTTGCCGGTTGCCGTTGATGATCTCGAAGAGGGCTGTCATGGCCTTGGGGTTATGGCTCAGGAAGACCACCTTCTGTCCCTTCTCGATATTGAAGGAGACGTTATCGAAGAGCACGGTGCCATCGGCATCCACGGCTTTCAGTCCGTCCACTTCAAGGATCTGGTTACCGGGTTCGCGCTCCATGGTGAAGATGATGCCAGGATATTTGCGACTGGAGGGCCGTATCTCCTCGACGGTCAATTTCTCCAACATCTTCTTGCGCGAGGTGGTCTGCTTGCTCTTGGCCACGTTGGCAGAGAAACGGCGGATGAACTCCTCTAACTGCTTGCGCTTTTCCTCTGCTTTCATCCGCTGGTTCTGGGCTTGGCGCAATGCTAACTGGGAGCTTTCGTACCAGAAGGAGTAGTTGCCCGCGAAGACAGTCACCTTGCCATAGTCAATGTCCACGGTCTGGGTGGACACGGCATCTAAGAAGTGGCGGTCGTGGCTCACCACTAAGACGGTCTGTTCTAAGTTGCTCAGGTACTCCTCCAACCACTGTACGGTGTCGAGGTCGAGGTCGTTGGTAGGCTCGTCGAGCAGCAAGTTGTCGGGATGCCCGAACAGTGCCTTGGCAAGCATGACGCGCACCTTCTCGTTGTTCGACAGTTCCGACATCAGGTTGTAATGCTTGTCTTCCTTGATGCCTAAGTTACCTAACAACTGTGCGGCGTTGCTCTCAGCCTCCCAACCGTTCATCTCGGCAAATTTCAGCTCAAGGTCGGCGGCGCGGTTGCCGTCCTCCTCGGTCATCTCCGGCTTGGCATACAGGGCTTCGCGCTCCTTCATGTTCTCCCACAGGGGTTGATGACCCATGAGCACCGTGTCCATGACGGTGAAATTATCGTATTTGAAGTGGTCCTGCTCCAGGATAGACAGGCGTTCGCCTGGTCCGAGCTCCACGGTTCCCTTATTGGGCTCGAGATCCCCACAGATGGCTCTGAGCAGCGTAGACTTCCCGGCTCCGTTGGCTCCGATGATGCCATAGATGTTACCACTGGTAAACTTAATGTTGACGTCCTTGTATAGCACTCTCTTGCCAAACTGGATCGCGAGATTTGTGACTGTTATCATGTTTTTTACCTTAATTATGTCATTTAGCATGCAAAGGTACAAAAAAATATTGATATTACCAAATATCATCGGTCTTTTCGTGTGTTTTTCCCCTGATTTTCAGGTTGTTCCCTGATTGATGGACAGAGTCTCTTATACAGTTACGGGAAGGCTCTCCCATGTCAGGTCCTGACGGTCAATGGGGACAATGGATTGTATATAGGCAAAAAATAGGATTAAAATAGGATTAAAATAGGTTTTTAACATCAATTTGTAATATGCTTATTTTTAATGTATTATATGTTAAATTTAAGGTTGTATGTCTCAAAACTGTTTCAAATCTTAGTCAAAACTGAATTCTTGCTCTATTTTAAGTGTCATTTTGCTTGGAAATATGGATGATTTTTACTATCTTTGTGGGGTAGTTCTATGAACTGCAAGCGGCACGGATAGTGCCGTTTAACCACGTATATTCACTATTAATCATTTAAATCATGAAAAAAGTTCCGTTTATACAGCTTCCCAAGGACTTCTTGGAAAGACCTCTCATTGACGACATGGTCCAGGAAGGGGGCGCCACTGCCGTGGGCGCTTATGTGATCCTCTTGCTCTATCTCTCGCACAGGCGCGACTGCGTGGGCAGCTTTTCCTATCCCACCTTGCGCATGCTCTCCTTGGTGTCGCACAAGTCGGTGAGGTATGTCAAGAACATCATCCTCAACTACGGGCAGTTCCGCGTCGACGAGAAAGGGAAGTCGTTCACCTGTCCCGACCTGCAGCGTTCGTTTCGCATCCCCGAGACGATCCAAAGGCTCTTCACCGACGACGATGAGGAAGGCTCGGAAAGTGATTC
>ONBG01000065.1 GCA_900316015.1 uncultured Prevotella sp. | reverse complement strand
CTGAAAGGACTGTAAACTTATCCGGAACGTAGCGAATAAACGTGACAACCCATTTAGTTATTAACATCAGAAGTTGTCAACTAAATCCAGTAAACTACATACACCGTCCTGATTCACGCTTACGACTTTACAATAGGTCATCTCCTGCCTTTCAATAGGTCACCTATCACGCGCTAAAAGGTTATCTAATAGAAGGCGAAAGGTTAGCTCTTAGGATTTCTCCACACCTTGTTCGTAATTTCCCGCTCACTTTTTCCTAAAACTATTGGCATAATTCAAATATTTTATGTAAGTTTGCACAAGCCTTCCTTACCAAATAAAAGGGAGGCAACGATGATCCAAGATTCTGAACAAAGATGAGAGCAAACATTAAAAGGAACAACCTCAAGCGCGTGGTCATTGTCGGCGGAGGATTAGGAGGTCAGAAATTGGCGACAAGCCTTCGTCACACCGACTTCCAAGTAGTCTTAGTGGACAAGAACAATTACAACCAATTTCCACCCTTGATCTATCAAGTGGCATCGGCAGGATTGGAACCGAGCAATATCTCTTTTCCTTTCCGGCGTTTGTTCCAAGGCTGGAAGAACTTCTTCTTCCGCATGGCTGAGGTCCAGGAAATAGACAAACAAGAGAAAGCCATCCACACTTCCATTGGGACGATCCATTACGATTACTTGGTACTTGCAGCAGGTGCTACCACGAATTTCTTTGGGAATCAGAATATAGAAGCTCATGCCCTACCCATGAAAACGGTAACGGAATCGATGAGATTGCGCAACACCATTTTGGAGAACTTAGAGAGGGCCGAGACCGAAGATGATGCTAACAGGCGCCAGTCACTGATGAACATTGCCATAGTGGGAGGAGGTCCATCTGGTGTGGAGATTGCCGGTGCATTGGCAGAAATGAAGAAAACGGTCGTCCCACGCGACTATCCCGACCTAGACAGCAGTCACATGGAAATCTATCTCATCAATTCTGGTGACAGATTGCTGAAAAGCATTGACAAGGTATCCTCCCTCCGCGCGGAGAAAGATCTCAAGGAGATGGGAGTGAAAGTCTTGCTGAACACAAGGGCAACGGATATTGCGGATGGGCAACTGGTACTGCAGAATGGGAATACAATCCCTACCCAGACAGTGATTTGGGTAAGCGGCGTAAAGGCAAATGCTATCCAGGGCATACCCACTGGCAGTATCGGCCATGCGAACAGGATCCTCACAGACAGGTTCAATCAGGTCAAAGACATGCAGGATGTGTTTGCAATTGGTGACCAAAGTCTGGTAGAAGGAGACCCAGAGTACCCGCTTGGGCACCCGCAGTTGGCACAAGTAGCCATGCAACAGGCCGAGAATTTGGCAGGGAACCTCATTCGGATATCAGAAGGCAAGTCCCTGGTGCCATTCTCATACAGGAATCTTGGTACTATGGCAACAATCGGCAGGAAGAAGGCTGTGGCAGAGATCGGGACGTTCAAGTTCGGCGGACTCGTCGCCTGGGTACTATGGCTCGTCGTCCATCTTCGCTCAATTCTTGGTGTCAGGAACAAATTCGTCGTATTCCTCAACTGGATGTGGAACTACATAAACTACAAACAAAGTTTGAGGCTGATCCTAAAACCATATTCCACAAACAAGAAAATGGCACAATAATTGCAGGATATACATAGGTGTTAAACCATAAACAATAAGACAAATGATGAAAATAGAAAAAGTACATGCAAGAGAAATCCTCGACTCAAGAGGAAATCCTACCGTAGAGGTAGAAGTAACACTTGACAATGGAACCATCGGACGTGCCAGCGTTCCTTCAGGTGCCTCAACAGGTGAGAACGAAGCACTTGAGCTCCGTGATGGCGACAAGAACCGTTTTGGGGGGAAAGGTGTCCTCAAGGCTGTAGAGAACGTGAACAATATCATCGCTCCCGCGCTGAAGGGGGAAAATGTTCTGGAACAGCGGAAGATTGACTATCAGATGCTGGCACTTGACGGCACGCCTACCAAGAGCAAGCTGGGTGCCAATGCCATTCTTGGTGTCAGTCTGGCAGTAGCCCATACGGCAGCCCAGGCATTAGGCATTCCTTTGTATCGCTATATCGGAGGTGCGAACACTTACGTACTCCCTGTCCCCATGATGAATATCATCAATGGCGGTGCCCATAGTGATGCGCCCATTGCTTTCCAGGAGTTCATGATCCGTCCAGTAGGTGCTCCCAACGAGAAGGAAGCCATCCGCATGGGTGCTGAGGTATTCCACGCACTCGCCAAATTGCTGAAGAAACGCGGACTAAGCACGGCTGTAGGCGATGAAGGCGGATTCGCACCAGCTCTCGACGGCATTGAGGATGCATTGGAAAGTATCTGCCAAGCCATCAAAGATGCGGGCTATGAACCTGGAAAGGACGTGAAAATCGCCATGGACTGTGCTGCTTCTGAGTTCGCCACACAAGAGAATGGCCAATGGTATTATGACTATCGCCAGCTCAAAGACGGCAAGAAGAAAGATCCTAATGGCAAGAAGCTTACTGCAGAGGAACAAATTGCTTACTTAGAAGAACTCATCAACAAATATCCAATCGACTCCATTGAAGACGGATTGGACGAGAACGATTGGGAGAACTGGGTAAAACTGACTCAGAAGATCGGCGACCGCTGCCAGTTGGTGGGCGACGACCTCTTCGTAACCAACGTGAAGTTCTTAGAGAAAGGAATTAAGATGGGCGCTGCCAATTCTATCCTCATCAAGGTGAACCAGATCGGCTCGCTCACCGAGACCTTAGAGGCTATTGAGATGGCACATCGCCATGGCTATACCACCGTGACCAGCCATCGCTCTGGCGAGACAGAGGATACCACGATTGCCGACATCGCTGTTGCAACCAACTCTGGTCAGATCAAGACCGGTAGCATGAGCCGCACCGACCGTATGGCAAAGTATAATCAGCTCATTCGCATTGAAGAAGAACTGGGCGACAGTGCTCGGTATGGATATGCCAAACTAAAATAAACGCAATGGCTTAGGAAAAGGCTGCCAGTGCCTGACTCGATAGAGAATGGGGCTGGCAGCTTCCTTGTATGCTGCCGGATAGTAGAAAGACAGGATATAAACAAGATGGCTCTTGCAGACATAATGCGAGCAATACCGATATGCTTCCATATCTGGGCAGATGCCTTCCTTCACAGAATTACCTTGCACACGAGGTAGGATACGACGAGGCGCCACCTTGCATTCCATGACCATATTGATGGAATTGGCATGGTAGCCAAATTGCACATGCCCCGGTCCATATCCCTTGATTACCTCCTTACACAAAAAGGAGGGATAGACGAACTGATACCCAAAATCAGGATCTATATACGTATTGAAAGTCAGGAAGGGCATTCCCTCCCTAAATTTCTGCTCGACAGAACGCTCATCTGATCTCATGAACACCACTACCATTGCACATGTAATAACAAAAAGACCAAAGGCTATCAGCAATTTCCTCATAGAATCCCTGTCTCCGTATCTTTGTTTTCTAACCTTTTCTGGATTGCCTTATACTTTTTCCCTCGCTGCAATTGCCAAGAGAAATTGAATACGAGCGCATTGCCTGCCGCCCGTGAGGTGACACTCATGTCTTTCGTAAGATAGGAATCAAGAAGATAGGAATGATAGAGCGCGGGACGCTTGGAGAACGGTTTGATCCAGACCAGCGACAAATCGCAGTTACCAACATGCCAACTTACAGAGAGATCCAGGTTTGAACCATTTCTGTTCTTTCGCTCACCTTCCATCCATCTCCATCCATTATCAGTATTCGCGACCAAGGTCCATCTCCCCAAATACACCTGCATGTTTGCACCGAAGAGATAAGACGTGAATTCATGACGATAATCATC
The DNA here is from genome assembly GCA_900316015.1 of uncultured Prevotella sp. Taxonomy (GTDB): domain Bacteria; phylum Bacteroidota; class Bacteroidia; order Bacteroidales; family Bacteroidaceae; genus Prevotella. The sequence goes on along the minus strand of ONBG01000065.1, from coordinate 1,848 downwards.
ACCTATATTGATAAAGCGGAAGATACCTCCATTCACGGATGCTTTCCAGACATCAGGAATGATCTCATAGTTGACATATGTCTCTCCATAGAGCATTTTGATCGCTTTCTGGTTAGATTGGGAGTAATAGAATTGATTGTCAGCCGTCCGTGTCCATCGCTCCATATTAGGATGCCGGGAGTCTCGGAATTCTCCTACAGTATGGATCGTCAGCCGCGGAAGAGTATAGTCGATGATCCAATCGTGGGTTATCTCACGGTTGGGCTTGATATCGGGATTGCCCATCTTCCATTCCATACTGTTCTCCCGGATACGAGTGTTGCTGATCATGGCAATCTTCGAAACATGTTGGTTCACCTCAAATACATAACGCATTTGCAAGGGAGTAAAAGGCTGCAAGGTGAGGGTTACCTTCGGACGGAAGAGCCAGAAATTGAACCGGTTCTCATCTTGCCTGTAACGTTGATTGCTGGCACCAATCCCCGCCTTATAGCCTAACCGTTTCCACAAACTTCCCTTGATCTCGCCGAAGACATAAACGCTACTGTTATGCATTCCATTAAGGGATTCAACAGCACCAGAATAATCATTGCAGGTATACTTCCAGCTGAATAGAGTGCCCAATGAGAAAATCACTGGCATAAGACGGTTCTCATAAACCATTTCTCCTACGAGGGAAGAAGTACGTCCCTTAACCGTATATTCATATGCTGCGCCTTCATTCTGATAGTCATACGCGTCCGTTCTGATATGGGTTCCCACTAAGTTCGTTGTCAAAGATTGGTGCTTGCCTAAGGTATGGTAGAAATAGAGGTCCAGGACAGGACTGAAGTTCTTGTCATGATGACGCTGTAAAGTGATAGCTTCGTCAAAGTGATCTCTGATCCGCCGGTCTTCATCCTCATTGGGCGTGTGGTTAAAGGCTGTGGACGCCTTGAGTTGGAAAGCATAAGAGGTTGAGTCTGCAAGGTTATATTTCAGTTCCACCTGGTGATTGAAATATCTTTTCCGCGATGCCTCGTCATCACGAGTCATTACATAGTGAGTCCCATCTGCCAACAGATAGTCTGCCTTTTCCTTGTAAAGATTTCCCTTAAAATCACGATAGGAGAAATCATAAGTGAGACCCAACTCTGAATGATCCCAGTTCATCCTATGATAGACAGATTCATCACCTGTCCAACCCGTCAGCATATTACTGGATTCCAATCCTGCGGTATAACCTCGGTCTCCTTGATGGGTCCTGATATCAATAACATAGGCGATATCCGCTCCATACCTCACGCCGGGACTGTCAATAAAACTGATATTTCTAATGGATGTAGGATCTAAGGACAACAGATCCTCTTTCGTGGCAATGACTCCATTGATGCGTATCTGAACATTTCCACGATTGGTCAGAGATAAGACGGATCGATTGACCTCATCGACACGCAGTCCGGGGAGTGACAACATTCTCAAGAGATTATAACCATTCGTAGAAGCCTTCTTTTGCGTCTCTGAAGGGATGATCAATTGCCCATCTACCTTCTTCACCACTCGGGTCGCCTCCACCTTGACTTCTTTTAGCACTACCGCCTTGTCGCTCTGTCCCCTAATCCCCATGGATACAGGCAACAAAACTGAAAATAAGACTATCATCCTTCTCATGATCCTTCATGTTTTATGGCAAAAGTAAGCATCATGAAGGAATGGAACAAAAAAAGTACCTGACATTTGCCTGACATTTCAAAAGTCAGATCATATCAGTTTTCATACGAAAATGTTTCTATTGTGAACAGCCGATAAAACGGCTATTCTGGTTTAACTTGTTTTTTTTGACACAATAAAAGAAATAGCAGGCTGCGG
>ONBG01000038.1 GCA_900316015.1 uncultured Prevotella sp. | reverse complement strand
TGAAAGGACTGTAAACTTATCCGGAACGTAGCGAATAAACGTGACAACCCATTTAGTTATTAACATCAGAAGTTGTCAACTAAATCCAGTAAACTACAGCGCTTTTCCATGAGGTAACCTTTCAGGACTCAATAGATGACCTTTTACGAGGCGGGAGATAACCTCCTGGAAGGTGGGAGATGACCTTTCGCAAAACGCCTTGGAAGTCCTTGTTTTTTGCCAAGGTCAGCTCATGGAACGCGATTTTTTCCCAAAATACTGTTAAAATCCATTAAACGCAAATCCTTTACAAATTGAATCTCAGGATGAAAAGAAAAGTTTGAAAATTTGGTTTATTATATAGGTTTCGATCTTCGATCCTTTTTCTGTATTTATTTTGTACCTCTTTTTTCTGCCTTTTCCTGCCTCTCTTCCTATTGCGCTCCTTTCTTTAATTCGTGATAGATTACCGTTCCTTCCTGCTGTAATCTTATCATTTATCGTTAAAAGATCAGTTGGAAATCCCTTTATTGACTTCAAAGGCATCTCCTTTCACTCCTTTCGCTCCCTTGTTTTACTCTCAAAAACAGCCTTAAACACAAGAAGTTAGCGACATGATTTCTCTCAATCCTTCATCAGAAATCACATAGATAGTTTCTCTACAAAATCGAAAGAATAACCTTCCTATATTTAGTTACATTTAATTAAGATTAACTTAAAATACGAGAGATAGCTATCAAAATGTCATGAAAAAGCCATTTGAGTTCTCATTTTTAATTTATACTTTTGCAACCGTAATTAATTAGGTATTAGTATCATTTAAAGGTTCAATCAATGAAGCATATCAAACAAATGTTAGCTGGTACGTTCAGTGTACTGGTTGCCTTCATCGTAGGTCTTCCGCCTGCCTGTGCAAGCACGGATGCTACCATCGCTTCCGCCACGAGCGCGGTTCCCAGTTTCGAAACCAATACAGACTATGTGATCCGAAACATGGAGACTGGACTCTTCTTGCGGTGTAGTAGTGATAAACTGCATGCCGCTTATTTCGGAAGTATCGGTGAAACAGATTTTACGTATTATCTCTGGCAGTTCAAACCGTCAGTGGGGGGGGCAGGATACGCGCTTTATAATGAGGGTAGAAAGGCTTGTCTGAATGACAACGCAACTACAAGTACATATCGTGGCAAGACAGATGACACGGGCGTAACATGGTATATCACCCCGAATCCTTACAATGGGAATGGCTATTTCATCAGTTCCAATCAAGAGGTAGCGACCACTCCGACAAAGTGCCTGTATGCTTATTATAAGACAGATGCTTATTATCTTTCTTCTTCAGAAGGGGAAACAGCCGATCTTTCCCAGCATACGTATAGTGGCGTCAAGTATTATCAGCTTCCCACTTTCCAGTTTTATACTTACGATCAGCTCTTTACTTTAGCCCAGAAGTGTGGCTATACTGGAACGAAAGCTACGGGAGCGCCCACGCAGAGTGACTGGAACGCATTGGTTTCCTGCATCAATCAAGCGCGCCCCCTGAACGATGTGAGCAATATCTCATCCACAGTGAGTCCTGTTCACAACTTTGTCATTGCCTCTCGACGCTACCACAAGTTCCTGAATATCGACAATAAAGGAAATCTCCATGCTGCCGATAAGATCACCACGAGCAGCATTTTCCAGGTAGAGGCTACATATGCATCAGAAAGAACGTTCTACAGCGCGTACCATGGCGACGGTGCCACATTCACCTTGTCCTATGCCAATAACGGGCACGACAATGACTTCCTGCTCAAGAGCGGAGACAACTATCTCTGCATGGACAGTAAAGGCGCAGTGAGCCAGACTAAATATACCAGCAGCTACGAGCTTTCCAACCTCGACAAGGAATGGGTGGTGGTTGAGAGTCCTTACGATGATAACCTGCAATACCTGAACGTGAGCAAGACCGATATACGTGATGTGGAGAACTGGAACTTCCGCATTGAGAACAATGCCAAGCGCATCAAGCTCATCAGTGGCACCGCTAACGGATCTAACCAGGGCGGCTTCCTTACCGATGTAGACAAGACCGCACTTGAGCCATTCGATGCAGAGAAGAAAACGAACATCGCCAAGGCAGATGTGTTCAGCAACAGCGTCAACCTGCGCGATGCCGCCAACATCTGGCATCTCACGCTTGCCGTACCCGGAAAAGACGATGCCAACAACCAGCCGATCGGCATTGTGAGTGACTTTACACATAGTCTATATTATATCCAGAACGTCAACAGCAAGAAGTTTATCGGCAATCCTGCGGACGGCAGTCAGCTGATGCCTCTGATCTCCGAGACTTCTGCCAAGTCAAACCGTGCCCTGTTCTACTTAGTACCAAAAGATGAGAGCAACGACAATGGCGTGTATGCGATGATGCTACTCGACAGAAACAACTCCAAGACGACAGAGGTGCCTTTAGGCTATCTTGACATTGCCGACACCGATGACAATGGTTTGCCCGACAAGAGCGTTTCATCCGACTACAACCAAGCTGCACTTGTCTACCAGAAAGCCACTTCGACAGACGGTCTTCCTGCTGATGCTTACAACTGGAGCTTCCATCGCGCCCGCTTCATCCAGGCTCGTGCAGTGGACAGTCAAAACGCATCAGCCTTCAAAGGCTACCGCTATGTATCGTTGTGGTTTCCCTTCGATATTGTCAATACCGATCCTGATGTCACCCTTTACATCGCCAAATGGCTGCCCGACTACAGTGGGATACGCTTCTATCCGACCGCATCCCTGCCTGCAGGTTATGGTGCTGTGGCTCTCGCCAAGGACGATGATGCCCACCAATTGCTGAAGTTCTACATTGATAAGGCTACAGGATACCGTTCGGATATCAACGATGATGTCCTGAAAGGCGTGTCAGAAAGCGAGGACTTCGTGCTCAGCGACGACGCATCTTCAGCTTATTATCGCAAGGGCATCTATGTATTCTCTGAGACCTTGGCAGATAAAGACTATACAGATGTCGATCTCTCATTAGGCTATCCTGCCGATCCGTTCCTCATGGCAAACCGTTGCTACGTCCAGGCTACATCAGAATCAGAGAAGACGGTGGCGAAAGGCAAGGCCTTTACCTTCATTTTCGATGACGATAATACCACGGGCATTCACAATATCCAGAACCATCAGGAGGGTCCTATGATCTATTACGACTTACAGGGCAGGCGAGTCTCCCACCCATCCAAAGGCATTTATATCACAAACGGAAAGAAAATTATCTTTAAATGAAAAAGAATTATATCACCCCACAGTCTATCTCCTATCAGATAGGAGTGTCTCAGCCGCTTCTCACGAGCATTAAGTTGAGACATGAGAATATGATGCAGTATGACGGCGACCAGTTGCATGAAGACCTGAAAGACGGGAGTATCGCCGGTCCAGCCTCAGAATATGTAGGTACAGACAACGACTCGAATCCCGTTGATGAGAGCAGTATATTTGGCGATTGATAACAAAAAGGATTGAGATATGAGAAAGATTTTATCTTTAGCAGTCTGCTTCGTGATGATGCTTTGCTCTGTACAGGCTTGGGCTGATAAGGCAGACCTGTCGGGCAAGCATTACTATGATGTCCATAAGACGCTGCTTTACGAGAAGAGTAAGGCGAATGAAGCTGGCATCCAGTCGGAGATCACAGCCCACAAGGATTTGGTGTATGCCTTCCCACATTGCCGCGCCCTCGTGGGACGCAACTGCGTGGCCAACGATATCTTCAGTACAGTAAGCGTAGCGTCATGGCCCAAGGACTTGGGCAACATGACCAATAACGACCTCTCTGACTACACATCCTTCCAGAATGTGGTTAATGCAAACGTGGCCTATAACCCTATCACGAGCATACGTGACATGACCCATCACTATGCCGCCGGTACGGTGGCAGGGTTCTGTATCGCGCAGGAAGGTGGCAAGGGCGTATTGAGTGTCGAACTGATTAAGAATTTCACCTTAGAGTTCTATTGCGAGGGCGTGAAGGTGGGTTCTGTTTACGCGACTTCTGGCAGCTCCTTCAATGGGGTGAGTCTTTCCGTGGGATCCTTACCCGGTTCCAAGAATGCCACTTGTAACATACAGGCTGTGGCTCCGGATGAGTTCGATGAGGTAAGGCTCGTCAATACGGGCGTATCCGTAACGCTGATAGCAGCCCTCGATATCCACTATGCATACGTAGGCGATGTGAAAACCTACACGCTGACCAACAAAGACAAGACGGGTACAGTGACCAACACGATGAAGGACTTCGACGATTATTGTACGGATTATGGCTTGACAAAGGATAAGGACGTTGACGGAAGAGCTAATTTGGTGAATGCTAACCTAACAGATAATGTGCCTGCTGAGGCTATTCTCACTTTAGGAAGCTCGATTCCGGTCAAGGTACAGACCTTCGTTAAGGAAGGTGAACCCTTCTGTGCTGGGACTGTCGTGGGCTTTAAAGGAAGCTCGTTTACGGTGCTTAACCTTAATTTATTTGGTGGTGGCATTTATATTAAGACTTACGACAAAGAGGGTGCTGTGATGGACAGCTATCAGGTGGACCAAAGTATTCTCAAATTGAATGTTGCCACGGGTGGTACGGTCAACTTCTCCTTTATTACCACCAAGCCGTTCTCCAGTGTCTCTATCCAGTTTCTGGGCATCAAGCTCAACCTGGGGGCTACGGTATTCAATTATGCTTTTGTGGCTCCGGCTCCTGATATAGAGCATCACTGCGATATCGATCCCACCCCAGACATGAACATCTGTGAGGACCAAACTTCTCTTCAGCTCTACCATAACAACACGATTCCCGTAACCTGGAGCTGCATCGAAGGTGGTGCCTCTGTGGATAAGGACGGTCATGTGACTGGCATGAACGGAAAGGCGGGCACGAAATATGTCTTCCGCGCTACCGCCAATGATGGTTGCTACGATGATGTCACCGTGGTGAAGAACCAAGGACAGAGCAGTAATCCCGTACAGTGCGAGAACGTAATATCCACTGCTAATGGCATCGAAATCTCTAAAGAGATGCCGGGAGTGACAGCAGCCCTCATCTCTGCGTCAAAGTTTGATAATGGCGAAGGGAACTTGCTCGACGGTAAGAAGGACACCTACGCCAAGTACGTCGCCGGATTGCAGGTTGCCGGCCATGTCGGTGTGGTTGCCATTCAGACGGAAGGCAAGGCTAAGACCTTCCGTGAGACTCTGGGCGTGGCTTCTGACCAGCCACTGAAGATGGGCTTCGTGGTACAGTCGAAGGGTACCGGTCTTAATGTGAACCTGCTCAACGGCTATAGCATGGAGTTCTATAAAGCAGGAACCAAGGTGTATAGCTCAGCCCTTAACCAGGCCAACGTGCTCAACCTCGCTGTTGCAGGAACTGACAAACTGCAGAAGATGGAGTTTGCCACCATCGTGCCCAAGGATATCGACTTCGACCAGATGGCTCTCTACCACGATGGAGTCTTAGGAGTGAATGCTTCCGAGCAGGACTTCTTCTACCCCTTCTATGAGGCAGGAGACGACATTGACAAGTGTGACGACCCGTTAGGCTGTGACCCGACGCTCATCTCTGCACCGATACCATCATCTCTTACAGACCAGTCGCACGCAAGCGGAGCCAGCATTGATGGCAACCTCACGGGAAACTTCAGTACCGTGACTGTGGCAGGAGGCATCGGCAATTTGTCTTATCTCATCGACAATGACCTCTCTACGGGCGTCACGCTCGGCAATGTGGCACAGATCGGAGGTGGTACTAAGATCGCCGTGAAGCTTGGACGACGCGCCGACTACCGCCAGCAACTTGCCATCGTCATGGACAACAACAACTACCAGAGCATCTTTGGAGGAAACTCCGATGGCAAGGGCTTCGACCCCTTAGGTGTCGGTGTTGGTAAATGGATGAAGGTTGAGACCTATCTCGATGGCGTGGCTACCGGCGATACCAAAACAGATTGGAGTGTGATTGGTGCTGATGTGATTACGACAAAGAATAATAACATCTACGTATGGAACCCGAAGAAGCAGTACGATGAGGTCGTCATCACCATTGCTGGGGTGGTCAAGGCCGCCGATGTGCAAAAGATTTACGGCATCCTGCTTCAGAGCGATATTGATGGAGATGGCGTGCCCGACTGTAAGGACGACGATTCCTGCAACGGAGATATAACCGATGCGAACAACCCACATGCCTGCAAGGGCACTGACATCACCTTTTCCTTCAAGGGGAAGACTGGTCTGAACTATTATGTGGATGCTTACGACCAGAGTTCAGAGAAGCTGTCTGCATCGAAGACAACCAACAACAACGACGGTACAACTACCTATGAGTTCACTGTTACGACAACGAAGTCGGGTATGTACACGGCACGTGTTATGCAGGAGAAAGCCTCTGAAGAAGGTGGTGTCAAACAAGACGGTACCATCGACTACGTGGTTCATCCCACGCTAACTCACTGGAATCCTGACACGAAGAGCACAGACTGGAATACTTGGAGCAATTGGATCGAAGGATCTCCTTACCATTGCACCGACGTGGTAATCCCAACGAATGCCGAAGTGTATCCTGTGCTCACTGCCATTGACAGCAAGGATACTTACGACAACAGCTGCAACGGTATCCACTTCGAGCCCGGCGCAGCCGTGGAGAATGTGTTCCGACTCAACTACAACAAGGCTTGGGTAGACCTGAAAATCACCAACGGTATTGCAACTCTGTGGTCGGCACCGCTCGCTCAAGTCTTTAGCGGCGACTTTTATGCTTCTGAGGTCAAGCCCGAGAACTACTTCAAGGATCTCGACAATACCTTAGACCCTGACAACTTTGCTGCGCGCACCACGCCACTCGTCTACCAGCGCATTTGGAAAGCCAGCGTGAAAGGTAACTTTACCAGCAGCAGCTCATCGCTCGGCGACGTGACCCTCATCTCAAAGAGTACTTGGAGCCACGCTTTCAACGGCCTGGGTCAAGATTATGCAACTATGTCAGGAAATGTGGCTCCTCTGTGCTTCTCGCTTATGGCTGACAATAACAATCATTCGAACGATGACTATACCATCCATCTGCCAAAGGCAGGCGACCGCACCTATAATTATTATAATGCGTTTGGTGAGTCAGAAGGTTCTGCAACGGTAAAACATGACGCAACAACGGCGAGCAAGTTGTGGAGCACCCAGTATTGGGCAGATGCAGACAATGCCCTTGTGCTCAACTACACCAACGACAGCAAGGCAAATGGCGATGGCATCTTCCTCGTTGCCAACCCAACGATGAGCCACCTGAACATCGCTAAGTTCCTTGAGAATGATGAAAACAAGAACGTGATTAGCGGTATCAAGCTTTACAATCAGGATGGTGCGTTCTCTATTATTAATGTAGATGGTGACCTCGTCAGTTCCACTACACTTACAGATGCAGATAAGTTTGTGGCACCATCCGCGGCTTTCTTCGTGGAGGCTACAGACAAGACATCAACTAAGTTGCAAGTGAGCTACGATAATACCATGTTTGGTGATCAGCCCGGAGTGACCTCAACGGCGGCAGCCAAGGCAAAAAGAGCGATGACTGACGCTGCTTCCGAAAGAGGAATGCTTCGCGTCACTGCCTCTGATGGTAACCATGTCTCTGGTGCAGTGCTGCTCAATGGCAACAAGGCCAAGGCGGCGACGCTCATGGATGAGGACTATAAGCCTGCCCTTGCCGTGTTTACCATCGATGACGGGAGAGGTTATGATATCCGTCCTTTGGACAGCGATGTCGTGGAATTAGGAGTATGTGTCGCCAAGGCAGACTCTGTACGGCTCAGCTTCCATGCTGGGGGCAATGCAGATGCTACCGATTGGATGCTCTACGACCGTCTTACGGGGATGAAGTATGTGGCTGGTGAGGAACCCATTGTCTACTTGGAAGGTTCTAACGTGGGGCGTTTCTATCTCTCACGAGTGGGTGAGACGACGGGCGTGAAGAATGTATCTGACAAGGACGGCGTCTATGTAACAACAGCAAAGGATAAGGCTACGGTGAAAAGTTCACGCAAAGATATCACCGGAGTTGAGGCTTACGCTGAGGATGGCATGTTGCTTGACAAAGTGAATGTAAACGGATCAGACCGCGTTACGGTCAATGTACGTCCTGGTGTCATTCTGATTAGAGTGACCCGTGAAGGCAACAAGACCTCCCTGTTCAAATACATGGTACAGTAAGCATACGAGTTCTCGTTGTGGAGGATGGTCTCCAACGTAGCATGAGTTCACGGATCAGAATAACCCCAGGTCGCTATTGGGTGACCTGGGGTTTTCCTTATCCATTTCTCAAAGTATCCCCTTGTCGTCTTGATGATGAGAAGGGTGGCATTTCACAAATCAGAGTGTTATATTCATCAGTTCCGCCGCGAACTTGTGTATACCATTTATAATGCGGTCTGCCTGTTTCTGCCTTGGAACTGCCCGATGGTTGAGATAGTTGGATAGTTGTTTTTGATTAATGCCTGTAATTCTCTGCATTCCTGCAAGGGAGATATAATGGGAATAATATTCGAGAAAGCTGGGAACATCGAGTTTCCATTCTATCTCAAATTCACCTTTCAACGGCTTGGGCCATCTGTCTTCTGGAAGGTTGCGCTTCAAGGCATTAATAGCCTCATAGGTGTTGTTCTTTACCTCATCAATGCTTGCCCCCCCTGCGTAAATACCGTCGCAATTATCTGAGTATGCGTCAAAATAGTCCTTTGACTTCTCGATCATCATGATAATCTTTTCCATAATCAATTCTCCTCTTTTTTCTTATAAGTGAGGGAGTTTTCCCCCTTGCTTCTTTGATATTTATACTTTATATTTTTTAATCAGCTTATTCGCCAATCCCTTAGCGATCTCGTGCGATCCGTGATATGGGATGGGCTCTGTAAGCACACCGTCCTTCGTGTAAAAATAGTGGCTTCCTTCCGTGTGGTCATACTTATAACCAGCTTTTTGGAACCTTCGATGTAGTTCTGTATATTTCATCCAGCCTTTATTTCTATCACTGCAAAAATAGCGAAAATCCTATGACTGTCCAAGCTTTTAAGGAAAAAGAATGGTAAAACCGCTACCATTTTCGATCTCTGGATTATGATGGATGGCAATAAATAAAAAACATTCCATACTTGTGAGCAAGTATCTCGTACCATGGAATATGCTTATGACGATCATGCTTTGTCTATGTTTGCTAAAGCTTTGGGATATGATTCAGATGCCAAGATTCTTGCTCAGCGGTCACTGTTTTATAAAAACGTAATTGACCGTAGAACAGGATATGTTCAGGGAAGACACGCTGATGGGAGTTTCCTTAATGATGATAATGCATTTAGGAATTGTTCCTTTATTACAGAGGGATATCCATGTCATTATACATGGTATGTCCCTCATGATGTTTATGGATTGATGAAATGTATGGGTGGAAAGGATAATTTCGTTTCTAAACTGGACTCCATGTTTAGTGAGAAAAGGTATTGGCATGGAAATGAACCTTGTCACCAAGTAGCCTTCTTGTACAATTATGCAGGGGAGCCGTGGAAGACACAAGAGCAGATACGTAGGATCCTTCTTGAAGAATATAGGACAGGTTCAGATGGCCTGAGTGGAAATGATGATGCAGGTCAGATGTCTGCATGGTATATATTTGGAGCACTTGGCTTCTATCCTGTTTGCCCTGTCGATGGATACTATGTTCTCGCAAGTCCATCTTTTTCAAGAGCTGTCTTTCGCCTACCTAATGGGAAGACATTTATAATGAATGCACAAAATGCATCAGAGAAGAATATTTATATTCAAGATGTTTATTTGAATGGGAGAAAATATAATAAGAACTATATTCTTCATCAAGATATTATAAATGGAGGTGTTATTACGTTTAAAATGGGATCGAAGCCAAATAAGGAATGGGGAGCTAACCTCAGAGATTGTCCTCCAACATATCTTGGTCTCAAATGATTTTTTCAAGGCGATCGTGATCCAAATATTATATATACTGCACTAAGATATCCCAGACGGCGATGATGTGGCAGATCGATCCCGCGAGGACAAAGAAATGAAATACGGTATGCATGTATTTCTTCTTGTTGATACTGTAGAAAATAGCACCTGTAATGTAACAGATGCCTTCTGCAATGATCCAACTGATAGACGCGGCATTCAAGCTGTCAAGCAAGGGCTTGAAGGCGATGAGGACGGATAGCCCCATGGCCACAAAGCAAAGGGTCTCAAGGTTGCTATGGTCCTTGAGCTTGTGGAAACTGGAGACGGTGCCGGCAATCGCACATGCCCAGATGAAGATGAATAAGGTCCATCCCCAATAGCCTTGATGGCGAAGGCATATCAAGGTGATTGGGGAATAGGACCCTGCAATGTGCCAGTATATAGCGGCATGATCCCATTTACGTAGGCGCTCTTTCCATTTGGATCGTGCAGAAAGGGCATGATAGGTGGTCGAGGCTATATAGGAAAATAACATCCCAAAAAGATATAGGATGACTCCTGCAGTCGCCCACCCGTTGCCTGATCGAAAACACCATATCAGGAAAATAATCCCAAAGATGACACCCATGGCTATCCCCCCGGCATGCGACCAAGAGTTCCATAGCTCTTCTTTGTGACTGAAAAATATCTTCCGCCGCATCAATCCTTGGCTAACGTAAAGTCAAGCTGTTTCTTCTCAAGGTTTGCCTGTGCTACCTGAATGCGAATAGGATCGCCTAATTGGTACTTATGATGATGACGACGACCTACTAAGCAATAGTTTTTCTCGTCAAAATCATAATAGTCGTCATCTAAGTCCCGCATAGGTACCATGCCTTCACAGTGGTTCTCGTCAATCTCGCAGTAGATGCCGTATGACTGGATGCCACTGATATGGGCATCATACGTCTGACCGATCTTGTCGCCCATAAACTCTACCATTTTATACTTAATGGAGTCACGCTCGGCATTCTGTGCGATCTGCTCCATATCCGAACAATGCTCACAAAGTTCCTCGTAATGCTCCTTATTGGCACTTCGCCCTCCTTGCTGATAACGAGTGAGCAGACGATGAACCATCGTGTCTGGATAACGGCGGATCGGGGAGGTGAAATGGGTATAGTAGTCAAATGCCAGCCCGAAGTGACCAATATTATGGATACTGTACTTGGCTTTCATCATGGCACGCAGGGCTACGGTCTGGATGAGTTTCCCTTCGCGCTTGCCTTGACAGGCATCCATCAACTTGTTCAGGCTGCGGGCTTCCTCACCACGGGTGCCAGCTGTCTTGAGCTTGTAGCCAAATTTGGTGACAAATTGTCTCAAGGTCTCTAATTTCTGAGGATCAGGATTGTCATGAATACGATAGGGCAATGTCTTTGCCACTTTGCCTTTCTTGACCTTTCCCACACTCTCGGCAACGGTTCTATTGGCAAGTAGCATGAATTCCTCAACGAGCTTGTTGGCATCCTTCGAACGCTTGAAATAGCAGCGGATGGGCTTTCCTTTCTCATCTACATCGAAATGTAGCTCCTCACTCTCGAATTTTACAGCTCCATTCTTGAAACGGGCTGCACGTAATTTCTTTGCTAATGCGTCCAAAGTAATCAATTCGGCAGCATGCTCACCTTGATAGGGATGTTCCTTGGTGGGCTTGGGAGCCGGCTCTCCTGTACCGTCTACAACTCCATTGTCCTCCAGCAACTGTTGCACCTCCTCATAGGCATAACGCCTGTCACTTTTTATCACGGTGTGGACAATACGGAAATCCTTGACATCGGCATTGTCATCCATATCGAAGATCACGCTAAAGCAGAGCTTTTCCTCGTCGGGCCGCAGTGAGCATACAAAATTGCAGAGACGCTCTGGAAGCATGGGGATGGTCCTGTCTACGAGGTAGACGGATGTCGCCCGCTTGGCTGCTTCCTTGTCGATGATGCTTCCTTCCTTCACATAATGGGATACATCGGCAATATGGACACCTACCTGCCAAAGTCCCTTGTCTATCCTTTGAATGGACAAGGCATCATCGAAGTCCTTGGCATCCTTAGGGTCAATGGTGCAGGTGAAGACTTGTCGGAAGTCCTCACGCTCTGCTAAGTCTTGTTGGGTAATCTCGCCGGTGATCTTGTTGGCTGCATCCTCTACCGATTTAGGATACTTATAAGGTAGGCCATATTGTGCAAGGATAGAGTTCATCTCCGTATCATTGTCACCGCTTTGCCCAAGGATATCCACAATCTCTCCCATTGGACTCTTGCGCTCATCATCAGGCCACTCGTATACCTTGACAACTGCCTTGTCGTCAGTTTTCCCACCTTTCAGCTTGCGCTTAGGGATGATGATGTTATGGGCGAAAACCTCGCTCGGCGTGACTAAGTAGGCGATGTCCTTGTCTACGCGCAATCGTCCTACAAAGGTATCCTTAGCACGTTTTAGGATCTCTGTTACCATGGCTTCCTTGATGTGGTTAGGACGACGGGCAAGAAATTGAACTTTCACTCTGTCTCCGTTTAAAGCTCCCATGGAATTGCGCTCGGCAACGAATACGGGTTTGCCTCCATTCTCTGGCTCGAAGGAGTTCTTTCCGTTAGCCTTGCGGATAAACGTGCCCTCTTGAACTTGCCCCTTCAGGTTCAGCTGGTAGGAATTATCACTGACTTTCGTGAGGAGATCATCCCATGCCATCTCTTCCATAATATCGATTGCCAGCATTTTCAAGGGATGTGTATCCAATTTTAGCTGGTGGAATATCTCTTTAAATGTAAATGTCCTCCCTGGTTGTGATTGGAAAAAGTCTTGCAGCTTTTCTTCGAGCTGGCGTTTTGATAGACGTTTTCCTCCTTTTTTGCCTTTTCCCATATGAGTTGTGTTTTTAATACTTACGATATGCAAACATACGAAAATAATCTGAGATTTCTGTTCCTTTTCCTACTTAAAATACATTAAAATACCAATAATAACGAGAATTCGAAAAATTTAGAGTAACTTTGCAGCCAAAGTGTTGAATAGAAGATGACTGGTGTTACTCGTGAGCGGAGGATATATCGGATTACCCTTGCCGGTAGCTTCGTCAATATCATCTTGCTCATCTTTAAGTTCGTGGCAGGTATTGTAGGTCATTCTGCTGCGATGATAGCTGATGCTGTCCACTCTCTGTCTGATTTCCTGACGGATGTGGTGGTGATCGTGTTCGTCCATCTGAGCAATAAGCCAGAGGATGAGGACCATGATTACGGTCATGGGAAATATGAGACCTTGGCAACGTCGTTGATTGGGCTTGCCTTGTTTGCCGTTGGCGTCATGATTGCGTATGGAGGCGTGGTGAAAATTTACAAGGCATTCCATGGGGAAGTGCTCGAACAACCGGGGATGATTGCTTTCATTGCTGCCATCCTCAGCATTGTCCTGAAAGAATGGGCATATCGGTTTACCTATAGGGTCGGAAAGGAAGAGAAATCGGAAGCTGTGATCGCCAATGCTTGGCATCATCGTAGCGATGCTTTCTCATCCATGGGTACGGCATTGGGCATCGGAGGCGCGATCCTCTTGGGCAGCAAGTGGGCTGTGCTGGACCCGATTGCTGCGGTATGTGTTAGCTTCTTTATCATTAAGACTGCCTATATGCTGATCAGCAAGGCTCTTGGTGAGTTGTTGGAAAAAAGCTTGCCTCAGGATATAGAAGACGAGATTGTCAAGTTAGCTGAAGACGAACCTAATGTCAGCGAGGTTCACCATTTAAAGACACGCCGTATTGGCAATCATATTGCCATTGAGATGCATGTCCGTATGCCAGGGGATATCACCTTGTATGCAGCCCATCAGCACGCCACGAATATTGAACGTGCTATCAGAAAGCATTTTGGCGAGGGAACGCATATCGGACTGCATGTTGAGCCGGTGAAGATTGGTGGAAAATACCAGGATCCGGGAGTACGTGGCGGCGCGAAAAAAAATGAATAGTTGTAAGGATGAGTAAAATATTAATTACCGGTGCCAGTGGCTTTATTGGCAGTTTCATCGTCGAGGAGGCAATCAAAAGGGGGATGGAAACGTGGGCTGCAGTCAGGAGGACCAGTTCACGGAAATACCTTACGGATGAGCGTATCCATTTCATAGAGCTTGATCTGTCCTCCGAGGACCATCTGAAAGAAGAACTGAAAGGGCATGACTTCGATTATGTCGTGCATGCTGCCGGTGTGACGAAATGCTTGCATGCAAGCGATTTTGAGAGGGTTAACACACAAGGGACGATCAATTTAGTGAATGCCTTGCTCGCCTTGCAGATGCCGATCCGCCGGTTTGTTTATATGAGTTCCTTGAGTATCTTTGGCGCGATCCGGGAACAACAACCCTATATGGAAATTACTGAGGAGGATCTCCCTAAGCCTAATACAGCTTATGGAAAGAGTAAGTTGGCTGCAGAGCGGTTCTTGGATTCAATAGGCAATGACTTTCCCTATATCGTGTTGAGACCGACTGGGGTCTATGGACCGCGGGAAAAGGATTATTTCATGATGGTGAAGTCGATCTGGAATCATGTGGACTTTTCTGTTGGGTTCAAGCGTCAGGATATTACTTTCGTATTTGTATGGGATGTCGTCCAAGCTGTCTTCTTGGCTTTAGATCACGGCAAGAATGGCAGGAAGTATTTCCTCAGTGATGGGAAGGTCTACCAATCGTCTACATTCAGCAATTATATTCATGAAGATTTGGGTTGCCCTTGGTGGATTCGAGTAAAGGCTCCTTTGTGGCTGTTGCGCATCATTACGTTCTTTGGTGAGCAGATCGGGCACCTGACGGGCAGGATGTCGGTCTTGAATGAGGATAAATACAATATTCTGAGTCAGCGTAACTGGCGTTGTGACATAGAACCGGCCATGGATGAATTAGGATATCATCCGTATTATGACCTGGAGAGGGGCACGAAGATCACGGTCGACTGGTATAAGGAAAATCATTGGATCGAATGAAGCAGCTGAAAAAACTCTTTGCAATCGAACAATCTCCTGCGAAAGGACTGATGGCACTGGAAGGGCTGGTATTGGGCTATATGCTGGTTACCTTGATCGTCGTGCTGTTTGCCTATACGAAGGAGGTCAATCCCAATGCCATGATCATGGGAAGGCTTCGCATCGGGGTGACAACTGTTGCCTTATGGCTGGTGTACAGGATGGTGCCTTGCCGCCTGACGAGGCTGATAAGGGTGCTCTTCCAGTTCCTGATGTTGGGCTGGTGGTATGGAGATACCTTTGAGATCAACAGGATGTTCCCGAATTTGGATCATCTCTTTGCGGGGTTAGAGCAAATGATCTTTGGCTATCAACCGGCATTGGACTTCTGTCAAGTGATCCAAAGCAAAGTGTTTAGTGAACTGATGTGCCTGGGCTATGCGTCCTATTTCCCTCTGATCATCATCACGCTGTTGTTTTACTTCTGCTTTCGATATAAAGAGTTTGAGCGGTCTGCATTCGTGATCTTGGCTTCTTTCTTTGCTTTCTATGTCATCTTTATCCTACTACCTGTGACCGGGCCTCAGTATTATTATGGTGCCGTAGGGATAGAGAACATTGGCAAGGGGATATTCCCCAACCTTTACGATTATTTCAATCTCCACCAAGACAGGATGGTAACGCCTGGTTGGCAAGGTGGGTTCTTCTATGGGTTGGTAGAAGACATGCATGACGCAGGCGAGCATCCTACGGCTGCTTTCCCCAGTAGTCATGTGGGAGTGACAATGGTATTGTTGCTGTTAGCATGGCATAGCAAGAACAGGAAATTGTTCTTCTTCGAGCTTCCTTTCTTTATCCTGATGTGCTTTTCCACGGTTTATATTCGGGCCCATTATGCCATAGATGCTATTGCCGGACTCTTTGTGGGAGCAGTGTTTTATTTTGTGTTTATGTATTTATCTAAGAACTTCCACGTTCCAGTGGAATCATAGTCAATAGAATGATGAAGAAACTCTATATTGAAACTTATGGCTGCCAGATGAATGTGGCAGATTCCGAAGTCGTTGCCTCCGTCATGAAGATGGCAGGATATGATGTTTGTGAGAATGAAGAAGACGCAGATGCGATCTTCCTCAATACTTGTTCCGTACGCGAGAACGCTGAGAACAAGATCTATAACCGTTTGGATACCTTGCATGCAGAACAGAAAAAAGGGCGTAAGGTCATCCTTGGGGTCTTGGGTTGTATGGCTGAGCGTGTCAAGGATGACCTGATCCAGAACCATCATGCCAACTTGGTGTGCGGACCGGATTCTTATTTGAATCTCCCGGAAATGGTGGGACAGTGCGAGTTAGGGCTGCCGTCTATGGACGTGCAACTTTCTACGACGGAGACCTATCGCGATATTATCCCGCAGCGTATTGGGGGCAATCATGTCAGTGGTTTCGTGAGCATTATGCGAGGCTGCAATAATTTCTGCCACTATTGTATCGTGCCTTATACCAGAGGGCGTGAGCGTAGCCGCGATGCAGAGAGTATCTTGAAGGAAGTACAGGATCTGCATGAGAGAGGGTATAAGGAGGTAACTCTCTTGGGGCAGAATGTCAATAGCTATGGACTGTCTCCATCTGGCAAAAGGGAGGAAGGATCTCTGTCCTTTGCCCATCTGTTGAGGATGGTCGCCGAGTCTGTTCCTGACATGCGTGTTCGTTTTACTACTTCTAACCCGGAAGACATGAGCGAGGATATCTTGGAAGCGATTGCTGCCGAGCCGAACCTTTGCCATCATATCCATTTCCCTGCGCAAAGTGGGAGCGATAAGATCCTGAGGCTGATGAATCGTAAGTATACCCGGGAGCAGTATCTTGACAAGATTGCTGCCATCCGCAGGATTATTCCTGATTGTGGCATCACCACGGATATCTTCGTTGGCTATCATGACGAGACGGAGGAGGACCACCAGCAGACTTTGTCCCTTGTGAGGGAGGTGGGGTATGATTCAGCCTTTATGTTTAAGTATAGTGAGCGTCCGGGTACCTATGCGGCGAAGCATTTGCCGGATAATGTTCCGGAAGAGGAGAAAATACGCCGGCTCAACGAGTTGATTCACTTGCAAACGGAGATGAGTGCTCTTGCCAATAAAAAGGATGAAGGGAAGGTCTTTGAGATTCTGGTTGAGGGATTCAGCAAGAGAAGCCGGCAACAGCTGATGGGACGAACGTCTCAGAACAAGGCGGTAGTCATTGACCGTGGCAACCATCATATTGGAGAATTGGTGAAAGTAAGGATCACAGGATCCACTTCTGCAACATTGTTTGGAGAGGCTCTTGAGGATGAAGCATAAAATTTGCTAAATAGTTGACTCATCACGATAATTCCATTATCTTTGTAAACGAATGAAAGAATTCCTTCAGGTACTGCGACGGTTCATCCCTCCGTACAAGAAATATCTCGTACTCTCGGTCCTGTTTAATATCCTATCTGCGATATTAAACATCTTTTCGTTTGCTGCGCTTATCCCTATCCTCCAGATCTTGTTTAAGACGGAGAAGGCTGTTGCTGCTACTCATCTGATGGCCTGGGATATGGACCACTTGAAAGAGGTCTTGAGCAATAACGCGGATTACTATGTTCAGCAGATGATCTCGTCCTGGGGATCTACTACGACCTTGTTGGTCATAGGACTTTTCCTTGCTTTTATGACTTTCCTGAAGACAACGTCTTATTTCCTTTCATCAGCTACGATTATCCCGATCCGCACGGGGGTGGTCAGGGATATCCGCAACCAGCTATACCGTAAAATCACCTCTCTTTCATTGGGGTTCTTTTCTGAAGAGCGGAAAGGGGATATCATTGCTCGGATGAGTGGGGATGTACAGGAGATAGAGAATTCAATCATGTCTTCCTTGGATATGTTGTTCAAGAACCCGATCCTGATCATCGCCTACTTTACGACTTTGCTCTTCGTATCCTGGCAGTTGACGCTGTTTACCATTGTCTTCGTGCCCGTCTTTGGTTGGTTCATGGGCTTCGTAGGTCGTAAGTTGAAAGCGAAATCCATCAAGGCACAGGCTTTATGGAGCGATACGATGAGCCAGGTGGAGGAGACTTTGGGTGGACTGCGTATCATCAAGGCTTTCTGTGCAGAGGATAAGATGAATGCACGGTTTGATAAGGTGAACACGGCTTATCGTAATGATATCATGCGGGTGAACATCCGACAACAGATGGCGCATCCTATGAGTGAGTTCTTGGGTACCTTGATGATCGTTATCGTCCTTTGGTTCGGAGGCACCTTGGTACTTAGGAACAATCCGGTGATCTCTGGTCCCACGTTCATCTATTATCTGGTTATGCTCTATAGCATCATCCAACCTCTTAAGGATTTCTCGAAGGCAAGCTATAATATCCCCAAAGGATTGGCTTCCATGGAACGTGTTGACAGAATCCTGAATGCGGAAATCGATATCAAGGAAAAGGAACATCCCATTCCTATCAAGAGCTTTGAACATGAGATTGAGTTCCGGCATGTCAGCTTTGCTTATGGAACTACTCTTCAAGAGGGTTCTGACAAACCAGTTCCTAACTGGGTCCTGAGAGATATCAATTTGGTGATCCCCAAAGGGAAGACGATTGCTTTGGTAGGGCAGAGCGGGAGTGGGAAATCAACGCTTGTCGACTTGATCCCTCGTTATTATGACGTTCAGGAGGGCGAGGTGCTGATTGATGGCATCAATGTCAAGGACTTGGGGGTTCACGACCTGCGGTCATTGATCGGGAATGTCAATCAGGAGGCGATTTTGTTTAACGATACATTTTATAATAATATCTCCTTTGGGGTGGAAAACGCTACCCAGGAGCAGGTTATCGAGGCTGCGAAGATCGCGAATGCCCATGATTTCATCATGGCATCGGAAAAGGGATATGATACGGGTATTGGCGACCGTGGCGGTAGATTGTCAGGTGGTCAGCGGCAACGGGTGAGCATTGCTCGCGCGATCTTGAAGAACCCGCCCATCTTGATCCTCGATGAGGCTACTTCGGCATTGGATACGGAAAGTGAGCGGTTGGTGCAGGATGCCTTGGAGCGACTGATGAAGACCCGCACTACAATTGCCATTGCCCATCGGCTGTCAACCATCAAGAACGCCGATGAGATTTGCGTAGTCCATGAAGGACGTATCGTGGAGCGCGGTACCCATGAGGAGTTGATGAATAGAAATGGATATTATCGGAAACTGCATGACATGCAGCAGGTATAAGCTCCTGTCGCATCCGTGCAGGCCATGGGATTGCATTCGTTGTAGATGATGTATAAGGTTGTATATTCTTTATTCTATGCCCTGTCTAAACTGCCATTCAGGGTTCTCTACGGCATCTCGGATGTCGAGTATCTCATCATGTATTATCTGCTGAGATATCGGCGAGGCATTGTACGCAAGAATTTGGCAACATCTTTCCCAGAGAAACCTTTGCATGAGATCGTGTCCATAGAAAAGGCTTTCTATCATTGGTTCTGCGATTATTTCTTCGAGACTTTGAAAATGCTATCTATGAGCAAGGAGGAAATGGCTGAGCATATAGAGTTCCGCCAAGTGGAGGATTTAGAGAAATGTTTTGATGAAGGGCAGGATTGTGCCGCTATACTTGGGCATTACTGTAATTGGGAATACCTTTCTGCAACAGGGATCGCCTTCCATCGGTATCCGAATGCTGTGATGGGACTGATTTACCACCCGCTGTATAATAAGGCGTTCAATCAGCTTTTTATCGACATGCGACAAAGCATGGGCGGGGTCTGCATACCGAAGCAAAAAATCCTCCGGTATTTAGTCAACTACCGTCGGCAAGATAGGCGGAGCCTCTTTGGATATATTGCCGACCAAGGACCCAAATGGGAGAATATCCATCTCTGGCTTCCTTTTATGCACCATGATACTCCTGTCTTTACCGGGGCTGAGCGGATCATGCGGAAAATGCATGATGCCGTTTTCTATGTAGATATGGAACGACCAGAGAGAGGACATTATATCTGTACCTTCCGACTGATCACCCGGGAACCGGAGAAGATGGAGGAGAATGGCATTACCAAGGCATTCTTTCAGATGTTAGAGAAGACGATTCGTCGCGATCCCCGTTATTATCTGTGGAGCCATCATCGTTGGAAACGTACGCACGAGGAGTTTGACAGGAGGTTTCAAGTCGTTCATGGGAAGGTCATCCCTAAAGAGCATCCTGAGAATCCGGATTAAGTTGCTGTCCCGAACCCGTCATTCCTTTTGTTTTATTTATGACATCGTATGATATTGTTGAATCCAAAATATGAGCATTTGCGTTCGTTCATCGAGTGTATTCCCTCTCAGATGGATCGTGAGGGGACCTATATTTATGGGGGACGCAGGAACTTGATTAAGCTCTTTGTTGCTCCCGATGGCACTCCTTTGAATGTGAAGCGCTTTCATGAACCTCACTTCCTGAACAAATATATTTATTCTTGGGGATGGAGGGTCCCGAAAGGGATGCGTGCTTGGACTTATCCAAGGATCCTTCGAGAGAAAGGTATCGAGACCCCAGAGGAAGTGGCTTACGTGGAAGAGCGCCATCATGGTCTCTTGGGACTGAGTTATTTCATAAGCATCCAATGTCCTTATCCGCATCGCTTGTATGAGGTGGCATTGAATGGGAGTTCTTCTTATGATGACTTAGCCGTGGCATTGGGCTCGTTTACGGCTATGATGCATGAGCGCGAGGTCATGCACAGGGATTTCTCACCGGGCAATATCTTATGGGACAAGCTCAAGGATGGCTATCACTTCTCTTTGGTAGATATCAACCGAATGTATTTCGGACCGGTTTCTGTCGAGCAGGGATGTGCCAACTTCGTCCGCTTGTGGGGCGACAAGCATTTCTTTACCTTGCTTGCCCAGGCTTATGCCAAGGGGAGAGGAGCCCATGAGGAGGATTGTGTTCGCATGGTATTGAAAGCTCGTGCAAGGTTCTGGAAAAAGTACCTGAGAAACCATGAGGTTGACTTTGTCCCCGATTTATAATGATCATCTTTTCTTTTTTATTATAAGGTCATGAGAATAGGATATGATGCCAAAAGGATCGTGAGGAACGGAACCGGCTTGGGAAGCTATGGAAGAACGCTCGTGAACGCCTTGTCTGCGCAAGAGAAGGGGGATATGGATTTGCGGCTGTATGCCCCGGATGCTGGGAAGGATAGCTTGCGTGAACAGATCGTATTGCGTCCGAATGTCAGGTTCGTATATCCTGAGAGATCGCTCTCTGGGTTGAAAGCTGCATTTTGGCGTAGTAAAGGTGTCGTCCACGACCTCCAAAGGGATCGGATAGACCTCTTCCATGGGCTATCAGGGGAACTGCCCTATGGGATCAGGAAATCGGGTATCAAGAGTGTGGTGACGATTCATGACCTGATCTTTCTCCGTCATCCGGAATATTATCATTGGATAGATACCAAGATTTATGCCTGGAAGTTCAAGATGACCTGTAAGGAAGCCGACCGTATCATCGCCATCAGTGAGTGTACGAAAAATGATATCTTGTGTTATAGCGACTATCCAGCGGATAAAATCGACGTGATCTACCAGAGTTGCGGCACTCGCTTCACAATGCGCTCCTCAGATGAGCAGAAGGCAAGGGTGAGGGCGAAGTATGGTCTTCCGCAACGGTATATCCTCAATGTCGGTACCATCGAGGCGCGCAAGAATGTTCTCCTTGCGGTGAAGGCACTGCCTTTATTGTCAGACAACTTACATCTCGTCATTGTGGGGCGGCAGACAGCTTATGCCCAGGACATATTGCGGTTTGTCAATAAGGCAAACTTGAACAACAGGGTGCATGTGTTGAGTGGTGTTCCCAATGATGATCTGTATGCAATTTACCAGCAAGCGGATTGCTTTGTGTATCCCTCTCGCTATGAAGGGTTCGGTATCCCTATCATCGAGGCAATACAAAGCGGGCTTCCTGTCGTGGGATGTGTCGGGTCCTGCCTGGAAGAGGCAGGTGGTCCTGATTGTCTCTACGTGGATCCCGACCAGCCAGAAGAGATGGCAGAGGCCATCCGGCAGATGCTGCCCGGAGCTGCCTTCCGAGAGAAAAGGATTGCCATGAGCCGTGAATATGTCCATCGGTTCGAGAATACGGACATTGCCCATCAGATGATAGCGGAATACAAGGCGATCCTTAGAGGATAGGTCGTTACCTGCCTTGTCTCCTTTTACGCGAGGCAAGACAGGCAACGGACAATCTTTTCCTTAGAGCATATACCTACAGTCGACTACGGTCTTGTCGGTTCGTGTGTGGATATCCTTGAATTCCTGCCATGCAGTGGTAATCACGAATACCTGGGCATCCTTCAGGATCTCCTCATAACTGTCTTTATAGTCGATGTCGAAGTCGTATCTACGTGCGAATTCCTTGTTGGCAACAGGATCATACCCGCAGATATGGGTATATCCAGCCTGGATCAGTTCCCGAATGATCTTGGCACTTGGGGTATCGCGCACGTCATCACTGCCTGGCTTGAAAGACAAGCCGAGAATGCCAATGCGTGTGTTCTTGTCTTCCCCAATGGCATGGATAACTCTTTGTGCCATGAAATAGGGCATCTGGTCATTTGTCGCAATAACATTTTTCAGGATCTGCGGGTCAAATCCTGCAGACTTGCTGACGGCATAAAGGGCATTGGTATCCTTGGGTAGGCAGTACCCACCATACCCGCAACCCGGATAGACATAGGATGCCATCGTGGCACCGCCCCAGCGTTTATCCATATGAAGGATCCGGAAAGCTTCGGCAATGTTGATTCCCCCAATCTGGTCTGCCACGATACTCATCTCGTTGGAGTAGCTGATCAGGGTGGCAAGCAATGTGTTTGACAGATATTTAATGAACTCGCCCGTGTTCAGGGAAACACAGAATACAGGCTCCTTGACACTCGCATAGACCTTGCGCAGCATCGCTTCCGACTGCGGGTCGCTGACACCCAAGACAATGCGGTCGGCGTGCATGAAATCTTCCCAGCAATGTCCTTCCCTGAGGAATTCTGGGTTATTGCCAACACCAATAGTCTTGCCAACTTCGTAACCACGTTCTGTTAAATAGGGAATGACCTTCTGTTGGGTCGTAGAGGGGGGGATTGTACTCTTGACAACTAATACGCGGAACCGGTCGTCCTGCTTGGCTGCCAGCGTCTGGTCAATAGCACTGAAGAGATAGGTTAGGTCAGCCTGGCCGTCCTTCCCATAAGGTGTGCCTACGCAATAGTAAATACAGTCACTTTCGCGGATCGCATCCTTCAACTGTTCCGTGGAGATCGCAAAGAAACGTTTGTTGAGATGCCTTGTCAAGGCCTCGTCCAATCCTTCCTCCAAGAAAGGGAGCTTGCCTTGCTGGATCCCAGCCAATCTTTCCTTGTCCACTTCTACTCCATATACAGTATGGCCATACTCCGCGAAGCCTAACGATGTGGTCAGGCCTACAAACCCAAGTCCAAAAACAGTGATTGTCATGTCTCTTCCTCCTTGATTACCATTTATATTCACCTTCGTCACTCTCTTTCAGGAATTGCAAGAACCTGCCAACCCCTTCTTCGACAAGGATCGTGGGTTGGTAGCCTAACAACGTGCGTGCCTTGTTGATATTGGGGCAACGGCGTTGGGGATTGTTGGTCAGGTATTCCTTGTCAGGGCTGGTGGCATAAGTTACCTTACCTGTATATCCGAAGATTTCCTTTCCTGCCTTGGCATAGATCTCTGCTAATTGTGAGATGCTGATTTCTGGTTTCTCAATGCCGATATTGAAATAGTCATAAGTACCATGAAGCATGATCTTCAGGTAGCCATTCACGGAATCTGCGATGTAGCAGAAGGTACGGGTGGGTGAACCATTAGACAGGATCTGGATGTCACGGTTCTCCATGACCGCCAAGGCAAAGTCTGCAGGCACGCGCTTGTCTCCGATCCTCATGCCGGGACCGTAATTGTTAAAGGGGCGTACCACTCCTAATGGCATCTTGTACTTCTGAGCGAACAGCATGCACATGGTCTCTCCAAAGCGCTTCGACTCGTCATAGCAGGAGCGGGGACCGGTGGCACAGACATTCCCGAAATAGTCCTCTGAGGTGGGGACGTGCGCTGGGTCTGGATCTCCATACAATTCACTGGACGAGAAGAACAGGAAACCTCGGATCGGTCTCTCTTTATAGAAATCGAGCAGCGACCGGAGCCCCCAAATATTGGCATCGAGCGTCTCAATAGGATATTTGCGATAGAACATCGGCGAGGCAATTGATGCCATGTGGATGATGAAATCTGCCTGCCCGGCACCTTCTACGTCCTCTATCTTGTCCTTGATGATGTCGAATTTCTTGATGTCGAAAAGGGGCTTGTCCTTCAACTTCTCTATCCATCCGGGTAGTCCTAACATGAAGTTGTCCAATCCAATGACTTTCTTGATGCCTAATTTCTCGGCTTGTGCATCAAAGAAATGCATGAAATAATATCCCAAGAAACCACCACATCCTGTGATCAAGATGGTGGAATCCTGAAGCTTGGCTTGCTCTGTAGGGGTGAGCCCAGCTAACGTATGGTCTAAATCTTTTTGTAAAATACTCATAATATATGCTTCTTTATTCATTTTTTACCTTTTGGCTTTGCCATGTTGAAAGTTTATCCTAACTTTGTACAAAAGTTTATGGTCAAACATGGCAAAATATGATATTCGTCCTCTCCAGATGAGGATGCTTAAGGTCTTGGAGGCCTTTGATAAAGTTTGTGCAGAGCACCATATCCGCTATGGTATCTTTGCGGGTTCTCTCATTGGAGCAGTGCGTCATAAGGGATTTATTCCCTGGGATGACGATATGGATGTCCTTGTCCCACGTCCCGATTATGAATTGCTGATTCAGCATAGCCGGGAATGGCTTCCTGAGCCTTACGAATTTGTCTGCGCAGAGAACGATCCGAAGTATCCCTTGCCTTTCGGCAAACTGCAAGATGCGAGCACTACCTTGATTGAGCGTCGCCATCTCAGTTATTTAGGTGGCATCTATGTGGATGTCTTTCCCTTGGATCCAGTGCCTTCCAACTGGTTTGCCCGTCATCTCCACTACGCGAAGTATGAGTTCTGGAAACAGATGCTTTATTATGTGCATCGTGACCCCTATCGCCATGGCCATGGACCCAGTTCTTGGGTTCCGCTTTTCGTCCAAAAGCATTTCACGATGGAAGAGATCCAGCGCAAGATCCGTCATCTTCTTTTGCAATACGACTATGATAGTTGCCAGTATACGGCCGACTATACAGATGGACTCAAGGGGTGGATGCCTAAGTCTGTCAATGGTGTCTATGGCCCGTATCTCTTCGAGGGCGTGACCGTTCAAGGCATCAAGGACTATGACCATTACCTGACCCAGATGTATGGCGACTATATGAAAATCCCGGATGGAGATCATCAGCGCCAGCATAACTTCGACTATCTTGACCTGACCATGCCTTACCGTGAATACAAGGACGTGTAGGGCGGGCTTCTTTTTTCCTTTAGGCTTCATCGCGCCAAGGGGCGTTTCCTTGGTCCCATAACGCGTTCAGGTAATCACGGTCACGGACAGTGTCCATGCATTGCCAGAATCCTTCATGCCGATAAGATATCAGTTCGCCTTCTTGGGCAAGCCTCTCCAAGGGTTCCCGCTCGAATGTGGTCTGGTCGCCCTCGATATAATCGAAGACATCAGGCTTCAGGACAAAGAAGCCCCCGTTGATCCAGCCTTGGTTCACCTGTGGCTTTTCTTTGAAATCGGTCACGAAGTCCTCGGCGTTGATTTGGATCTCACCAAAGCGTGCCGTAGGATGCACGGCAGTGACGATCGCCTTTTTCCCACTTTTCTTGAACTTCTCAACCAATGCAGCGATATTCACATTGGAGACAGCATCTCCATACGTGACCATGAAATCTTCTTTTCCGATGATATCCTTCAATCGCTTGATCCTTCCGCCCGTGAGGGAGGCAGGACCTGTATCCACAAGTGTTACCTTCCAGTCGAGTGGCCGCTCATTGATATACTCGATGTGATTATTCTTCAGGTCAATGGTGAAATCGTTGTTCAGGGCATAATACTGTAAGAAGAAGTTCTTGATCACTTCCCCTTTGTACCCTAAGGCAATGACGAAGTCCTTATACCCATAATGGGCATAATGGTTCATGATATGCCATAAGATAGGCTTCCCTCCGATTTCCACCATCGGCTTAGGAACCAGTTTCGTGTATTCAGAGAGACGGGTCCCGAATCCACCGGCTAAGATTACTGTTTTCATGCCTTTATGATTTTTGAATGTGTCCTGTTTGCCTAACTCAAATTCAGATACTGTTGATGGTATCTGTGATGAGATGGATGTCCTCGTCGGTCAGTTCAGGATGCATCGGGATAGAGATGATCTTTGAGAACACATCTTCTGTTACCGGCAAGTCATAGTCACTCTTGAAATAAGTCAATGTATGGTTCGGTCGATATTGAATCCCGTATTGGATGTCTAATTCTTTGAACCTCTCTATGAGTGCTTCGCGCTTTCCATGTAGTATCTTGATCGGGAAGATATGGGGGACGATGCTGTCATCGTAGTCCATCGGGATGAGCTCTACATGGGGATTATCCTTCAGTAACTCTGTATATTTCCGGGCGATGTATCTCCTTTTAGGGGCGAACTCTTTTTCGAACCTGCCTAATTGTACCAGTCCAATGGCTGCAAAGATATTGCTCATATGGTAGCGGTAGCCTTGTGCCACGACGTCGAAGTCGTAGGAACGCTTGCCGGCATACCTTTTCTCTGAGTCCTTCATGACCCCTAACAGACGTGCGTCGCTGATCTTGTTGATCACATCAGGATCGGCAGTGAAGACGGCTCCTCCTTCTCCCGACGTGATGTTCTTAATGCCATCGAAGCTGAAGCATACAACATCCCCAAACGACCCGATCTTTTTTCCTTTCCAGGAACAGCCAAAGGCATGGGCGGCATCTTCTATGAGCCGAAGATGGTGGTCCTTGGCGAATTTCTGATAGGCCTCTACCATGGTGATGTTGCTGGCATAATATACAGGCAATATAGCCGTCGTCTTTGGAGTGATCCGTTTTTCTGCATCCTTCAGGTCGAGCGTAAGGGTTTGGGGATCGATCTCGCAACTAATGGGCTTGCACCCCGCTCCCGTGATGGCCTGATAGGTAGACACGAACGTAAACGATGGCACTAACACCTCATCTCCAGGTTGTGTGACAGCCTGCACTGCAAGGTGAAGGGCTGCTGTGCCACTGTTGACGCAGATACAACGATAACCTCCGCCGATGTAGTTCTCTAAGGCTTCCTCAAAGTCATGCACCACGCTGCCCATTCCTAAGTAGCCGATCTCTTCGATGACATGGGCGACAGCCGCCGACTCTGCCTTGCCAACGACAGATTTTGACAATCTAATCATATTTCTTTTATTCTTAACTATATCAGGTGCAAAAATACAAATTTATCTACAATAAATTGTATCCACGTTGGAATTTTAGACGAATCTTTACCATTATTGGCAAAATGTCTTGCTTGGGAATGTGCTTTCCCAGGGGCTGTTAGCGTAATTTCTGATAGGCCAGTCGCTCGTCGCCACTGATGAGATGGATGATGCCACAATAGTTGAATCCGGCTTTCAGCAGGCAGTGCTGCATAATCGTATTGTCGCGATGGGTATCGATTCGAATATTGTCCGTAATCGAAAAGCAATAGTTGAGAATATCGCTCATCACCCCATGGTAGCCGGGCAGTGTAGCCACACGATGGATCACATAGTAAGGGCGCTCTGTATCCATCCATTCTCCCTGCTCTATTTCTGCATAGGTGATGTCTGGGCCTGGGATAAAGGCAAAGGTGGCAAAACTCTTGCCGTCTTCCTTCAGCAGATAACTGCATCCCTTCTCTATATCCTTCCGCAGCTGGAGTTCCGAGGGATGATGGTTATCCCACTGATGTAGGTTACCGCTCTCGCGCATGATACGGCGTCCTGAGTCAATGATCTCGCACACGGTGGGGAGGTCGGTCAGTTTGGCTTTCACCACTTCTCTTCTTTTAGGTCTCGTGTTCATCTCTTTTCTGTTTTCATGCAAAGATAAAGAAAATAGCCAAACCATCAAAGATGGTCGATGGAAATTCTCTGCAAATCACTCTTAATCATTTGTTTTCTTGCAAATTCCCCCAAAAATGCTTAAGTTTGCAGATGTAACGAATGAAGTGTATCATGGAGCAGATGATGAGAAAATATCCTGTAGGCATACAGACCTTTGAGAGAATCATGAAGGAGGGCTTTGTCTATGTCGACAAGACCGACTTAGTCTGGGAGTTGGCACACTATGCCACCTTTGTTTTCATGAGCCGTCCTCGCCGTTTCGGCAAGTCGCTGCTCACCACCACATTAGAGTCATATTTCCGTGGTGACAAGGAGCTTTTCAAGGGACTTAAAATCATGCCACTCGAAAAGGAATGGACACGGTATCCCGTGCTCCATCTCGACCTGAGTGTGGCCAAGGGTCAGGACGATGCTGCAAGTTTGCGTGAGACATTGATGTGGATGATGGAACCGTTGGCTGGTATCTATGGACGCAAGCCTACTGAAACTACGCCGGGCAAGCTGCTCACGGGTCTCATCCATCGTGCGCAGGAGAAAACGGGCAAACAGGTGGTGGTCATCATCGACGAATACGATGCCCCTTTGCTCGACGTACTCCACAGTCAGGCTACGCTCGATGCTATGCGAAAGGTCATACAGGAGTTCTACGTGCCACTCAAAGCCAACGAGGCCTACCTTAAGTTTTGCTTCATCACCGGCATCACGAAGTTTTCGCAGCTGAGTATTTTCTCAACGATCAACAACCTGAAGAATGTATCCTTGCTTCCTAAGTTTGCTACCATCTGCGGCTTTACAGAACAGGAGGTGCAGACCGTTTTCAAGGATGACATTGACCTGATGGCTAAGGATTTCCAGCTGACAGCGGAGGAGATGTATGCGAAGATCAAGTTCAAATACGACGGCTATCATTTCGCTGGCGGAGCCGAGGCTGTCTTCAATCCCTTCAGTTTGCTCAATGCCTTAGGTGACCGATTGCTGAAGAACTATTGGTTTGCCTCCGGCACGCCGACCTTCCTCATCAAGCAGATGCAGCACTTCCATACCGACATCACCTCGCTCGATTCGCTCGATGTGCCGGAATCGGCTTTCGACCAGCCCACAGAGAACATGAGGGATGCGCTGCCGTTGCTCTATCAGAGTGGCTACCTCACGATCAAGGACTACGACTCCGATCTTCAATCCTATCATTTGGCTATCCCTAACCAGGAGGTACGTGTGGGGTATGTCAACGGACTGCTACCCACCTATATCGGACTGAACAGTGCTGACGTGCAAATGGGTTTTGCGGCAAAGTTCTGGACGGCATTGAAAAAGAGCGATATAGATCTTGCCATGCAGCACATGCAGTCATATCTCGCCGGCATTCCCTATGTCGAGGGCTTCAAGGAGAAACTTGCCGAGGCAAAGACCAAGG
>ONBG01000037.1 GCA_900316015.1 uncultured Prevotella sp. | reverse complement strand
ACTGGAAGAGTAAAGCTTTTCAGGAAGCAAGTAAAAAAGATGTAAACCAATTCAGTAATAACAAATCAAACAGTGTGAAGTAATATCAGGCATAGTCATCCTTGAAAAGCAGGAGATGACCTTTCGTCTCCTATGAGATCATCTTTTGTGACCTAATAGATGACCTTTTGCGAGGCAGGAGATAACCTATTGCGAAGCGTTAGATGACCTCTTTCGAATTGCCCGCCCGCCTCCGTGTTTTGTGTAGGGCAGATCGGGTATTGAAAACGGTGGCGAAGCTAACAACAAAAACAAAAAATAAAAATTATCGGCGGCGGCGACGGCGAGTCTTTTTTTAGTCGACGTCGTCGACTTTTTTTCTTAATCTTTATTTTTATCTCTATTTATACGCGCGCGGATATAAGGTACGCGCACGAATATTCAATTTGCATTTCATTTTGATTCAATGATGACTGCATGATGAATGATTTGCCATTCGTTTTCCTTGCCCTTATCAGCGACCTTCAAACAGTCGTTGAAAGAGCCTTTATCACTTGACAACACAGGGATAAATTGGAGGCATAAAAAATACGCTGAAACTCATCAACGAGCTCCAGCGTATAGCCTATGTTTAACTAAAAATCCTTTTCAAATAGAATGAAAACCTCACGGTCTCCATTGTCATCCGTTAAACAATCTATCAATCTACCTTAAACCTAATAACTAAAAACCTAAATCTATTACTACTAACCTAAACAATCTATTAACCTTTTGACGATGCAAAGGTACGACGAAATCCTATATCTTGCAAGAGTTCTGCCCTTCTTCTTGCATTATAAAGGCTTTTTCTTGACATAAATCAATTACGTGTGTCCGTACACAGTATGTTATATGACATATATATAAATGTTATGCAGCACCTCGGAAATAAAAATAAAATCTTCGATATTTAGAAGATTTGATAATCAATCAAATCGTGTATTTCTCTCGGTTTGCAGTATATTTTCATAAGCTACGCTGCACCTCGGAAATAAAAATAAAATCTTCGATATTTATTTTGTATTTCTCTCGGTTTGCAGTATCTTTATATAAGCTACGCTGCACCTCGGAAATAAAAATAAAATCTTCGATATTTATTTTGTATTTCTCTCGGTTTGCAGTATCTTTGCACAGAAAAGGAAGAGTGATATGAGGGTACTGATTGTCAATACAAGTGAGAAAACGGGTGGGGCAGCCGTGGCATCCAACCGCTTGATGGAAGCACTGAACAACAATGGCGTGAAAGCGAAGATGCTCGTGGCTGACAAGCAGACCGAGAACATTACGGTCGTGCAACTGCCTCATCCGGCTTTCCATCGGTTCCATTTCCTTTGGGAACGGTGGCGCATTTTCTGTCACTTGCATTTCAAACGGGAGCATCTCTTCGAAATCGATACGGCTTGTTCGGGTACGGATATCACTTCGCTGCCGGAATACAAGGAGGCGGATGTAATCCATTTGTCGTGGGTCAATCAGGGGTTGCTCTCGCTCAGGGATATCCGCAAGATCCTTGATGACGGCAAGCCAGTGGTGTGGACCTTGCATGATGCGTGGCCTGTCACGGCCATTTGTCATGTCACGCTTTCTTGTCCCCGTTTCACCACTCATTGCCAGCAATGCCCGTTGCTTCCTGGAGGTGGCAGCAAGCGCGATCTCTCTTATCAGGTTTGGGAGCGTAAGGCTCGTATCTTGGCGAAGCATTCTATTAAGTTTGTGGCGTGTAGCAAATGGCTCGCCGGAGAGGCGCGCAGGAGTCGCCTGCTCGTAGGACAGGACATTACGAACATTCCAAATCCCATCGACACACGCTTTTTCCAGCCGGGTGACCAGCGGCAGGCACGGTTGCAGATGAACCTGCCACTCGACAGGAAGCTTATCCTCTTTGCCTCACAACGCGTGACGAACCGTCTCAAGGGCATGGATTATTTCGTTCAGGCTTGTAACAGTTTGGTAGCTGCGCATCCAGAGTTGAAAGAACAATGGGGCATTGTGGTCATGGGCGGTCATGCTGAGGAGATAGAAGACCAGTTCCGGTTGCCGGTCTACTCCTTGGGCTATGTCAACAACCCACATGCCATTGTCGAGACTTATCAGAGTTGTAACGTGTTTGTGTTGCCGTCATTAAGCGAGAACCTCCCGAATACCATCATGGAGGCAATGGCGTGTGGCATCCCTTGTGTCGGCTTCAAGGTGGGGGGCATCCCAGAGGAGATCGACCATCAAGTGAATGGCTACGTAGCAGATTACAAGAATGCCGAAGACTTGGGGAAGGGCATACATTGGATCCTCGAGGAGGCGGATGGACATGCCTTAAGCGTTGCGGCACGGCAGAAAGTCGTGGCGAGTTATTCACAACATGCCGTGGCAATGAAGTATATTGATGTTTATAACGAGGCAATGGCCTTCAAAACTTATAAGTTATGATCAAATTCTCTGTGATCACCTGCACATACCAGGCAGAGACTGTGTGTGAAAGGACGTTTGACAGTGTCTTGGAACAGACTTACCCTTATGTGGAGCACTTGATCTTGGACGGGGCTTCTAAGGACCGGACAGTAGAGCTGGCGAAAGCCTATCAAGAGGAGAATGACGAAGATGAGGACGGGCATGATGTGATTGTTGTCTCAGAGCCCGACCGCGGACTATATGATGCCATGAACAAAGGGATCATGAAGGCTACTGGCGATTTTCTCGTTTTCCTGAACGCGGGGGATGTCTTTCCTTCAAAGGATACGTTGGAGTTGGTTGCCAATAGTGTCGGGGATGGGGAGGATCTTCCTGGCGTGCTCTATGGCGATACGGATATCGTCGATGACGACGGGCACTTCCTGCGGCATCGCCGACTCTCCCCTCCTAAGAAACTGACATGGCGTTCGTTTAAGTGGGGAATGTTAGTCTGCCACCAGGCTTTTTATGCCCGCACCGACCTTGCCCGTCGGAACCTTTATGACTTGAACTATAAATATAGTGCTGACTTCGATTGGTGTATCCGTGTGATGAAGGATGCGGAAAAATGCCATTTGCCTTTGTGGGACGTGAATGAAGTGGTGGTCAATTACCTGGAAGGAGGGATGTCGATTCAGCATCATCGGGCTTCCTTGAAAGAGAGGTTCGGGGTGATGCGACATCATTATGGACTGGTCACAACGGTTCTCGTGCATGTTTGGTTCGTCTTCCGGTCGATACTGAAAAAATAATTTCTTATGTATAAGTCGTTTTTTTTCTTTTTGTCCCTTTTTTTATGGTGTGCTACTTGCCCAACCTTTGCGGGCAAGCCTGTTGTTTTCAGGAATCAGTTCCTTTATCAAAAAGCTCCTTTCCCGTCATGTCATGCTGCTACTATTGTCGAACTGAAGAACGGTGATCTGTTGGCTGCTTATTTCGGGGGAGCCTACGAAGGCAGCAAGGATGTTTGCATTTGGTTGAGTAGAAAGAACAAAGGGGAAGAGCGTTGGGAGGCTCCTGTCCAAGTGGCAGACGGTATCCTTTCCAACAGCCTTCGAAAACCTTGCTATAATCCCGTGCTCTATCAGATGCCAGATGGAGAGGTCGTCTTGTTTTTCAAGATAGGGTTGTATGTGGCTGACTGGAGTGGTTGGCTGATCCGTTCCCATGACCAAGGGCGGACATGGAGTGAGAAGGAACCTTTGCCTGCAGGATACTTAGGGCCGATCAAGGACAAACCTGTTTTGACGGGACATCGGTTGATCTGTCCATCGAGCACGGAAGTGGGCGGCTGGAAGATCCATTTTGAAATCTATGACCTGAAGAAGAAAACCTGGAAATATGTAGGACCCATTGAGGCAGAGGAGGCCATTCCCACTGCGGAGATAGAAAAGGAAAAACCACGGAAACAGCCTATTGAGTGCATTCAACCTACCATCCTGAAATTGAAGGATGGGCGGTTGCAGGTGCTTTGCCGCACAAAGAACGGCAAAATAGCCACCTCTTATAGTTCGGATCAGGGAGACTCATGGAGCAAGGTAACGCTCACGGATCTTCCCAATAACAATTCCGGGTTGGAT
The DNA here is from genome assembly GCA_900316015.1 of uncultured Prevotella sp. Classification (GTDB taxonomy): domain Bacteria; phylum Bacteroidota; class Bacteroidia; order Bacteroidales; family Bacteroidaceae; genus Prevotella. The sequence goes on along the minus strand of ONBG01000037.1, from coordinate 28,066 downwards.
GCCGTCACCTTAAAGGACGGTTCCTTTGCGCTGATTTACAATCATGCGACGACGGAGCCGGGGAAGGAAATGGGACCTCGTACGCCCTTGAACCTTGCTGTGAGCAAGGATGGAAACCATTGGACGGATGTCCTGACTTTGGAAGACAAGCCAGGGGAATATTCCTATCCTTCGATCATCCAAGGAAAGAATGAGCATCTGCATTGCATTTACACCTGGCATAGAACCCATATCAGATATCAGGAAGTGATCCTGAAGTAGTAGAGACCAGGCATAAAAAAGCCTCCTTGGGAAAATCCCAGGGAGGCTTTTTGTTGGAATATCCTCTTTAAGCGTACCTAAGAATACGCCCGGCACGAACCTTGGCGTTTCTCTTGAGGTGATTCAGCTTGCAAAGCGTCTCGATGCTGACCCCTCTCTTTTCTGCGATAGAGGCAAGCGTCTCGCCAGATTCCACTTTGTGATAGAGCTTTTCTGCCCCACCTTCTACAGCGTCGTTCTGTGCATAGCTGCCCTGAACCTCATCACGAGAGTAGCCACCGTTGCCGATCTTTCCCCGTGCGCGTGTTGCCTCAGCCGACTCTCGGTCGATGGTATTGCGGCGGAACATGTAGCTGTCGGCGGTGATATCCTGGTCGCGGAAATCGAAGAATAAGGCTGGATTCAAGGCAACGCCACAAAGACGAGTCTCGAAATGTAAGTGGGAACCTGTACTCCTACCTGTATTTCCTCCTAAGCCAATCACTTCGCCAGCGCGTACCTCTTGGTTCTCGGACACCAATTGCTTGGAGAGGTGACCATAGATGGTTTCCAGCCCATTGGGATGGCGGATCACGATATAGTTGCCATAACCGCCGGCTTCGTATCTGACGATGCGTACTTTTCCGCTCCATGCGGCGCGGATGGTATCGCCAATATAAACTTTGATGTCCAGTCCTTTATGCATACGCCCCCAACGGTATCCAAAATTGGATGTGATCACACGGCTCGGCGTAGGCATAGAGAAATGACGAAGGTTGATGCGGAAAGAATCTGGTAATTCTGTGGCTTTGTGTGCGTATCTGTTGTCCCACTCATCCTTATAAAGGGCAGCTGCTGGAGATTGTGCGTTTTCACGTTCAATGATATTTTGCAATGCTAACGTGTCTACGGCTCGCGCCCTTCTATCGACAGGTGCCTGACGCGCTAAAAGGTCTTGGGCTGCAACAGGCTGCGAAGCCAAGGCGAGGAATGCGAATAGGGCAACTGACTTTATTGTTTTCTTTAAATTCATATCAATCTTATTTAGGTCTAATAATATAAAAGCAGAAATAGCATTTCTGCATAAATGAAGATGATGAACGGTACAAATGATCACCAAATTCTCAAAAGACTGCACAAAGATAGCAAAAAAACAGTAAAATTGTTTCTTCGTTAACAGTTTTTATTTTCCTTTTAACACAATTGGAAACGTTACAATCCCTTTACATTCTCTTTAAATAACAGGGATCGGGGAATTGATCTATATCAACTGATGGCTGCCCAGTTGATGTTGGTTTTTCTTAATTCTTTTAACCTATTCCACAAAATTTGATTTTCTGTCTTCGTGCACAAGGGATCATTATCTATGATTTTCTGGGCTTCATCCCGTGCGATTTGCACAATCTGTCCATCCCGTGCGATATCAGCGATCTTTAAGTCGAAGGCGATGCCACTCTGTTGCGTTCCCTCTAAGTCGCCGGGCCCTCGTAACTTCAAGTCGGCTTCCGCGATTTGGAACCCATCGTTCGTGTCACACATGATGTCAATTCTTTTGCGTGTATCCTCCGCTAACTTATAATTGGTGACGAGGATGCAGTAGCTTTGGTCGGCACCTCTGCCCACCCTGCCCCGCAACTGGTGGAGTTGGGAAAGCCCGAACCGCTGGGCGTCGAGGATCACCATCACGGAAGCATTCGGGACGTTCACGCCTACTTCTATCACCGTGGTAGCTACTAAGATCTGGGTCTCGCCTCTCACAAACTTCTGCATTTCCTCTTCCTTATCTTTCGGTTTCATCTTGCCATGCACCTTGCTCAACTTGAATTCTGGGAAGATCTGCTTCAGAGCCTCAAAGCCTTCCTCTAAGTTCTTCAAGTCGCTTTTTTCACTCTCCTTGATCAGGGGGAAAACAATATATACTTGCCTGCCTTGGTGGATTTGTTGCCGGATGCCCTGATAGAGACTGGTCATTTGGTTGTCAAACTTGTGCAGGGTCTGGATGGGCTTGCGCCCGGGTGGCAACTCATCGATGACGCTAACGTCTAAGTCACCGTAGATGGTCATGGCCAACGTCCTAGGGATGGGCGTGGCGGTCATGACGAGGATATGGGGAGGATTCTCGCTTTTTGCCCAAAGCTTGGCCCGTTGCTTGACTCCAAAGCGGTGCTGCTCATCCACGACGGCGAGTCCGAGGTGTGCGAATTGCACAGGATCCTCGATAATGGCGTGTGTGCCTACCAAAATTTGCACGTTTCCGTTCTTCAGTCCATCAAGTATATCCTGTCGTTTCTTGCCTTTCACAATACCGGTAAGCAGTTCTACGCGAATGTCCATGCCCTTCAGGAATCCTAAGATCGTGGTCAGGTGCTGTTCCGCAAGGATCTCCGTAGGTGCCATGATGCAAGCCTGGTATCCGTTGTCGATGGCGATGAGCATGGACATCAGGGCCACCAAGGTCTTTCCTGATCCTACATCCCCCTGGAGCAGGCGGTTCATCTGCTTCCCACTGCCCATGTCGGCACGGATCTCATGCATGACCCGTTTCTGTGCGCCGGTAAGTGGGAAAGGGAGGTTGTGTTGGTAGAAATAGTTGAAGATTGCCCCGACGTGCGCGAAGACATATCCTCTATATTTCCTGCGGTGGTCGCTGGCATACCTGAGGATATTCAATTGGACATAGAACAGTTCCTCGAATTTCAAGCGGAAGCGTGCCCTCGCCATCTCATCAGCTGTTTTCGGATAGTGGATCTGCCGCATCGCTGCGTCCCTCGGGATCAGATGGAGGGGAGAGGTGATGAAGGGAGGGATCGTCTCTGGCATAGGGGAGGGGATGCGGTCGAGCAATACCCGTTCCATCTTTTCCATGAACCGCGACTGCATGCCCATCTTCTTCATTTTCTCTGAGGTACTATAATAAGGTTGCATGCCCATGGAAGAAAGCTGGAGCGTGTCTGCCTTGTCAATGTCAGGGTGTGCAAACTGGAACCGTCCTCCATAAACAGTAGGCTTTCCGAAAACAATGTATTCCACTCCTGTCTGGTAAGTCTTGTAGACATACTGCGTGCCATGGAACCAGACCAAGTCGATGACGCCCCGTCCGTCCGTGAAATGGGCGACGATCCGTTTCTTTCGCGCCCCCATGTCGTATTCCTCAAAGCTGAGGATCCTGCCTTTCACTTGTACAAAAGGCATGTCTGGCGACAGCTCGTTGATGGCATAGATACGACTGCGGTCGACATACTTGTAGGGATAGTATTCCAACAGATCACGCCAAGTATGGATATTGAGCTCCTTGTTCAATATCTCCTTGCGTTTCGGACCCATTCCGGGCAAGTACATAATATCCTGGTCGAGTAAGTCTGTAGGCATGGGCGATTATCAAATCAAGGGTTGTCCTGCTTGCCTTTCAAGAAGGCTTCGGCAATGGCCAGGTCGAAAGGAGTCGTTATCTTGATGTTCTCTCGGTTTCCGTCGACCATGACCACCTGACAGCCGAGCGCTTCCACCACGGAGGCATCATCCGTAAAACTGTCTTGGTAAGGTTGGTTGAAAGCCTGTTTGACCAGGCTGATGTCAAACGCCTGTGGGGTTTGTACCACCCGATAGTCACTGCGCATGACATTCTTGCCGCCTCCATGGCGGTCGACATACCGGATCGTGTCGGTCACCGGGATCACGGGGATGGCCGCATATTCGTCTCTTGCAGCTTCGTAACATTCCTCGATGACCTCTCGGGACACGAAGGGGCGCACGCCATCGTGTATGCCTACCACGCCCTCCGCGTCATCGGGAATGGCGGCAAGCCCATTCTTGGAAGAGGCAAAGCGAGTGTCCCCTCCATCTACTACTTCATGCGGGATATCGAAATGGTATTCCTTGCACAATTGTTTCCAAGTGTCTTGCTGGTCATGGGGCAGGACCACGATCATGCCCATGTTGGGATCATACTCATGGAAACGAGTCATCGTGTGCATCAAGATCGGTTTTCCGCCGATCGTCATGAACTGCTTCGGGATGTCTGATCCCATGCGAAGTCCCTTGCCCCCAGCAACAATAATCACATAGTCCATCGTCTTCCTGTTAGATATTGAACAATCGTGGTTACTCTTCCCCGATGAGGTGCAGGAACTGCATCTTGTGCATCAGCTCCCGTACGGGCTCTTCTCCAATAAAGAAGGAGAGAATCTTATAGGCATAAGGGAAAGTGGCTGCTGGACCCTCACCTGTGATGACCGTTCCGTCGACGGTAAAGAGTTCATGTGTATATTCCGCACCGGTCAGGTACTTCTGGAAACCCGGTGAGCAAGTGGCCTTCTTCCCGTTGAGGATACCCAGACTGCCCAATACCATTGGGGCTGCACAGATGGCTCCAATCCTCTTCCCTTGTTGGTAATGCTCTAAGAGCGCTTTGCGAACACCCTCGTGGGCGTTCAGGTTGGTGGAGCCAGGCATGCCACCAGGAAGCATCAACATGTCTGCGTCACTCAGGTCGGCATCCTCGAAAAGCAAGTCTGCCATCACGGTGACGCCATGAGATGACTCTACCTTTAAAGATCCAGTCACACTTACTGTCTTGATGTCAACGCCTCCTCTGCGGAGAATGTCTACCGGTGCCAATCCTTCAACTTCCTCGAAGCCATTGGCGAGAAATTCATATACTTTTGCCATAACTTTAAGCGGTTATCAATAATTTTCCTTATATTTGCAACTAAATTCACCTGCAAATATACAAAATGTTTGTCACATGGCAGAATTTGTCATCTAAAAAGAATGAATCATGGCATCATCGAAGTTGCGTTTTGCCATTTTTGGCAATGAATACCAGCCCAAGAAATCGGCTTCTATCAGTAGTCTGTTGGATTATCTCAATGAAAAAGGAGCTGAAATCTATATCGAAAGGATCTTTTACGACTTCCTTGCCTATGCCCAGAACCTGAAGGTCCAGGCAACAGGGGTGTTTGATGACTATAATTTCGATGTCGATTATGTGATCTCCATGGGTGGGGATGGGACCTTCCTGAAGGCAGCCAGTAAGGTAGGTGCTAAGAATATCCCGATCATGGGAATCAACATGGGGCGCCTGGGCTTCCTGGCGGATGTCCTGCCGAATGAGATACCGGAAGCCCTCGATGCCATCTATGAGGGAAAGTTCAAGATCGAAGACCATAGCGTGATCCGGATTGAGGCAGACGGGGAACCCATTGAGGGCAATCCTTTTGCCTTGAATGACATTGCCATCCTGAAAAGAGACAATGCCTCGATGATTTCCATTCATACTTCGGTCAATGACGAATATCTGGTGACCTATCAAGCGGATGGCTTGATCGTGACGACTCCTACGGGGAGTACAGCCTATAGCTTGTCTAACGGTGGGCCAATCATGGTGCCTCAGTCGGGTATTCTCTGCTTAACTCCCGTTGCTCCCCATAGCCTGAATATCCGTCCGATCGTCATCAAGGATGATTCTGTGATTACGTTGACGGTAGAAAGTCGCTCCCATAATTTCCTCGTGGCCATTGATGGTCGGTCGGAGAAGCTGAGAGAGGGAACGATGGTTACCATCCGGAAGGCACCTTATACCATTAAGATCGTCAAGCGCTTGGGACAACGCTATTTTTCTACGCTTCGTGAAAAGATGATGTGGGGGGCTGATCAGCGTCAGGAATGAAAGTAAAGGAAATCTTTAAGATACAGGACAGCGCTTATTCCGCGAAGACCATCCTGAGATGGCTGTGGCGGGCGTGGCGTGGGAACAGGTTTCAGGCCGTGCTGAATGCTGTGATCGGACTGCTCATGGTGGTCGTCAGCCTGGCACAGGTGTGGGCCGTACAACATGCCATTGACGTGGCGGTAGGTTCGACAAAGGGAAGTATCTATGGGGCGGTAGCTCTGATGGGTATCCTGATCCTCTGCGATTATGCGTTGAACATCTCCAATATCTGGGTGAAAAACATCTTAGGCATCAAGGCACAGAACAGGATGCAGCAGCAGATGCTCGACCGTATCCTCCGCTCGGAGTGGCAAGGAAAAGACAAGAAACATTCTGGAGATATCCTGAACCGTTTGGAAACGGACGTGAACAACGTGGTAGGCTTTCTGACGGAAACGATCCCGAACACGCTCTCCGTTCTCGCCCTTTTCGTTGGGGCATTCTGTTATTTGTTCTCGATGGACAAGGTCTTGGCCCTGATCACAGTTGCTATCTTGCCGTTGTTCATTGGTTTTAGTAAGATCTATATCGGGAAGATGCGGCAGTTGACCCGTCAGGTGAGGAACTCAGACAGTAAGATCCAAAGTCTCTTACAGGAAACCGTGCAGAATAAAACGCTGATTAAGACCTTGGAGGGCGATGACGTGGTGATCAATAGACTCGGGGATACCCAGAGTGAATTGCGCCATCGGGTAGTGAAGCGTACTGCCTTCAGTGTTTTCTCCAACTTGACCGTTAACTTCGGGTTTGCATTGGGGTATCTGATTGCTTTCCTCTGGGCGGCCTTGCGGATGTCGCAGCATACCCTGACTTTCGGGGGTATGACGGCTTTCCTTCAATTGGTCAACCGGATCCAAGGTCCGGCGCGCAATCTGACTAAGTTAATACCCGCGTTTGTCTCTGTCTTCACGGCAGCTGAAAGGTTGATGGAGTTGGAGGAAGACCCATTGGAGGAACAAGGAGAACCCATGGATATGGGACCTTCCTGTGGCGTGCGGCTGGAGGATGTGTCCTATGCTTATGACCAGGCAGAAGGAACTGTCATCGACCATCTTACCTTCGACTTCAAGCCCGGAACCTGTACGGCAATCTTAGGGGAGACAGGAGCGGGGAAGACGACACTAGTGCGCTTGCTGCTCTCCCTCATCCATCCTCAAAGAGGGAAGATAGAGATTTACAATGAACGGGAATCCAAGGTCCTGACTCCTCTGATGCGATGCAACTTCGTGTATGTCCCCCAAGGGAATACCTTATTAAGTGGTACTATCAGGGATAACCTCCGCTTAGGAAAGCTCGATGCGACAGAGGACGAGATGAACGAAGCGTTGAGGCTGAGTTGTGCGGATTTCGTCTTCGACCTGCCTCAGGGATTGGACTCTTTATGTACAGAGCATGGGGGTGGACTCAGCGAAGGACAGGCTCAAAGGATCAGTATCGCCAGGGCTTTGCTCCGCAACCGTAGCATTATGCTCTTCGATGAGGCAACCAGTGCCTTAGACCAGGAGACGGAACGGCATCTGTTGCAGAACATCTTGGAGCATCATCAGAAAACAGTGATCTTTATTACCCATCGCCCTGCGGTGGTGGAATATTGTGACCAAACACTTAAAATAGAGAAAAATGAGACATGCCATTTTCAAGACCCTGCAACTTTTCATACATTAAATTCGTCTATAAAGCATGATGATACATTTAAAGAACATAAATAAGACCTATTTCGGAGCCCAGCCCCTTCATGTCCTCAAGGGAGTCAACCTTGATATTGAAGAGGGGGAGTTCGTTTCTATCATGGGGGCATCCGGTTCCGGCAAGTCTACCTTGTTGAATATCTTGGGTATCCTTGACAATTACGATAGTGGGGAATACTATTTGGCAGGAAAGTTAATCAAAGGACTTTCAGAGACAAAGGCAGCTGAATATCGTAACCACATGATTGGCTTCGTCTTCCAAAGCTTCAACCTGATCGGCTTCAAGACCGCGGTAGAGAATATAGAACTGCCTTTATTCTACCAGGGAGTTGGCAGGAGAAAGCGCCATCAGATGGCAATGGAATACTTGGACAAGATGGACCTGCTCGACTGGGCACAGCATTATCCCAATGAGATGAGTGGTGGGCAAAAGCAAAGGGTAGCCATCGCCAGGGCCTTGATCACGAACCCGGACATTATCCTTGCCGATGAGCCTACCGGTGCCTTGGATTCCAAGACCAGCGTAGAGGTTATGGAACTCTTGAAGAAGCTGAATGAGGAAGAGCATAAGACCATCGTCGTGGTTACCCATGAGAGTGGAGTGGCCAATGAGACCAATAAGATCATCCATATCAAGGATGGGGTGATTGGCAAGATTGAGCTGAACCTTGACCATAAGGCAAGTCCTTTTGGGGTAAACGGTGTCATGAAATAAAAGAACCAGAGACAACATCAAGGAGATGAGAGACGTATTAGAGGAAATATGGCAGACATCCAAGCGGAATAAGTTGCGTACGGCACTGACCGGCTTTGCCGTAGCATGGGGTATCTTCATGATTATCTTCCTGCTTGGTGCCGGGAATGGACTGATCAATGCCCAGTTGCAGAGCTTCGACCGTTTCGTGGATAATTCCATGATGATCTTCGGTGGACAGACCTCTAAGGCTTATAACGGGCTTTCAGAAGGCAGACCGATCACCTTGAACAATGCGGATGTCGCCGCGACACAGCATAATTTCAAGGCAAACGTGGAAGATGTAGGGGCACAGCTCCAACAAGCAGGACAGACGGTTAGCCTTGACCAGAACTACGTAAACAGCACTCTCTATGGGGTTTATCCCAATGAGACAAGTATCAACAAAATCAAAATGATGTACGGAAGGTTTGTCAACCAGATCGACTTCAACCAAAGAAGGAAGGTGTTGGTTGTCAGTGATACACAGGCTAAAGAACTATATATTGGAGATATCCGGATGTTGATTGGCAAGTATGTCAAGGCTGGGAATATCGCCTTCGAGGTGGTGGGCATCTATCAGGATGATAAGACAAGCCAAGGGAACACCATGTATACCGCTTTTAGCACCCTCCAGACGATGTTTGGAATGGGGGATAATGCAGGCAATATTGAGTTTACCTTTCATGGACTCAAGACCGAGGAGGACAATGATGCCTTTGAGAAGACCTACAGGGCTCTCCTGAACAGGAACCACCAGGCAGATCCCTCGGATGAGAACTCGATCTGGATATGGAACCGTTTCACTCAGGCCATGCAGATGGACAAGGGTATTAGCATCATTCGCACCGCCTTGTGGGTCATAGGACTCTTTACGTTGCTAAGTGGCATTGTGGGCGTTAGCAATATCATGCTGATTACAGTCAAGGAACGAACCCGGGAGTTCGGGATTCGGAAAGCCATCGGAGCCAAGCCTTTGTCGATTCTCCGCCTGATCATCGTGGAGAGCGTGATCATCACTACTTTCTTTGGATATATTGGCATGATCTTAGGTATCGCTGCCAATCAATATATGGACATTACCTTAGGACATAAGGTCATGGATATCGGGATTGCACAGTTCTCCATGTTTGTCAATCCTACCGTGGGATTGGACGTATGCGTGGAGGCAACGCTTGTCATGATCATCGCTGGAACACTGGCAGGGCTGGTCCCAGCCCGGAAGGCAGCCCGTATCCGACCGATTGAAGCATTGAACGCAGAATGAAATTCGATTTAGATACATATCGCGAGATTTTAGATACGCTGACCCGTAATAAGGCGCGTTCCCTCCTGACCGGCTTTGGCGTGTTCTGGGGAATCTTTATGCTGATGGTGCTGTTGGGTGGCGGACAGGGCATGAAGGAAAAGCTATCCAATAACTTCGAAGGTTTTGCCACGAACAGTGGTATCATCTGGGAGAATGTGACCAGCAAGCCCTACAAGGGGTTCCGGAAAGGGCGCAGTTGGTGTATGGATTACAGCGATGTCGGCAGGTTGAAGGAGCAAATGCCTGAACTGGATGTCGTGACACCGATGATCAGCCATTGGGGAGCCATGGCTGTGTACGGGGATAAGAAAAGCTCTTGCAATGTCAAGGGACTGGAACCCATCTATACGAAGGTAGAGGCACCAAAACTGTACTACGGCAGGTATCTGAACGACATGGACATGAACCAGCACCGAAAGGTTTGTGTATTAGGGAAAAAGGTGTATAAGACCCTGTTCCCCAAGGGTGAGAATCCTTGTGGACAGCGCATCAGGATCGACTCTACATATTATGATGTGGTAGGTGTCGATTATAACGGGGGAAACATGAACATAAACGGTAGTGCGGATGAGGCAATTGCCATCCCCTTGACTCTCATGCAACAGGCTTATAACATGGGCGACTCTGTACAAATGATCTGTGTTACGGCCCGTCCGGGATATAAGATCAGTGCTTTGTCACCCAAAATGAGGGCTGTCATTGCCAGGGGACATTTCATCGAACCAACGGATGAGAAGGCCATACCTATCCTCAATACGGAGGTGATGTTCTCGATGATGGACAATCTCTTTCAAGGCGTTAACTTCCTCATCCTCATGGTGGGCATAGGCACCTTGCTGGCAGGTGCTATCGGCGTATCCAATATTATGATGGTGACGGTGAGGGAACGTACCACGGAGATAGGGATCCGGCGTGCTATCGGGGCAACGCCGAAGATGATCCTCTCGCAGATTGTGACCGAGAGCGTAGTCTTGACTGCGGTCGCGGGCATGAGTGGGATCCTCTTTGGCATACTTATCTTACAGATGATCCAGATGGGAAATACCACGGATGGGATCGTAGATGCCCATTATCAGGTGAAGTTTTGGACTGCTATCGGGGCTTTGGTCCTGTTGATGGTCCTTGGTATCTTGGCCGGTCTGGCCCCAGCCATCAGGGCGATGCGGATCAAGCCGGTGGATGCGATGAGAGATGAGTAAAAGATATACGTGTTCAATGTGCTAATTATCAGAATTATGAAGAAATATTTTAAAATGATCCTGGCACTGGTTGTAGTGCTTGTTTTTGTCGGAACCTTTGTGTTCTTGTGGGTTCAGTCACAGCCCAAGCCTGTGACTTACAATGAGTTTACCCCGAAGGTCATGGATATCAGGAAAACGACCATCGTAACGGGCAAGATAGAACCTCGCAATGAGGTGAACGTGAAGCCTCAGATCAGTGGAATTATCACCGAGATCCTAAAGGAAGCAGGCCAGACTGTCCAGGCTGGAGAGGTGATCGCCAAGGTGAAAGTCATCCCTGACATGAGCTCTCTGACGGCTGCCCAGGCTCGCTTGCGCCTTGCGAATGTCAATGTCAAGCAAGCGAAGATCGACTATCAGCGCGAGAAGGTGCTGTATGACAAGGGATTGGTATCAGCAGACGAGTATGACAAGATCGCCCAAACCTTGCGGCAAAGTCGTGAAGAGGTACAGGCTGCCACGGACAACTTAGAAACGGTGAAGAACGGTGTGTCTCGTGCTAATGCCAGCATGAGCTCTACTCTGATCCGGTCTACGGTGACAGGACTGATCCTTGACGTGCCAGTGAAAGTAGGAAATACAGTCATCCTTTCCAATACCTTCAATGATGGAACGACGATTGCAACCGTGGCAAACATGAATGACCTGATCTTCCGCGGGAATATCGATGAGACGGAAGTGGGTAAGTTGGTCGTAGGCATGCCAATGAAGATTACGATTGGAGCCTTGCAAGATGAGCATTTAGAGGCTTCCTTGGAGTATATCTCCCCGAAGGCAACAGAGAGCAATGGTGCCAACCAGTTTGAGATCAAGGCTGCCGTTCATGTAAAAGATGTCAAACAGTTGCGAAGTGGATACAGTGCCAATGCCGAAATCGTTCTGGCTCAGGCAAACCATGTGCTGACAGTACCGGAGAGTGCGATCGAATTTAGTGGAAACGACTCTTATGTATATGTGGTGAAAGGTACAGGCGATCAGAAGACTTACGAGAAACGGAAGGTGAAGACAGGACTGAGTGATGGAATTAACATACAGATCATCAGTGGGTTGACCCAGAAAGAGAAAGTCCGTGGCCCGAAGATCGTAGCTGACAACTCGGATTCTTCGGAGGATGAGTAACCGATAAATTACCATAAATGTGGTATGTTAAATACCGATGATCTGCGATTCCTCATGTCGTGCGGAATGTGTACTTTTGCGGCATGAACCATTTCATATTAGCAGATAATCAGGATTTGACAAGAATAGGATTGGAACACATCCTCTTACAGTCGGGATCTTGCCATATCAGTCGGGCTGAGGACAAGGCTGAATTGTTGGAACAGCTCAAAGCAGATCCCGTGTCTGTTGTCTTTCTCGATTATACCTTGTTCGATTTTAGTGGTATTGAGAGTCTGCTGATTGTGTCGGAACGTTTTTCCAACGTGCATTGGATCTTGATCAGCGATGACCTGACAGATAAGTTCATGCGATCGATTATCTATTCCAGTCATCGCATTAGCATTATCTTTAAGGATTCTCCGCTGAATGTCATCCGAGATGCCATCACGGCTTCCCTACAAGGCAGTCGCTATATCTGCCAAAGAGCGACGGAGATCTTGCTTGAGCAGCAAAAGGAAGATCTTCCTGCTGGGCTCACGCCTACGGAGATTGAGATCTTGAAAGCTATCGCACAAGGAAAGACGACCAAGGAAATAGCTGCGGAACGGTTTAGTAGCGTCCATACGGTGAATACCCATCGTAAGAACATCTTCCGAAAACTGAAGGTGAATACTGCCCATGAGGCAGTCAAATACGCTTTCCGGGCAGGACTCGTCGATACTTCGGAATTTTATATCTAATCGATCAACCCTGGGAGAGGTAATTTCCTTTCCCGGTATTTTCTCTCATTTCTTTTTTCTTAAAGCTTGTTTTTTGAGAAATGACTCATGATCAGTCTGCCAGAAAGGCTCAGGATGAGGACGATGAGGGTGAGAATCACAGCTGCTGCATAAGCTCTGTCCTGCACCTCTGCTTGTGGCGCGCTTAATTGGAAGAAGACACTGAGCGGTAAGGTGGCTGCAGGGTCGGAGAGCTGGGTAGGAATACTGTCACTGAACCCTGCTGTGAACATCACGCCGGCTGCATCCCCGATGGCACGCCCAATCGACAATAGGGTAGCAGTGGCAATGGCTGGGGCAATCTGGCGGATGACCACCCCAATCGTCTCGATCTTTGTGGCTCCTAAGCTATAGGAGGATTCCAACATCTCATGAGGGATGGTTCTTGCCACTTCATCCAAGGAACGGATAAGGATGGGGATGATCAGCAAGGTCACTACGATGATACCTCCTAAGAGCGAGGCGCGTAATCCGAGGAAAATCATGATGCTAAACCCGAAGGCTCCGTAGACGATGCTTGGAACACCGAAGAGTACATCGTAAGCAAGACGTGAAAGATAGGCAAACTTTGAGTTCGCTTTCAGGTATACATTCAGATAGAATACCACAGGGATGCTGAGAATGAGCCCGAGGATTGACGATGCCCCAACAATGAGAACGGAACCTACAATCGCATTCAAGAACCCTCCTTCTCCCCCAATATAAAAACCTCCACTTGGCAATTGTGAAACCATCTCCCAAGTCAGCACGGGGCATCCCCGGTGGAAAATACTCCAAAGGACACTGGCAACAAAGAAAAGGAGGACGGTGATAGAGAGCACCATCAGGCACCGCATGATTTTCTCTTCGACAAATTTTGCTTTCATATCAATCACTATTTACTTTCTTCAGGACAACTCTTGAGAATAGGTTGAAAAGAAGAACGACCAAAAATAAAAGGAAGGCTGCGAACATCAAGGCACTCTCGTAGAGGGGCAGTGACAGCATCTCCCCATAATTGTTTGCAATCAGGGCGGGTATGGGATAGCAGGCATCCAATAAGGAATTGGGAACAATCGCTAAATTCCCGCAGACCATCAGAACGGCGATCGTTTCACCCATGGTGCGACTGATAGCAAGGACGGTGGCTGCCACCATGCCAGGAAGTGTCTTCCGTAAGACAACATACTGCGTGGTTTGCCAAGAGGTGGCACCCAAGGCAAGGGAAGCCTCTCTGTCTTCTGCTGGGACATTGGAGAATAGCTCAACGAACAGATTGACCAATAGAGGCAAGATCATCACACTTAAGACGATTCCACCTGCTAATACCGTATAGCCACTGGAATATTTGACGAAATGCGGGGCAACTGCATTGGAAATCCATGGCACAATCACTAATGTTCCCCAGACACCATAGATGACAGAAGGAAGACCAGCGAGGATATCCAAGAGAGGATAGATATATTTCTTCACCACACTACGTGAATATTCTGTCAAGAAGATCGCAGTCAGTAAAGAGGTGGGGAGGGCGATCGCCACAGCAAGAATCGTTACCCAGAAGGTACCGGCTAAGAAGGGGAAGAACCCGAACTGGTTGCGCATCGGCTTCCATTCTGATGTGGTCAGCAGGTCCCAAATGGAATGCTCATGCAGGATGGGCACTGATTTCATGTACAGGCCGATGCCCATGGCGATGACTACGAGCAAGGATGTGAAGGTCAGAAATGCCATTACTTTCCCTGCTGCTTGGTCTTTCAATACTCTGTATGTCATGTACTCTATTCTAAAAAAGTTGACTTCCCAAGCCGATCAGCAAGAGAAGGATGGCCTCTGACAAGGCGATCAGGAAGGATTTCCATTGATTGACTACTGGTTCCATGCGAGAGGATTAATGAAGTTGTTGCAGGCTATTGTTGATTTTGTCTCTGGAGATGGGGATATATCCTTGGGATATGTTTTCCTTTTGCCCTTTTTGGGAAAGGACAAATTGCAAGAATGCAATCACGACTGGCTTGGTGGGCTTGCCATGGGTGACGAAAAAGAGGTCACGTGCAGGAGGGGATGGATATTTCCCTTCTGCGATGACCTTGACTAACCGGCCTTGGGTGGTATAGAAAGCTTCCTCAGGGTCGACTTTCCCGTTCTCGTTCACGTCGATGGGAACGACGAGAATACCGGGGTTGGGCTTTCCCGTCTTTGCATTATAGGCATATCCGATATTGTTGAAACCAATCCCATTGGGGTCCTTCTGGATGGCAGAAGCGACTCCTGGGTCGCCGAATACACCTGTTCCAATGAGGTCTTCCTGTTTCTTCCCCATCCATTTTGCCCACGTGGCTGCTGCACCACATGCATCAGAACGGGTGTAGACGGTCACTCCACCAGAGTGGGCATTCCCTGCTACCTGTCCCCAAGTCTTGACCTTTCCCGTGATCCAAAGACCCTCTGCTGTCTTCTTGGAGAGTCCATGTGCTAACAACGCTTTCAGATTCGGGTTGTGAGCATTGATGGTAGGCACAACGGCATCTTTTGCGACAGCAAAACCTATTGCGCCTTTCTTGATTTCTTCGTTGGCTAGGTCGCGAGATACCATTCCTATGTCAACGACATCAGCCAAGGCATCTGTGATGCCCTTGCCTGCGCCTCCTGCGGAAATATCTATTCTCACGTTGGGGTGTAGCAGCTTAAAGTCGTCTGCCCATTTGACAGCAAGCGGATAAAGGGCGAACGCCCCGGATAAAGAGATCTCCCCGGTTAGGGTATCCCCACCTTTGACGGGGTCTCCTTTCTTGCCTCCGCAGGCGTTAAATACGAAAAGAGCTGCCATACTCAGTGCAATCGCTGATTTGCCAATGATGTTTTTTCTCATATCCATTCTTTTTTACCTTGTGCAAAGATACGGCAATAAACGACGAAAGGCAATACCATGGCAGTGGTAAAAAGCATCCCCAAAATGGGTGAAAGGCAATCACATACGTTAGGTATGTCGTTATGACCGTTGGTGCAATCCACACTCACGATGGTCGGGGGATTCCCACCACCAGCGACCGGCGCGGATGTCCTCGCCCGGTTGAACCGCCCTTGTGCAAGGTTCACAACCGATACTGGGATAGCCGTGGTCGTGTAACTTGTTATAAGGGATATGGTTTTTCTTGATATAGTCCCACACGTCCTGCTCGCTCCAGTCAATCAGTGGGTTAATTTTCAGAAGATGGTGCATGTCATCCCATTCCACGAGTCGCATGTCCTTTCTGGTGATACTCTGTTCATGCCGTAGTCCACAGATCCAAGCATCTAATCCCATAAAGGCTCGCCTTAAAGGCTCGAGCTTGCGGATCTGGCAACAGCGATGGCGACTCTCAATAGAATTGTAGAACAGGTTAATGCCTTCTTCTCTTACCATCTTTTGTACTTCATGATAATCTGGGAAGAATACCTCAATTTTAATTCCATAGGTGAGGTTGGTCCTGTCTATGAGCTGATACGTTTCGGGGAACAATCGACCAGTGTCCAGCGTGAAAATACGGGCAGTCTTGTCTGCTTGGACGACCATATCGGTTAAGGCTTGGTCCTCTATGCTGAGACTGGAGGAAAGGGCGATGCGCCCTTGGTAAGCCCAAAGGAAGTAACCGACAACTTCCTGGGCGGACGCACCGCTTAATGTTTGGTTCAGAACCTCAATTTCTTTTGGATCCATCGTTGCTATCTTTATCTTGTCCTGAGAAGAATCGTCAGGAGGAATACATTATTTGATCATGCCAGCACCTACGGTCTCGTTGGTATCTGGATCGATGAAGATCAGAGAACCGGTGACGCGGTTTTGAAGATACGTATCGAATACGAGCGGGTTGGCTGTATGGAGCGTTATCTCTGCGATATCATTGATCTTCAGTTCTGTCACTCCTTGTTCTTTCTCTAAGGTGTTGATATTCCTGCGGAAGTTGATGGAACGTATGATCCCCATCGTCTCCGCCGTTGCCTGCCGGATGATGTACTTGTTACGCACTTGAGCAGGGGTCTCGTTAAACCAGCATACGTCCAATGTGATATCCTGTTCTACTTGGGGTTGTCGTTCCTCTGTCTTTACTAACATGTCTCCCCTTGAGATATCAATGTCATCCGCTAATTGAAGGGTAATGCTTAGGGGGGCGGTGGCTTCCTTTAGTTCCTCTTTCGCCTGGGTGATATGGGTCACCGTGCTGGTTTGTCCGGAAGGCAATACCTTAACACTGTCACCGGGGCGGATTCTACCACCGGATACCCTCCCTGCATATCCACGGAAATCAGGGAACTGGTCGCTGATGGGGCGGATCACATATTGTACAGGGTATCGAAACTCTTCACTAATGAGCTTGTGCCCAATGGGGACAGTTTCCAGGAAGTCAAGTAAGACCTTGCCTTGGTACCAAGGCATGTTATCGCTCTTTTTTACGACGTTATCCCCTAACTTCGCACTAATCGGGATAAACACTGTATTGTGTATATGCAAAGTCTCAGACATCTTTTGATAGTCTTCCTTTATCTTCTTGTACACGTCTTCAGAGAAGTCGACGAGATCCATTTTGTTGATGGCCACTAAGATATGTGGTATTCCCAACAGGGAAGAGATATAACTATGCCTGACAGTTTGTTCCAACACGCCATGCCTTGCATCCACCAAGATAATGGCGAGATCAGCGGTTGAGGCATCTGTCACCATGTTCCGGGTGTACTGGATATGTCCAGGAGTATCGGCGATGATAAATTTCCGCTTGGGTGTTGCGAAATAGCGGTACGCTACATCAATGGTGATGCCTTGCTCGCGTTCCGCCCGCAGGCCATCGGTAAGCAGGGCGAGGTTCACCTCTTCGTTCCCTCTGCTTTTAGAAGCTTTCTCCACGGCTTCCAGTTGATCCTCGAAAATAGACTTGCTGTCGTAAAGCAGTCGCCCGATCAATGTACTCTTTCCATCGTCCACACTGCCTGCCGTAGAGAAGCGAAGCAGTTCCATATCTAAATATCCTCGATTATTTGACATCTTTCTTCGTAATCTTAATGAATCATGTTAATAGTATCTTTCTCTTTTAGAAGTATCCAGCCTTTTTCCGGTCTTCCATGGCGGTTTCCGATCTCTTGTCATCAGCTCTCCCGCCTCTTTCCGTGATTCTGCTGGCAGCAATCTCTTCGATGATATCCTCTAAGGTATGTGCCTTGGAGAGAGTTAGGCCCGTGCAGGTGATATCGCCAATAGTGCGGCAGCGTACTTGTCGGGTTACCACTTCCTCTGAAGGCTTGCGCTTGATGCAAGGTTCGGCAGCCAGCCATTGTCCATCACGGTTGAAGACTTTCCTTTCGTGTGTGAAATACAGGCTTGGCATCGGGATTTTCTCCTGCAAGATATATTGCCAAACGTCCATTTCTGTCCAATTGGAGATAGGGAATACCCGAAAGTGCTCTCCAATGTTTTTCCGACCATTGAAGATGTTCCATAGTTCGGGTCGCTGGTTCTTGGGATTCCATTGCCCAAATTCATCTCGATGACTGAAGAAACGCTCTTTGGCACGTGACTTTTCCTCGTCCCGACGGGCACCACCGATGGCCGCATCGAATTTATACTGCTCAATGGTATCGAGCAAGGTCGTCGTCTGCAATTTATTACGACTGGCATAATAGCCTGTTTCCTCCTTGACGCGTCCTTTATCAATGCTTTCCTGGATAGATCCCACGATGAGATCGAGTCCCATGTCCTTGACCAATTGGTCACGATATTCAAGGGTCTCCTTGAAGTTATGCCCTGTGTCGATGTGAAGCAAGGGGAACGGGATCTTGGCAGGGTAGAACGCCTTGTATGCCAAGTAAGTTACCACGATGGAATCCTTGCCTCCAGAGAACAGGATGCAGGGACGCTCAAATTGTGCTGCCACCTCTCGCAGGACATACATCGATTCTGATTCGAGTTCTTGGAGGTGTGTGATTGTCTTGTTGTCCATATTTGTTTTGATCTTTATTTTTGTGAGATGACTTCGCCGACCAGTACGGTCAGTGGAGTTGGATAAGTCACTTGTGACTGTAGTAAGGCACCAAGGGTGAGATGATAAAACTGTTCGTCGGGTAAACTGACATTGTATGCTAAAAGGACTGGGGTTGAGGCTTTTCTGCCTGCATCAATCAGTTCCTTGGCAATCGTCCTGAGATGAGAGGCACCCATGTAATAAACCAGTGTGTCTGCAATAGGGGCTTCTGGATGGGAGGAATGCCCATTGATGAAGGCGACACTAGAAGATATTCCCCTGTAAGTGAGGCTTACCTTTGCTTCTGCGGCCAAGGCAAGTGCCGTAGTAATGCCAGGGATGACGCTCGTCTTGATGCCGTTACGTTCAAGGAATGATATCTCCTCTCCTGCATGTGCGAAGACCATCGGGTCTCCTCCCTTTAGGCGGACTACATTCTTTCCTTTCTGAGCAGCCTCCAAGAGTAGGGCGTTGATCTGCTCTTGCTCCTCGTGATGTCGCCCACATCGCTTGCCTACATATACTTTTTCCGCTGGTAAGGTCTGGAGGAATGCCTCGTTGGTCAAGGCATCGTAAAAGATGATGTCTGCCTGTCGTAACGCTTTCATGGCCTTGACCGTCAGCAGGTCAGGATCACCAGGTCCGAAGCCGATGAGGATGACCTCCCCTTGCGTTGGGTTATTGGATGGATAGTTTCCCATTATCAATGTTTTCTTCAATATGATTCCTTACCCTGATACTACGTCGTACGTCTTTTGCATCGGATCCTACGGCGATGGTCAGGTTGTTATTCCTATAGATAGCAGGGGAGACAAAGTCGCAAGCCTGCGGGTCATCGCAGACGCTGGTCAAGATTCCTCTCTCTGTAGCCAGTTGCTTGATATGTCGGTTCAACTCATGATCACCAGTACATACATATAACAGGTCGGCACCTTCGAGATCGGAAGCCTCAAAAGGCTTCTCCTTCCAATCGAAGGGTAGAGCCTTGATGCTGTCCGATATCTCAGGGGCGATAATGGTGGCATGGTGGGTGAAACGGCTCAGCAGAATTGCTTTGTGAGTCGCCACCTTCCCGCCTCCTACCATTAGGATCCTCGTCCCTTTTATGCGGATCAGGATGGGGAGGAACTCACTCTCCTTGAATTCGGCACTGTTCCCTTTCATTCTTTTTTCTTGATGAGTACTTTCCAATATCCACCGATTTTCTCTGTGGAGAGTACTGTATGCCCCTCGTTACGCACGCTGCCTGGCACGTTTTGAATGGGCTGACCGTCATCCAGAAGAATCTCTAAGATCTCTCCTGGTTTCATGGGAGCCAGCGCGATCTTTGTCTTGACAAAGTTCATCGGGCAGGCAATGCCTCTGAAGTCCTTCTTTACATGAGGCTCCGTACTGGAGGTTTCTGGTGATGATAAGCTGCCTGATGGAGCTTGCTCTTTCCTCGGAGTGTCTGTAGAGGATGGTTCATCTTTCTTTCCGACATTGAATTGCAGGCTGTCGTCCATGTTCTTATAGAGCTCGTTGAGTAGGTCAGCAAGATTGAAGATGACTTGCTGGTCAGCAACCAATGACTCTCCATTCCTGCCTTTCTCAATGAGAGGCTTATATGATTTGGGTACGATGCCGGTCTCGATGAACTCTTTGAGGAAGCCATCGTATACATCTTCATCCGTGCGAGGATCGAGTCCTCGTGTGACGAGCAGCATCCTGCTCTCTGAGAACACAATCTGATGCAAGATCTTCTCTTTGTCAGCACCAGGCTGTTCCAACTTCTTGCGACCTTCCGCGATGGTGTCCTGGTCAAGTTCGATGATATCGAAAAGCCCTGCGGAGCATTCTGCTTGTCCATGGCTGGCAAGACTGAATTTCTCATCAGCTGAATAGTCGTAATAAAAGTCGGGGTTTTCCTGATAGGAGGGGACTTCCTTGTATTTCGCGAGTAAGTCGCTGACCACCTGCGCACCGCGTTCCTTCACGTATTCGTCATAGTTGGCAAACTGTTCCCGGCTGTCTATCCAGTCACGCAGATAGTCTTCTACGAAGGCAGGAACCCATTTGGCTGCAATATAGCCCTGTGACTTGGCAAGTTCATGGTGACCGTTTGTCCTAAGCCATACCGTATAGGCTGGATAGGGATTGTCCCCTACGCGTCCGATACGGCCACTGAATCCAAGGTCGGCCCAGGCATTCTGTGCACAACTGTTGGTACATCCATTGATGTTGAGTTGGAAGTCGGGAATCTTGTCTAAGTCGAGGTCGCTGTCAATCAGCCTCTTGCGGATGGCTTTGATTGCACCTTTGGGGAGGCAGATGCCTAACCTACAGGTATCCGCACCCGTGCAAGAGGTCAATGCACTAACGAGAACAGGGTCGTCAACGTGGAGTCCTAAGCCCCTGAAGAACTGATACGCATTCGGCAAGTATGCCTCTGGGATATTGCGAATTTGTAAACCTTGACGGGGTGTGAACCGGATCACGTCATTCCCGAACGCTGCAAGGAAATCAGCCACAGCCTCAAAGACGTCTGGTGTGTTATTGCCGTGCAAGAAAGGGATATCTGCATAGAAGAATCCCTTTTGCTTCTGCTCCTTGGCATAGCGGCGTTTCCAAGTCTGAAACTCCTTGCTCTCATCAATAATAGGGGCGAAGGAGGGGGACTTTATTTCTACGGGTAAGGGCGAAGCACTGAAATCGAGTGACGGATCATTTCTCAAGGCATTAAATTCCTCTTGGTATTTTCGGAGGGTTTCTTCCTCACCATATTTATAGAAAATATACCGGATTCGTGCCTTGTGGCGGTTTTTGCGGTTGCCGTACTTATTGAAGAAGTTCTTTGCTGCCTTCAGGGCGCGGAACAGGTCCTTCTCTGGCAGAAAGTCGAATACCTTCCAGCCTAAGTGAGGATTGGTGGCAACAGAGCCTCCGAGGTAAGCCTTGAATCCTCGTTTTCCATCTACGATCTTAGGTTGCAGTCCGAAATCATTGACGAGAGAGAAGTTGGCATCCTCCTCATTGATGTCGAATGCTATCTTCAGCTTGCGGGGCATGGTGAATGAATCCTTTTCCGCGATTAGTCGACTTGTCAGCTCGATGGCATCAGGATAAGGGTCAAAGACTTCCTTTTCGCTAATGCCTCCCAAGTCGTTGACCAGCATGTTGCGGATGGTATTGCCACCACCGCCTTGCGTGGCAAGTCCCGCTTTTGCCAGCTCCAGTAGGGAAGGGGTTGCGTCTACGATGTCAACGTTATGGATTTGTACCTCCTGGCGCGTGGTGATATGGATGTGCGAGGCATAGTCCTTACGCGCAATCTGTGCTACTCTCTTCAGTTGTGCAGGCGTGATCAGTCCACCCGTGCAGCGGATGCGCAACATGAAATGGTTGTTCTTACGCTGCTCGTAAATGCCCATAGGTACACGGTTTGACTTTAATTGGGCAGCTTTGATCTCACCAGCCTTGAACTTCTGGATCAGGGATTCCGTATATTCGATATCGCCTCTAAGGGTGGATGGTATTTTATACATGATGCTTGATAGTTATTGTTTATTCCCTACTGAAATGAATCTCCTTATCCACGACCTCTCCCCTTAGGATTTTGAATGAGTTCAGGTGGATTTTGCCATCCTGTAGGGATAGAATGGCATAACGGATGTTCGGGTCGTTGGCAAGTCGGATGTCCTCATTCGATGGGCGAGAGGGACTGGCAGGGTGAGAATGCCAGTTGGCAAGGATCTTTAGGTCGTGCTGACGGGCATACTTTAATGCAGCGAATTGAGCCTTTGGATCAAAGGTGAAATGTTCCTCACTGTGGTCCATGTTCTCCATTGGATAATTCTCGGTCACTACTCCGTCAAGCCCCAACAGATAGCCACAACTCTCTTGAGGCGCGTCTTTCTGTGCTTGGTCAATGATCTCCTGTATGACATGTTCGTTTATCTTCATCTTCTTCTGTTTAATGCTTGAGGTCGCAAGCTGTTTGCTCATAATCAATCAATTGGTGAATGGTGGGATGGGTGCCGCAGATCGGGCAGGTATCACGTTTCTTGACGGGGATAGTACGGGACACCATCGTCTTGGCATCGAAGGTGAGCAGGCGGTTGGTGAGCAGTTCTCCTACGCCAAGCGTGTACTTCAAGGCTTCTGTCGCTTGTATGGTACCGAGCATCCCGGCGATGGCTCCGAGCACTCCTGCTTGTGAGCAGGTTGGGACAGCACCGGCTGGTGGCGGTTCCTTGAACATGCAACGATAGCAAGCTGATCCTGGGACGTGCGTGAAGGTCTGGCCTTTAAAGCGGAGAATGCCACCGTGCGAGAAGGCTTTGCCAAGCATGACACAGGCATCGTTGATGAGGAATTTGACGGGAAAGTTGTCCGTTCCATCAATCACGAAATCCCAAGGACGGATGATGTCCATGGCATTGGCGGAATCCATAAACTCATGATAGGTCGTTACCTCCACGTCGGGGTTGATGGCGACCATCTTTTCCTTGGCACTCTCCACTTTTGGACGTCCAATGTCTTTCGTGAAATGGATCACTTGGCGCTGCAAGTTGCTGAGGTCTACTACATCTGCATCTACGATCCCGATCTTACCCACGCCCGCTGCAGCGAGGTATAAGGCGGCAGGAGCTCCTAATCCACCCGCCCCGACAATCAGGACTTTGGCATCATGGATTTTCTCTTGCCCTTCCACACCTACTTCTTGGAGAAGGATATGGCGGCTGTATCGCTCGATCTGGTCTTCGGTAAAGTCAATCATCGGCTTCCTCCTCCCATAAAATAAAGGAAGTCGATCTTGTCTCCATCATGGATTGGGGTCTTGTCGTAATCTTCTCTCTCGATGAATGTCTCGTTGATCTGTACCGTTACCATTTCTGGTTGGAAGATCTTGTTCTGCTTAATCAGCTCTGATAAGGTCAGAGGGAGTGTTACCTCTTGCTTCTCATCGTTTACTACAATCTGTGCCATATCTTTTTTGTTTTGATTTCCGAGTGCAAAGTTCGGCATAATTGGGAAGACAGGGAATCCCATGGCAGTGGTATTTTGGATACCATAAGTATGTCTGTGGGCTACCAAAGGTTTGGTAGGACTGCGTGAATATACCAAACCTTTGGTATCCATCTCACTGTAAAGGGGTATTGTGAGAGTCCTGAGAAACAACGATCTTTGCAATCGGATTAAAAAAGAGTAGAAGATGAGTATAGCAACAACGATTAGCAATACGTTCAACAACAGTGTGGTGGCAGGTCTTTGGCATCGTGAGCCTATTTGTACCCGTTCCACCCCGTTCGTGGTAGATAGCAAGTTTGCGCGCCTTGAGAATGCCCAATTGGAGGTCAAGCAACTAAACCTGTCCATCCATGGGAATCCTATATTAAAGAATGTGAACGTTCGCATCCCCCAGAACAAGATCACTTGTATTATTGGTCCTTCTGGATGCGGGAAGTCAACCTTGTTGCGTACTTTCGACCGGTTGATCGATACGACGGAAGGAGTAGAGATCTCTGGTAGGGTCGACTTGGACGGGAAGGACATCGTCAAAGCTTCTGGCCCAGAACTGACGGAGCTTCGCCGGCAGGTAGGACTGGTCCCACAACGTCCATGCCCACTTCCCATGAGCATCTATGACAATATCGCTTATGGCTGTCGTATCCATGGCATTCACAAAAAGGCAAAGCTCAACTTGATCGTGGAGCATTATCTGCGCGCCGTCAACCTCTGGGAGGAGGTAAAAGGCCGCCTACACAGTCCGGCAACCAAGCTTTCTGGAGGACAGCAACAGCGTCTTTGCCTCGCGCGGAGCTTAGCCGTTGAACCCAGCATCCTGTTGGCGGATGAGAGCACCAGTGCCTTAGACCCTATCTCCAGCAAGAAAGTCGAGGACTTGTTCGTGGAACTCAAGCAGAGCTATTCTATTGTCATGGTTACCCATACCTTGCGCCAGGCCCTTCGGATTGCCGACTATGTGGTGTTTATGTACTTAGGTGAGGTGATAGAAGCTGGAGACGCCGACCAGGTGTTCCACCATCCTCAGAAAGAGCTGACACGCAGGTATTTAAAAGGAGCGTTCAGCTAATCCTTCTTGAAAATCTTTTTCCCGTGGTGGATATAAATTCCTCTCGGGTTTGGCTTTCCTACCTTTGCTCCGGAAAGCGTATACCAATTATCATCATCCTGATGCAAGGAAGCTGCAGGGAGTGGACTGATCCCGGAAGAAGTATGGAGGAAATCCTTCAATAAAGACAATGCTGATGTTGCCCTTCCAGTATTGCTGTCGAACAAGGGGGCGTTATACCATCCTGAGAGCTTCGTGGAAGCATACGGATAAGCATTGTATTCCATCCACCACCAGAACAGCCCCGTCACCTTTTCGTGCTTGTTGAGCATTGCAATCAGGTCGTTGGTAAAAGCTTTCTGCCCTTCATCCGAATAGGGATAGGTGCCGGTATAGTCGTAGGTACTTCCTCCGACTGCCCACGCATAGGGATATCCCGTCTCCACGATCATGATCTGCTTGTCGTGGTGATGGGCTTCCATCGCTTGGATCGCTCCCTCTAATTCATTCAGGGAGCCGTGGAAATAAGGGTAGTAACTGAGTCCAATCACATCATAGTCGATGCCGAAGCCATCCATCTTTTGGAAGAAATTCGTCAACGCAACGTAGTTGGCATTGTCCCTCTGCTGAGTGGTAGAGACCCTCTCCACATGCAAGATAATCTTAGCCTGGCTACATTCCGCACGGCAAGCAGCGATGGCTTGCTTGAGCAATCCGGCAAATCTGTCCCAATAAGAAGTACTGGAAGAGGGATAGCATCTGTTGACAGACGATGACCCTACTGTAGTATTGCTTCCCCATAACATCCCGTAGCTGATCTCATTGCCGGTCTGGATGAGGTCGGGTTCCGCCCCATTCGCCTTCAGCGTGTCCAAAACTGCCTTGGTATAGTCATAAAGTTGCTTTTGCAATTCTGCGTCTCCTAATGACGCCCACGCATCAGGGGTCCACTGTTTGCCGGGATCTGCCCAGGTATCGGAATAATGAAAGTCGAGCAAGAATTTCATCCCTTGCGCCTTGATGCGCTTGCCGAGAGCCTTGACCCAATTCAGGTCCTGGCAGACGTTCGTGTCTGCCGTCCTCACAGACGGCAATTGGATATCTGTCGTATAGCCTGTAGGGTTTACGAACAGGCGCACGCGCATGGCATTCATGCCTGCGTCCTTGAAGAAAGAGAGTGGGGAAGCGATTACGTTCCCGTTATGGTCAGCGTAAACAGACCCAGCCTGCTCGTACAGAGGCAGGCAAGAAATATCACCTCCAACATATTTTTGTGCTGTGACAGGGAGGAAGAAACAGCACAGAACCAGCATGATGATGGTCTTTGTCGATTTCATATCGTTGTTGTTTTAGCTTATTCTCGACAAAAGTACGCATTTTACTTGATTCCTCCAAAAATATGGCAGGGGGATCTATCCAGTAAAAGCGGACCCAAGAAGAATCCTCCTTTAAGTCCGCTTCTGATGAATAGTTGGTAGTTCTATGGCTGATATCTTATCCTTATGCCTCTGTGTTGTATGCTGCTAACATCCAAACCAACTTCTCCTGTCCTGCGAGGTAGTCCGTCATCAAGCTTACTGTAACCTCGTCGCCCACTTCTGCAGCTACGGCAAGTACCTCTCTTTCGTCTGCGATCAAAGTTTGGGTGGTATCTAAGACATATTTGAGTCCTGCGTCTTCATTCTTGACAACATCCAATTCCTGTACCTTTGCTTGCTTGAGGTATGCGGAGAAGCGATGCTCTGGCGTGCCGTCAAGTTGCAGGATGCGCTCAGCCACTTCGTCGATCTTCTCTGCCATGCTGTTGTAAAGCTCCTCATACTTCTCATGCAGGATGAAGAAGCGGCGACCCTTGATGTTCCAGTGCAAGTTGCGCAAGTTGGTGTAATGAACCTGGAAGTCGGCTAAGAGCTGAGCTAATGCGTTATTGACTTTCTGTACATTGTTTTCGTTCAATCCGGTGAAATTTAATGTTCTCATTGTCTTTTGTTTTTATTTGTTATACATTTGTTTTCTTTTTCTGATGCAAAGGTAGCAACTTTCTCATCGCCCTCCAACAGATAGAATCTATCAGGGGATAGATAAAGCCTATAACTTGATTTAAAGTCCTGTATAACAATATGTTAGCAATAAACAAGCACTTGCGCTGAATTTAATTTTTTATATTCCAGTCCTCCTTTTCTAAGAGAGCAAAGGAAAAAGACCAAGAGAGAAAAGGGGAAATCTGATGAGAGTGAAAAGGCAAAAGGTCATTCCTGCTCTTCAATAGGTCATCTAAGGGCTCCTAATAGGTCATCTCCAACCTTACAATAGGCCATCTAATAGCTCCTATTAGGTTATCTATCAGCGTTCGAAAGGTCATCTCTTGAAATCCGCGATGACTATGCCATCTCCGACAGGAGCAGCCAGATGTTAAGAGCATCAATGGATGGCAATATATTCGCACTTTTCGCAAGTTATGGATCAAATATCGTCTGGCTGAGTTATAATAATTAAAATAAATGGGTATCTTTGCAGCGAAACGGATAGGAGCATGTGTGGCATCACCGCTTTAGGTTCATACAAAAAGAGTTGTGCCTACTCTCTGTGAGTAGAATCTGTTGATATGGTTCACCGCCCTATAAATAGGAATTATTGGTTGGATTTAATATTGAACTTCGTAAAGGAGTTTTCAGAAAGGTGGTAAAAGGTACTATGGAGAGTCTCCCGCGACTGTCGGTATAGCTGTAACAGGGAGAAGGCTTCCTAAAAAAATTAGTATGCTGTATAGTAAAAACATTATTGCGTTGGTTGTTTGTTGCCTTTTAGGTGTAGAAGCAAAGGCACAAGTACAGTTCAGGCTGTTAGACAGCCATACACGGCAACCTATTGAATTCGCATCGGTCTTCAATTCGGTCTTCAATGCAAGAGGAACACTGCTGACGACTTCAGACTCCGAAGGTTATATTCGTTTTAAGGACAGTGTTCCTAAGTTTTCCGTATCCCATGTGGCCTACCTGAACAAAGATGTTGACACCGACACTTTGAAGGACAAGGTGTTGTACATGGATACCCGGGAGCAAGCGCTAAACGAGGTGTTAGTTGCCACGAAACGTCCTGAATACGTTGTGTTTGAGGCTTATTTCAGAGCACCGCAGTTCTATAACGGACAACTGGAGTATTATTATGATGGCGTGGCTTACTACTTTGTCAAACTTAAGAATGGTGAGGTAGACCATCGTACGCTTGCCGCAAGATATTT
>ONBG01000035.1 GCA_900316015.1 uncultured Prevotella sp. | reverse complement strand
CACTGGAAGAGTAAAGCTTTTCAGGAAGCAAGTAAAAAAGATGTAAACCAATTCAGTAATAACAAATCAAACAGTGTGAAGTAATATCAGGCATAGTCAACGATTTTGCAGGAGATAACCTTTTAGCTTGCGAAAGATAACCATTTAGCTCGTAAAAGATAACCTTTTGAGCCCTGATAGATGACCTTTTGGAAATTGCCTACTGGAATACTGGGAAAATGCATGAATCAGGCGCAAGAGCTATACATCAACGACCATTCCCTCCTTTGTCAGGAGCGTATGTGGAAAGATGGCCTTTGCCTCCTGAAGCAAGACTTCCTCGTCATCATAGCGCGCGCTGTAATGCCCTAACAGGAGTTTCCCAACGTGGGCATCCCTTGCCACAGTCGCAGCCTGAGCAGCCGTACTATGGTAATAGAGTTGGGCACGCTCTTCATATTGGGAGGTATAAGTAGACTCGTGATAGAGTGTGCTCACTCCTTCTAAGCATTGGTGCAAGGTAGGGATATACCGCGTATCACTGCAATAAGCATACGACCGAGGCTGCTCTGCCGGTTCGGTCAGCACATGGTTAGGGATCAGCTCTCCCTCGTCCGTTGTCCAGTCGGCCCCATTCTTGATATTATTGATCTGGCTGACTGGGATCTCATAGAAATCGATCATGTCCCGCCGGATATGGGGCAAGGTAGCTTTCTCGCGGAAGAGATAGCCACAGCAAGGGATGCGATGCTGCAAGGGGATCGTCTCAACCGTCAGGCTCTTGTCCTCATAGACCACGGCATGAGCTGTCGTATCCACCGGATGAAAGACTACCTCATAGTCGAGTCCCTTGCAAAACATATCCATCTGTGCGTTGAGCATAGGTTCAAAGGCAGCCGGTCCATAAACATGAAGGGTCGCGGTGCGCCCCAACATGCCGAAGGTAGAAATCATGCCGATGAGTCCAAAGCAATGATCACCATGGAGATGGGAGATAAAGACGGCACTAATCTTCGTGAATCTCAGGTGTGCGCGGCGCAATTGCATCTGCGTGCCTTCGCCACAATCGACCATAAAAAGCTTTCCCCTGACCTCAACGACCTGGGAAGAAGCATAATGTTTCAAGGTGGGCAATGCACTACCACACCCTAAGATAAGGATACGAAATGGCTCCATGGCTGCTCTTTATTTCTGACGCTTGAAGGTGAAGATCCCCTTGTCGTTTTCCAGATAGAGGCTATCTGCGCCCAGTTCGTCAATTTGGAAGGTATCTTTGTTCAGAACCAATTTTCCATTGCATATTTTCCAACTCGTCCATGGATTCGTTTCAGCCTGCACATTTGACTTGACGATGCCGCCTTCCTCGATCTCGAAGTTTTTATCGATGCTCGTCCACTTGCCACAAAGCGTCGTAAGGTTGATGACAAGGGTCGCGACATGCTCGCCATCCGCGTTCTTATGCCCGATGACGGCCAACCGGTCGCCGCTCAGCAAGCCACCTTGCACCTGTGCATCTTCCTCCACTTGCATAGCATAGCTTAGGGTATCACCCTTGTCTGTGATCAGTTCCAAAGTGTGCATGGCCGTATTCTCCCCACAAACACCATAAACGGTAGAGTCGGCAACTGCATTTTCGGACGGAATACTATCATTACTGCCTGCGGATGGTCGCTTCTGGTTAGACTGGCAACCCGCCATGACCATAGCTGCCATGATGACAGCTGCAAAAATTAATTTCCTCATAGCACTTGTATCGTTATTTTGTCCTATCGTTTTCTTGTTTTTTTGCTTCATTCCAATATTGATCCATCTCTTCTAAAGTCATGTCTTTCAAATCCTTATGCATGTCTTTTGCTTTCTGTTCCACATAATTGAAACGTCGGATGAATTTATGGTTGGTATGTTCTAAGGCATTATCCGGGTTCAGATGATAGAGCCGTGCGGCATTGATCACACTGAAAAGGAAGTCGCCGAGCTCACGAGTACTCTTCTCCCGATCTTCCTTTTTCAGTTCTGTTTCTAGTTCTCCCAGCTCTTCCCTGACCTTATCCCAGACATCAGCTTTATCTTTCCAGTCGAACCCGACATTGCGAGCCTTGTCCTGGATTCGATAAGCCTTGATCAGGGAAGGCAGTGCCTCAGGAACCCCAGAGAGGACCGTCCTGTTGCCATCCTTTTCCTTTTGCTTGATTTGTTCCCAGGTCTGAAGGACGCCATCCACGCTGTCGGGTTTCTCTTCCTGGGCTTTCCCCGCATCGCTTCCATCTGTGCGCTTCCACCCCGTCCAGTCGATGAAAGGATGTCGGAACATGAGTTTGTCAGCTTCTTGATTGCAAACATCGGCGATGTCAAACTGCGAAGCCTCGTTGCCAAGGATGGAATAGAAGACGACATGCTCCATGACATCCCCTAATTCCTTGCTGATATTCTTGTAGTCGTTCTTCAAGAGGGCATCACAAAGCTCATACACCTCTTCAATCGTATTGGGCCTAAGGCTCTCGTTGGTCTGCTTCCTGTCCCAAGGACATTCCTTCCGGAGCCTTTCCTGAACGTCAAGAAGCCTTCCGAAAGCCTTTATTTTATCTTCTCTACTGTGCATATTACATTATTTTAAATGCAAAGATAATTATTTTCAGTGGAATTTTTGTATTTTTGCAGCGTGTTTTTTAAAAGATAAGAATTAACAACATATAATAAGAATGGAATTAGCAAGTAAGTACGACCCCAATGAAGTGGAGTCGAAGTGGTACCAGTATTGGCTAGATCACAAGCTGTTCAGCAGCAAACCCGATGGAAGAGAACCCTATACGATAGTAATCCCGCCCCCAAACGTGACCGGTGTCCTGCACATGGGACACATGCTGAACAACACGATCCAAGACATCTTGGTGCGTCGTGCCAGAATGGAAGGCAAAAACGCTTGCTGGGTACCAGGCACTGACCACGCTTCGATTGCTACGGAGGCGAAAGTTGTTAATAAGCTTGCCCAAGAAGGCATCAAGAAAACCGACCTGACGCGTGAACAATTCTTGGAACATGCGTGGGACTGGACGCGCGAGCATGGAGGCATTATTCTGAAACAGCTGCGTAAGCTCGGAGCAAGTTGCGACTGGGACCGTACTGCTTTCACGATGGATGAGACACGTAGCAAGGGCGTGATCAAGGTCTTTTGCGACTTATATGATAAAGGATTGATCTACCGTGGCGTTCGGATGGTCAACTGGGACCCGAAGGCACAGACCGCCCTTTCTGATGAAGAGGTAGTTTATAAGGATGAACACAGCAAGCTCTATTACTTGAAATACCGCGTAGTAGAGCAAGACGAAGTGGAGAAGAAAGATGAAGGAAACATCCTCCACAAAGATGAGAAAGGCTATTATGCCGTGGTAGCCACCACCCGTCCTGAGACCATCATGGGAGATACCGCCATGTGCATCAATCCCAAGGACGTAAAGAACACTTGGTTAAGGGGAAAGCATGTGATCGTTCCGCTCGTCAATCGTGAGATCCCAGTGATCGAGGATGACTACGTTGATATAGAATTTGGTACGGGATGCTTGAAGGTCACCCCAGCCCATGATGTCAACGACCATGCCTTAGGGCTCAAGCACGGCTTAGAGACCATCGACATCTTCAATGATGACGGCACCATCTCAGAGGCTGCTGGCATGTATGTGGGACAAGACCGCATGGATGTCAGGAAACAGATTGCCATCGATCTTGACAAGGCAGGACTCTTGGAAAAGGTAGAAGACTATGATAACAAGGTGGGATTCTCAGAGCGTACCAACGTGCCTATCGAGCCGAAGCTCTCCACGCAGTGGTTCCTGAAGATGCAGCACTTTGCTGACATTGCCCTCCCACCCGTCATGGATGACGATATCCAGTTCTACCCTCCTAAGTACAAGAATACTTATCGCCATTGGTTAGAGAATATCAAGGACTGGTGCATCAGTCGCCAGTTATGGTGGGGACATCGCATTCCAGCCTACTACTTCAACCTCAATGGAAAGAAGGAAGTGGTCGTGGCAGAGACGCTTGAGGATGCCTTGAAAAAGGCTCAGGCAAAGGATGCCACGTTAAAGGCAGAAGACTTGCAGCAAGATCCCGACTGCTTGGACACCTGGTTCTCCAGTTGGCTGTGGCCCATCTCCGTATTCGATGGCATCAACCATCCCGACAATGAGGAGATCCAATATTATTACCCAACATCAGACTTGGTGACTGGACCGGATATCATCTTCTTCTGGGTGGCCCGGATGATCATGGCAGGCTACGAGTACAGAGGCAAGATGCCGTTCAAGCATGTTTATTTCACGGGGATTGTTCGTGATAAGTTAGGTAGGAAGATGAGCAAGAGCTTAGGCAACTCCCCCGATCCCATCATGCTGATTGACAAATATGGCGCAGATGGAGTGCGGATGGGAATGATGTTAGCCGCTCCTGCGGGCAATGACATCCTCTTCGATGAGGCTCTTTGCGAACAAGGCAGGAATTTCAACAACAAGATATGGAATGCCTTCCGTCTCGTCAAAGGCTGGGAAGTGTCTGAGACCCCACAGCCTAAAGCCTGCAAAATTGCCGTTGATTGGTTTGAGGCTAAGCTGAGAATGGTGAACGAGGAGGTTGACGACCTCTTCTCCAAATACCGCATTTCAGAAGCATTAATGGCTGTCTACCGCCTATTCTGGGATGAATTCTCAAGCTGGTACTTGGAGATGGTCAAGCCCGCGTATGGCTCTCCAATTGACAAGAGGACTTACGATGCTACTCTCCGTTTCTTTGATTCACTCCTGAAGATGCTCCATCCTTTCATGCCATTTATCACGGAAGAGCTCTGGCAGCATCTCTATGACCGCAAGGATGGGGAGTCGATCATGCGGGAGTGCTTAGACATTCCTGAGCCAACGGCTGAGGAAAAGAAGTTAGCGGATGATATCGAGGTGGTGAAGCAGATCGTTGGCGGTGTTCGTACCGTACGTAACCAGAAGAATATCGCCCAGAAAGAAGCACTGACATTGGACTGCATTGCTCAGAACCATTATGAGGCATACAGCGATATCATCAGCAAGATGGCAAACCTTGACCGCATTGAAGTCGTGCAAGAGAAGAGTGCAGACGCTGCCCAGTTTATGGTGGGCACAGACGAATATGCTGTCCCAGTGGGCAACCTGATCGATGTCGAGGCAGAAATTCAGAAGCAGGAGGCACAGCTTCAGCATTTGGAAGGCTTCCTTGCTGGCGTGAAGAAGAAGCTCGCCAACGAGAAGTTCGTCGCTCATGCTCCTGAACAGGTTGTTGCCATGGAGAGGAAGAAACAGCACGATTCTGAAGAGAAGATTGCTGCCTTGAAGGAATCCCTCGCTGAGCTGAAGAAGCAGAAATAGCCTTCTTCACGATGGAACAAAAAAGAATCAAGTAATAACCCTGTCGCCTGCTTCCCTTTCCTAAGCATTCAGCTTTCCAGAGGGGATCAGGCGACTCATAAACAAAATGCTGATGAGGAAATATTTCAGTCTGCTCTTGACTTTGATCGTCATCCCTTTCTTGATGACAAGCTGTGGGGGCGACGATCCAGACCCCAATCCAGATCCAAATCCTCAAGTAAAGACGGCAGAAAAGACCATTTTCATGTATTTCCCATGGAGTGGTTCTTCGGTCAATACATATACCGGCACGTTATATGACGAATTCTTGCAAAATATCTCCGATGTGGAATCTGCCATCAAGAGCCAAGGCGGGTTGGGCGATCGACATCTAATGGCCTTCATCTGCAAAGGTCCCAGGATGACAGTTGCCACCAACCAGAATAAGCCCATTGCTTACCTGATTGATTTCACATATGAGAAGAATGCCATTGTCAGGGATACGATCCAGAGCTATACGACGGCAACGATTCCAGATTATACCACAGCAGCCGGTCTTACAACAATTTGGAATCAAGTAAAGAAGAATGCTCCCGCCAAGACTTACGCCATGATCATCGGCAGTCATGGAAGTGGCTGGTTGCCCAAGGGCGTCAACCCATCTGTGTCAAGCTCCAAGCCACGGCGGGCTATCGGCGGTACGACAGCAGAGTATCAATTAAACATCCCCGACTTGGCTAGTGCCATCAGTGACGCGGGTATCCATTTGCAATACATTCTGTTGGATGATTGCTATCTGTCCAATATCGAGACTGCATACGAGTTGAAAGACGTAGCCGACTATATGATCGCCTCAACCAGCCAGGTCATGGGCAGTGGTTTCCCTTATGCACGGATATGGAGGTATCTGAACGCAAAAACGCCAGACTACCAGAGTATTGTAGACAATTTCTACGACTATTATTCGTCCTACACCTGGAATGGAATGCTTTATCCTTATGGTACGATTGGCATCACTGATCTCAGTATAGTATCCACTGTGGTTGCCCTGATGAAGCAAATCAACCAGAAATTCGGGTTTGACGCTTCCAAGATGTCAGAGGTCCAACGCTTAGATGGCTATAGGTACCCCGTATTCTTTGACATGGAAGATTACGTGGAGCACCTTTGCACGGATGCCTCCTTGCTCGCGCAGATCCAAAGGGCAATCAACGATTTAGTGCCCTATAAGAAAGCCACGCAACAAATCTATTCGCCCAACGAATATTATATCACGACGGATGTCAACCGGTTCTGTGGCATGACCATCTCTGACCCGACGCAAAATTCGATTGCAAAGGATTATGTACAGAAGACATCTTGGTGGACGGCAACCCATGGAGTCAGCCAATAATCTCCATTTTGCAACTACAAAAAGGTTTATTCAAAACAATTGTTAATTTAATTGTTGAAGGATAAACCTTTTTGCTTTTATTTTAGTCTAATAGACAAATAAAATTGAAAATCTCATAGAGTGTCCCAAAGGATTCCTATGATATCAACAACTTACATAATATAATAAATATGAACAAAGTTCTGAAGACAATGCTGATAGGGCTCTTTTTTCTATCAGTTCCGTATGTGGGAATGGCAAAGCAATGGACCTTGCAAGATTGCATCACTTATGCTTTGCAGAACAACATCACCTTAAGAAAGAATGTCTTAACCAAGTTGAGCGCACACGAAGATGTCCTCCAGTCGAAGGCTGCCTTGCTGCCCTCCTTGAGTGCGAACACATCCCAGAATGTGAATTACACGCCCTGGCAAGCCTCAGGCACGGCAACCGTTACCAATGGATATGTTCAGTCGAGCATCGACAAGGTGTCTTACAATGGAAGCTATGCAGTGGGTGCCAACTGGACCGTATGGAATGGAGGACAGAACACGAACACTGTCAAGCTCAATAAGATAGCTGAGCAACAAGCTGAGTTAGACTCTGCAGTGACAGCCAACAGCATTCAGGAGCAGATCGTTCAGTATTATGTACAGATCCTCTATTCCGCAGAGGCCATCAAGGTAAACCAGTCGAGCTTGGAGACCAGCAAGACCAACGAGAACAGGGGCATGGAGATGTATAAGGTAGGTAAGATGAGCAAGGCCGACCTGGCCCAGCTCACTGCAAAACGTGCGCAAGACGAGTACAACGTGGTGAACGCACAAAGCAATCTTGCCAACTACAAACGACAGCTCAAGCAATTGCTACAGATCACCAATGATGAAGAGTTTGATATCGCGATCCCGAAAACAACGGATGAGATGGCATTACAGGAAATTCCTGGGATGACAACGGTTTACAATGCTGCCATGAATTGGAGACCTGAGATCAAGAACGCACAACTCGCCATCAGCGGCAGTGACCTCGGTATTAAGATTGCAAAGGCACAGGGGCTTCCTACCATCGGACTGTCTGCCAGTGTAGGGACCAATACCACGACGCTTAGTAGCAATTCCTGGGGCAACCAAATGAAGACAAACTTCAACCTGGGAGGTGGCATAACGGTTAGCTTCCCTATCTTTGACCAAAGAGCTAAGAAGACTGCAGTAAACAAAGCATACATCCAAAAGCAGAACTATCAACTCGACTTGCAGGATAAAGCCACAACGCTTTATTCAACCATCGAGAACTATTGGTTGCAAGCTAATACACAACAGAACCAATTCAAGGCAGCAAAGGTCAGCACGGAAAGCGCACAAGCCAGCTATGACCTCCTCAGCGAGCAATTCCGACTCGGCCTAAAGAATATCGTAGAACTGTTGACGGGCAAGGATAACCTATTGAGTGCTCAGCAAGCAGAGCTCCAAAGCAAGTACATGACCATCTACAATATTAATATGTTAAAGTTCTATGAAGATGGGCAATTGAAGTAAAGGGAGAAAACGAGAGAGATTATAAAATACAGAGAGAGATGAAAAAGATAAGTAAGATTTGGTATATTGTTGGTGCACTCGCCATCATTGCCGTAGTAGCTTGGTTGTTATCAGGGAACAAGAAAAGGGAAGAGGTGGCCTTCACCTACGCGAAGGTGGAGTCTACCAAAATTCAAAACAGCATTACTGCCACAGGTACCGTTCAGCCTATTGACACCGTTCAGGTAGGTACACAGGTATCCGGTATCGTCGACAAGATGTACGTCGACTACAATGCTACGGTCAAGAAAGGGCAGATCATTGCTGAATTGGACAAGACCAACCTGATCAGTACGTTGAACACGGCGAAGGCTAACCTGATGCAAGCCAAGGCTAACTATCAGAGTGCCAAGGCAAACCTGAGCTATCAATTAGCGAATTTCAAGCGTTACCAGACGCTTTACAAGAAAGGATTGGTCAGTGCCAATGACTTTGAGGCCGCACGTCTGTCCTACCAGCAAGCCATAGAGACAGCCAATAGTAACAGGCAGCAGATCATTGGCGCACAAGAAGCAGTGAACACGGCCCAGACGAACTTAGGGTATGCGACCATCACCTCGCCTGTTGATGGCATCGTCTTGAACAAGTATGTCAGCGAAGGTCAAACGGTGCAGGCCAACATGACTACCCCTACCCTTTACACCATTGCCCGCAGCCTAAAGGATATGCAAGTAATTGCGAGCGTAGATGAGGCAGACATCGGCGATGTGAAGGAAGGAGAACGGGTTACTTTCACTGTGGATGCCTATCCAGACGAAACCTTCGAGGGAACAGTCAAGCAGGTTCGAATCTCTGGTGCATCTAATAATAGCGTCGTCACCTATTCCGTCGTGATCTCCGCGCCCAACGACGACCTAAAGCTCAAGCCAGGACTCACCGCCAATGTCACCATCTATACCGTAGAGAAAGCTGGAGTAACTTGTGTGCCCAGCAAAGCCTTGCGGTTCACGCCTACCAAGGAGACGGTTGGTGAACTGAAGATCGTAGACAATACCAGTGCTAAGAATAAAGTGTGGGTCGTTGAAGGAAATACCATCAAGGCTGTACGAGTGAACATCGGGATGACAGATGGCACGAACACGCAGATTCTTTCTGGCATCAATCTGGGCAAGCAAGTGGTCACAGGTATCTCCGTGAAAACAGACGATGAAGAGGCAAACTCTAATGCAAGCGGTTCAGACGAGAGTCCTTTCGGACCTAAGAGACCGGGACAGAAAAAAAAGAGTGGCAATACAGCAAAGTAAAAAGAATTATGGAGACTATGAACCAATTACAAACACATCCCAACAACCAGTCCGAGGACAAGAAAGTCGTCATCGAGCTTCAGGATGTCAAGCGAGATTTCCTCGTTGGCGATGAGACTGTTCATGCCTTACGTGGGGTCTCCTTCAAAATCTACGAAGGAGAGTTCGTCACCATCATGGGAAAATCTGGGTCAGGCAAGTCGACCCTCCTCAACCAATTAGGTTGCCTTGACACACCTTCTTCTGGAGAATACTACCTT
Organism: uncultured Prevotella sp.; assembly: GCA_900316015.1. Classification (GTDB taxonomy): domain Bacteria; phylum Bacteroidota; class Bacteroidia; order Bacteroidales; family Bacteroidaceae; genus Prevotella. The sequence goes on along the minus strand of ONBG01000035.1, from coordinate 27,116 downwards.
GACGGAGTATCCGTCCGGAAGATGTCGAAATCGCAGCGTGCCGTCCTTCGCAATCGCAAGATTGGGTTTATCTTCCAAAACTATAACCTTCTGCCCAAGACAACGGCAGTAGAGAACGTAGAGCTCCCACTGATGTATAATCCAAACGTATCGGCAGCCGAGCGTACCCAGCGTGCCATCGACGCTTTAATAGCCGTGGGCTTAGGGGAAAGGCTCTACCATAAGTCGAACCAGATGTCTGGTGGTCAGATGCAGCGTGTGGCAATTGCCCGCGCGTTGGTCAACGACCCCGCTGTCATCCTTGCTGACGAAGCAACCGGCAACTTGGACACGCGGACGTCCTTTGAGATCCTGATCCTATTCCAGAAACTTCATGCGGAGGGGCGCACGATTATCTTCGTCACCCATAACCCGGACATTGCCCACTATTCCAGCCGAAATATCCAATTGCGCGACGGGCACGTGATCTCTGATGAATACAATCAACATATCTTATCGGCAGAAGAGGGCTTAGCCCAACTCCCTGCCAATTCCGACGAGTAATCCATCCAGCTATGAATTATATGAACTTGGTAAAGATAGCCTTGAGGGCTATCTCCGCAAATAAGATGAGGTCATTCCTCACAGCCTTAGGCATCATCATTGGCGTGGGGTCTGTCATCACGATGCTGGCCATCGGGCAAGGCTCCAAGAAGAGCATCCAAGCAAACGTTGCCTCGATGGGATCGAACATGATCATGATACATCCTGGTGCAGACATGCGTGGCGGTGTTCGCCAGGACGCTTCCTCCATGGAGACGTTGAAGATGACCGATTATGAGAATATCAAAGACCAATGCGATTATATCAAGGGCATCAGTCCTGTGGTCAGCAGCAGCGGTCAGTTTATCTATAGCAACAACAACACGCCTTCTACCATATACGGTGTGAACGGGGACTATTTGGATATCCGTCAGTTAAAAGTAGAAGATGGAGAGATGTTCACCGACTCAGATATCAAGGCTGCAGCGAAGGTTTGTCTTGTAGGTCAAACTGTTGTGGACAATCTTTTCCCTGATGGCAGTGATCCTGTGGGAAGGGTGATCCGCTTCAATTCCATCCCTTTCCGCATTGTGGGCGTATTGAAGAAGAAAGGATACAACTCCATGGGCATGGACCAAGACGATCTCGTGCTTGCACCTTATACGACAGTCATGAAGCGGATCTTGGCTCAGACCTATCTAAGTGAGATCCAATGCTCGGCTATCACCGAAGGTCTAACCGACAAGGCAATTGACCAGATCACAGAGATTCTGCGCCGCGACCACAAGTTGAAAGAAGCTACGGATACCACACCCGCTGACGATGACGACTTCAACATCCGCTCGCAGGAAGAGCTTTCCAGCATGATGAACTCCACCACGGACACAATGACTATCCTCTTAGGGGTCGTTGCAGGTATCTCTCTGATCGTGGGTGGTATCGGGATCATGAACATCATGTATGTGTCGGTGACCGAGCGCACCCGAGAGATTGGACTTCGCATGTCTGTGGGCGCAAGAGGAATCGACATCCTGAATCAATTCCTCATCGAGGCAATCATTCTCAGTGTCACGGGAGGTATCATCGGTGTCATCTTAGGTGTCGGCGCGTCCTATGCTGTCAACTTAATAGCCCACTGGCCGATCTCCATTGAGATATGGACCATCATCATGAGCTTTGCGGTATGTACGTTTACCGGAGTTTTCTTCGGATGGTATCCTGCCAAGAAAGCAGCGCAATTAGACCCAATCGAGGCAATCAGATATGAATAAATCATAAAAGAGCCGCATTTTTTACGGCTCTTTTATTGTTTTTTCGCAAAATCCTTGTACCTTTGTAAGTGATATAGTACAAACAACGAGTTGGTTGACACGACCAATAATCAAAATACTACACTATTACAAATGGACAGTAATGTTTTAAGCTCGATCGTGAGAGACAGATTTTTCTTTATCAAGAGCGATTACAAGCTTATCAAGATCAACTTTGAAGATATCCTTTACATTGAAGGTCTGAAGGATTATGTGAGAATACACCTCAGCGACGGCAAGGAAATTGCAAGTCTGATGAACATGAAGCGCCTCGATGAGCTGTTTCCCCATCCTGAATTCCTCAGGGTGCATCGCTCGTATATCCTGCACATGAGCAAGATCCCTATGGTCAACCGCTTTTGTGCTGTCTTTGGAGAGAAGACCATTCCCTTCACTGGAAGCTACAAGAAAGCGGTACAAGACTATCTCGAAAGCCATACAGTCAGCTGAAAGCCAACAGGTCCTGAGGCTTCTCAATCAGGCAAGTGGCTCCGTGGTCAAGGAGAAACTGCCTGTCACGGAATCCCCACAGCACACTGATACAAGGCATCCCACAATTCTTTGCTGTGTCAATGTCTACGTCGCTATCACCGATATAGACTGCAGAGGCACGGTCAACGCCCAACTGTCGCAGTGCTTCTACGACGGTATCAGGTGCTGGTTTCTTGCGGATATTCTCCCGTTCACCAATTGCGACCTGGATATAATCGGCAAAGAAATGCTGACAGAGCTCTTGCGTGGCTGCATAGAATTTGTTGCTGACGACGGCAAGGTGCTTGCCTTGGTCATGCAGGGTTCTTAGTGTATCCATCATCCCTGGATAAGGTTGTGTAGTATCCAAACTATGGACAAGATAGTGCTGCCTGAAAGTAGCGTAAGTCTCGTCAAAACGTGGGTTTTCCAATCCTCCGGGGATGGCACGTTCCATGAGTTTCTTGACTCCATTCCCTACAAATCTTCTTACCTCATCTACTGTATGCTCGGGCATCCCTGCCCATCTCAACGCATAATTAGTACTTGCTGCCAAGTCATTTAACGTATTGAGCAAAGTACCATCCAAGTCAAACACGAATGTTTCGAAATGATTCATCGTTTACTTCTCGTAATTAATAGTTTAATTTTCTTGTTAAGGGGTGTTGCCTTGAGCAAGTCTTCTATGTTGACATTCATCCTATACTTCCAGGGATTGTAAGCATCCTGTGGCGTGTTGATCCTCTCTTCGTGTATGTCCTTCGCCCACAGTTCCATCGACATGGACAACCAATCCTGGATGGAGAGCATGCAAAGCATGGAGGGACAATAGAGGTGCCTGCTGATCATCTCTTCGGCGATGTTTGTGGGCAAGTGTTGGGGAGCTTTTCCCTCCTTCTGTAGCATGGTGGTGTAGAAGCGCTGCGTGCGGGCTGGGTTCTCCTCCCACCATAGCCTCATGGGTGCCATGTCATGCGTAGAAATGGTGCACACGCTGCGATAGGCATTTGCCTCAAGATGGGCAAACTCGTATTCACTATCCTTGGGCATGGTCTGAATCTCCAAGGTCAGGATGCGCTGTTCGTCCAAAACGTGAGTGATGCAGTCGGGCAACATCCCTAAATCCTCTCCGCATACTAACATACGAGTACCCTTCAGCATATTCCTCAGGCGAAGCGTGGCGAGATGTGCCCAATAGTCATGATGACGGGCATGGTAATAATGATGATAAAGGCGGATATAGGCATCTTTCTCTTCTGGGCTCAGGATGTTGAAGACAGGTTGCGAGGAGGCCCTAAAGCGAGGGAAGTACATCCCTGACCGATATGGATCTTCCAAAAAGAGTACATTCCCTATCAGCCGATAGAGCCCATCCCGAATCCACAGGCTGTTCTCGTCAGTCCGGTTGGCAAAAGCTGCCTGCACCTTCACTTGCGTGTTGTAAGCCTCCTTGAGCCGATACAGGTTATAGGCCTTCCGCTCTAAGATGTTATCTTTCACATATTGGGCATGTATGCCAAAGATTTTTTTCAGAATGTCATCATTGATAAACGGCTGGGTGAACAGCTCTCGGTGGAAAGGAAGTCCGAAGTCGGTGATCTCCTCTTCAGTCATTGGGAGGGATGGGGAATAATGCCCGAGGGTCCCAAACAGGGCATGCTGAGGTATTTCCCAGATGCGGAAATAGCCAACGATATGATCGATCCTGATCGCGTCGAAGAATTGCTCTAAATAATGGAAACGCTGGTGCCACCATTCATAGTCACTGAGTTCAAAGGCAAGCCAATTATAGGTTGGGAATCCCCAGTTTTGGCCCATGTGTGATTCTGCATCAGGAGGAGTTCCCATCTGAGCGTCCATGTTGAACAATCCAGGGTGCATCCATGTCTCAACGCTATCTCGATACACACCAATAGGCAAGTCGCCTTTCAGGAACACGCCTTTGGCATGCGCATAGTTGGAAGCTGCCTTCAACTGCTGATGAAGGAAGAATTGTACGTAGTATACTTTCTGCACGTCAGGGGTCTCCTTGCAGAAGTCAACGATAACTTGTGCATCATAATGGGCATACGCTCCCCAGTCGGTATAGCGAGCGGTACGGTAGTGGTCGCGCAAGAGGCAGAAAGCGGCGTAAGGCACTAACCAGAAGGCGTTCTCATCGAAAAACTGCATGTACTCAACTGAGGCAAAAACCTCGGCACTGTTTTGCTGATAGATCTCATCGACATATGAGGCTTTCACCCTGTCCACCGCCATATAATCGCTATACGACAATGCGTTGAGTTCCCGCCGCTGTTTGCGGAACACATTCATCTTTCGCTCATCCTTCAAGGGTTCCATCTGTTCAAGATCTAAATAATGGGGATGAAGGGCAAAAGCAGATATGCAATTATAGGGATGGGAGTCCGTCCAAGAGTGGGTACTTGTGGTATCATTGACTGGAAGGACCTGGATCGCTTTCATGCCACATGCTGCTGCCCAGTCGACCAACCGCTTTAGGTCACCAAAGTCCCCCACTCCATATGAGTGCTCCGAACGGAGAGCGAAGACAGGAACAACCACACCTGCGCCACGCCAGATCTTCTCGCAGAGGTGGAGGTCATTGCTATACAGCACCAACACCTGACCATCAGCAGGATTGGCATCGCCGGTCGTACGATTCCATCCCTCCTCCCATGCCTTCAGCTGACTGGTCTTTTCGTCCACGACCACGTACTTATATTCGATAGGCAATTGAATGCCTAAGATATCCACCGATAGAATCCATTCGTAATTTCCCATGTATACCATCCTGATATACTGTGAGGGATTCCAATTGCCTAATGCCGGGTGATTACCACAGACGGCTAACGATTCTCCCGGCTGGAGCTGTGGGGCTGAAACACGGAAGATAACTGTCCGGCGAAAGAGAGGCACCTGCACCAAATGAACCTGCTCGCGTGCCTGCCTTCCCGTGCTGACGACATAGGCATCTGAGTATAGGTGGTACTGCACAGGCACATCCCGCCAAGCGTCCCTGAAGTCATAGTCCTTCTCCCCATCAAAGCTATATAGACGGGGTATCAAGTCCCACTCTCGCCGCACGACCTCCCCCTCTTGGTTCTCTACCTGATAGCAATAGGAAATGGCATTAATCGGATGTTGCCTTGACTCCACGGCTGCAGTCTCCAACGTCCAGAGATCGCCATCCATCGTGGTCATCGGTAAGTTGTAATCTCTGTATCTCCCATCGTGACGGTAATATCTTACCAAGACATGGAGGGAAAGCCCCCAGGAAGTATTATAGTGTAAACAGAACTTTAGTTTCATCCTTCTTAAGAATCTTTTTACAAAGGTAGAAAAAATCCGTCAACCACTATCATAAACCACAAACTTTTATTACCTTTGCACGGTTTTTATGAGTTATATGAGGCATGGACAAGATTATTAGAAAGAAATATCTGATCGCAGCAGGTGTTTGCTTGCTGCTTATCATCGGTCTAATGTATTACTATTTGTTTTCCGCATTCTCTTCATCATCCCATACACAGTATGTGTATATCGACAATGACGACAATGCAGACTCAGTTATCGTCAAGTTGCAGCAATATGGTACGCGGCATGGAATGCAGGCTTTTACCACACTGATGCGCCATAGCTCTTACGCTAAGCACGTGAGGACGGGTCGTTATGCCATTGAACCGGGCGAGGGTGCCTTCAAGTTGTTCAGGCACATTAAGAATGGCATGCAAAGCCCAGTTAACCTAACCATCCCATCAGTACGCACCTTGGACAAGCTGGCGGGCGAGGTAGCTAACAAACTGATGCTTGATAGTGCCATGCTCTACCATGCGTTGGTCAACGAGGATACATGCCGCGCCTATGGCTACGACACGACAACCATTGCTTGCATGTTCATCCCCAATACCTATGATGTATACTGGAATATCCCATTGGGAAAATTCTTGCAACGCATGCAGAAGGAAAGCAAGAAATTCTGGGATTTCGAACGTACACAGAAGGCAAAGCAGATGGGGCTCACGCCTAACGAGGTGATTACGCTTGCTAGTATCGTCGATGAGGAGACAGCTAACGACCAGGAGAAGCCCATGATCGCAGGGATGTACTACAACCGCCTGAAATTTCGCGATGCAGAATACCCTGAGGGGATGCCGCTTCAGGCTGACCCTACCATCAAGTTCGCATGGAAACGGTTCGACTTGCATCGTATCTACCATAACCTACTCAACATCAACAGCCCCTACAATACTTACAAGAACGTAGGGCTTCCTCCAGGTCCCATCCGCATCCCGACAGTGGCAGGTATTGATGCCGTGCTCAACCACGTCCATCACGATTACCTTTACATGTGCGCCAAGGAGGACTTCAGCGGAACCCATAATTTTGCACGGACATATGAGGAGCACATGCAGAATGCAGCTAAATACGCAAAGGCTCTAAACGATAGGGGGATCAAATAGGATCCCCCTATTTTCTTCCTATCTCCCTATAATCTTTTCATCTATTGCTGTTATTGCACTGATCCCCACCATTTCCTTACACAGCCGAGTAGGATGTTGAGATACACACATCGCAAAGAGCCTTGAAGAAGGATGCCCAATACCGTGTCACTCAAACAATAGCCTTTCATACGCAATATTGACATGTTTGTTACCTAAAATTTTATCCCATTCCGCAAAATGTGAACAAAAAACCACAAAATGTATTAGAATTCCATTACTATTTATAACTCTTCTTTGCATGAAAAAGCCTATCTTTGCAGTCGTTAGAAGAACTAAAGAGTAATTGATTATGAAACATTTCCTATTTAAATCCCTCGTGTTAGGCATGCTGCTAACCCTGTGTACCACGGCTTGGGCACAGTCAAAGGTATATCTCACTCGTGAGATCTCTCCTGCATCACTTGTTCGCATCTACAAGGCATTGGGCGTGAAAGCCCATGGGCGCGTTGCCGTGAAGATCAGCACTGGCGAGGGATCCAACCCGAACTACCTCAGGCCAGAGCTTATCAAGGATCTCGTCTACAATGTTGACGGCACCATCGTGGAATGCAATACTGCTTACCCGGGTGAGGCTGCAGACGTGCGCAACAATACAGCCAACCACTGGCAGGTCATCGACCGCCACGGATTCACGAAGTATTTCCCTGTTGATATCATGGACGAATATGGCGAGATACGCATCCCCGTGCGCGACCATACCCACCTGAACTACGATATCGTGGGTGAACATCTCGCTCACTACGACTTCATGGTATTACTCAATCACTTCAAGGGCCATCCCATGGAAGGATATGGAGGTGCTCTGAAAAACCTCTCCATCGGTTGCGCCTCTGCCAATGGAAAGGCATATATCCACTCCGCTGGCAAAATGAGCAAACTCAACATGGACTCGCTGTGGACATCTAAGTATATTGGCGACCAAGACGGATTCTTAGAGAGTATGGCAGCTTCTGCTCAAGCAGTGGTCGATTACTTCAAAAAGGAAAACGGCATCATCTTCATTTCGGTGATGAACAACATGAGCATCGACTGCGACTGCGTGGACCATCCAGCTCCCGTGAAGCTTGAGGACTATGGTATCCTCGCCAGCACAGATCCTGTAGCTCTCGATCAGGCTTGTGTCGACATCATCAACAATCAGAAAGTGACTGCAAAGAACGATCCCACCGACTTGCTGAAACGCATTGATAAGCAACATGGCACCCATACCATTGACTGGGCAGAGAAAATTGGACTCGGCTCGAAGAAGTATACACTAATCAATATAGACAAGAAATAAGCTGCTCTACATCTTCATGAATAAAAACATTTTGCTTCTGACCGCACTTCTATCTGTGTCCAGTCCATTCTATGCCCAGCCCGATTCTGTGCAGCTCAGCAACGTGGTGATCACTGGCACGCGCTACCGCTCAAACATCCGACACCTGCCACTCGACATCTCGGTGGTAGATAGGCAACAACTCACCGCCTCTTACCAGTCCTCGGTGCTGCCCACGCTCACTCAGCAGGTACCAGGACTATTCATTACCACACGCGGTATCCTTGGCTACGGACTGAGCACAGGTGCTGCAGGCACCATCAAGATGAGGGGCATTGGCGGCTCTGCTGACCTGCTCGTGCTCATTGATGGACTCCCGCAATATGCCGGGCTCTACGGTCATCCGCTCGCCGACACCTACCAAACGATGATGGCCGATCGCGTGGAGGTAGTCAGTGGCCCGGCCTCCGCCATTTATGGCAGCAATGCTATGGGTGGAGTGCTCAACATCGTAACAAGGCAGATGGAGGTCAACGGTATGCGCACAAAAGTCAACTTGCAAGGTGGAAGCTACGGCACCTTCATCGGCACCGCCACGAACCGTTTCCGACAAGGTCGCTTCTCGTCGATCGCCGCCCTCAACTATGAGCGTACCGATGGGCACAGACCAAACGCTGCCTTTAACCAGACGAGTGGTTTCCTTAAGCTCGGCTACGACCTTTCGCGTAACTGGAAGTTGGATGGCAACGTAAACCTTTCCTACCAGGAGTCGTCAAACCCTGGACCAGTAGCTGCACCGCTCATTGACAATGACATGGATATCACCCGTGGCATGGCGTCCCTCTCGCTCACCAATGAATACGGACATCTCTCAGGTGCCGTACGTGCCTTCTACAACTGGGGACATCACCATATTAACGATGGTCACACAGTCGCAGCCTCCCCGCAAACCGCCTACTATTTGCACAACGATCGCATGGGTGGCCTCTCTGCTTATGAGAGCCTCTCGCTCTTCTCTGCCACGCGCATCACTCTTGGCTTCGACTACCAGCACTTTGGCGGTCATGCTTGGCAAAAAGCGATGGCAGACGGGAGCCACACTGACCTCACCGACCGCACCGTCCATGAGGTTGCAGGCTATGCCGACATCCGTCAAGAACTGTTTTCATGGCTCACTGCTGACGTGGCACTGCGTATGGACCACCATAGTGTGTCTGGCAGCGAATGGATTCCACAAGGCGGACTCACCGCCCGTTTGCCTCACGACATGGAACTGAAAGCGATCGTGGGCAAAGGCTTCCGCAACCCTACCCTACGCGAGCTCTATATGTTTCGCCCTGCTAATGCGGAACTGGCACCAGAACGACTCTGGAACTATGAACTCTCACTGCGCCAACGGCTCCTTAACGGACGTTTCGGCTATGGCATCAATGCATTCTACCTCAATGCTGACAACCTTATCACCACACAGATGATTGACAGTAGACCACGTAATGTCAACACTGGAAGCACGGAGAACGCAGGGTTAGAGCTTCTTGCCTTCTTCGCTCCCATGCAACACCTACGTCTTGATGCCAACTACAGCTTCCTACACACCAGTCGTACGCTCACCGCTGCGCCCAAACACAAGCTCTACGTGGGTGGTAACTGGCACCCCGGTCGTTTCACTCTTCACAGTGGACTGCAATGGATCAATGGTCTCTACACAGCTGAGAAGAGCACTTCAACCGAAAGTTTCTGGCTTTGGGATCTCACCGCCTCCGTGCACGTGAACCAAGCCATCAAGGTATTCGTCCACGGTGAGAATCTTCTTGCCCAACGATATGAGGTCAATGCCGGTTTCCCCATGCCCCGAGCCTCAGTCATGGCAGGAATAGAGGTAAACATATAGTCCTTCCTCCCTTAAGGATTGACATCACTCACTCGAATCAAGCCCCCCATATACAGTAAATCCCAGCAAGATAGGCTCACGAGTTGCCCTTTCTTGCTGGGATTTCTTTTGGGAATAATGATGAACGATGCACTCCTATCCCATCACATGCTTCAAATACATTGCTCGCGATACTGGTTAATGCCCTTCTCCACACGGATAACCCCATTCTTGTTATTCTTTGCGAACAAAGAACGAACAAGGCTCATGTCATGGAAAGTCTCGTGCTCAGGATGGTAAAGATGGTATTGAATAGCACAGAATTTCAGATGGCGGCTGCGCACGCCAGCTCGGTCTAGCCTTGCGTTCAAATCTGCGTCTTCCTTCCCATATCTTACATAGCCTTCATCGTATCCGTTAATGCGCAGGATATCATCCCGCCAGAAAGCCATGTTACAACCCCGGCAATGGTCCTCGCGATAAAAAAGAGGTGCTAAGAACGGGATCCGCAGGGCATTTCCCTTTCTGTTCACGCCATAAGTCCAAGGATGGATCTCTATCCATGGCATCTTCAGGAATCTCTTTGTGGCTCTTTCGGTAATCTTAGTCCTGCTTCCGTTATAGTGATAGCCCTTACGTGCATGACGCACATGGTCCTCCACAAAATGCCTGTCAAGAATCAAGTCCCCATCAATCTGTATGATATAGTCGCTCTCCGACGCAGCGAAAGCTCGATTCAAGATCGCAGCTCTTCTGAACCCCTTGTCTTCTTGCCACACATACTTGATGGGATAAGGCAATGTAGACCGCAAATTCTCCACCATATCCCGGGTTTCCTTCCTTGATCCATCGTCAGCGATAATCACCTCATCGGGCATAAAGGTTTGATGCTTGACACTTAGCAAACATAATCTCAACGCATCCACATAATTATAAGTAGTTATAATTAAGGATACTGTTAAATTCTTCTCCATAACTGTTTTTTATTATATCGTCTATTCTTAAGACACGAAAAATTCAAAATCCTTGCATATAGAACGTATAAATAATGTTAAATAAAATTGTATAGGTTCTGATAGACTCTACCAAACAGGGTTTCTTTCCTTTCTTTTCATTAACTTTGTTGACATGAAGCAATCAATATCTCTATTGGTCACGGCTCCTAAAGACTATGCACACAGGTTCTTGGATGCCATTGAAGAATGCAACCGTGAAGGAAAAGTTGCCTTCTCCCCTATTAGTATTCCAATGATTGAAACTGTTATCCAGCAAAGGGTACTTGCCTGGTCGACTTTCCTCGGGGAAATCAACTCGTATGATTATGTTGTTTTCACCAGTAGGAAAGCGATTGACTCAATGTCGTTGACCTTGCAGCATGAGCGCGTGAGCCTACCTCAGCAGGTTGGCTACCTTGCCATCGGGAAAGACATCGAATGGATGAAGAACCGTTTACAGGTTACCCCGCGGTTCATACCTAAGGAACCCAGTCCAATGGGGATCGTGACCGAGCTCAAGGAAAGCAATATCCATTCTCACGTGAGAATAGCTGTCTTGGGGCCTCAAGTAGAAGGATTGAAGGAGCCAGAAACCGTGCCTGCATTCCTGCGGGAATTAAAGGCAATTGGATGCGAGGTAGCCTTTATCCCTGCCTATCTCACACGAAGTGCTTCACCACAGGCTTGCGATCAGGTGAAGGATCTCCTCAGGCGACATGCGATCAGAGGTATCGCCCTTACCAGTGGAGCTGAAGCTGAGGTTTTGCGTAAGGTCATTGACTCGTTAGACGTTTCCACAAAGCCTTTAGAGAATATGGTGATCGCCTCGATGGGTCCTTACACCGCCCGATGCGCGCAACAGGTAGGATTGCCCATCACCTTCACCTCCCCTCAATTCGGCTCTTTCTTAGCTTATGCCCGCGCCTTGCAAGGCTATTTCTTGTCCTTGAACACGATAAGCACATAGATAAGGCTGATCACTGCAATCACAGCTTCGATGATAAAAAGTCCTTGGTAGTCGAAGAGCTGTCCAACAGGTCCAGCCAAAACCGCAATCAGCATACCCGTGAAATGGATAATGGCAACTTGTACGGCGAAGTCGGTGGCTTCACGCCCTTCCCTAACACAGTTCATGGCGGAAGTATAGACCACAATGGAAGCTGAAGCATGGCAGATTTTCAGATACAGGATCCCGATGATCAAAGTGACCATGGTCGTAGCAGTCATCGACATGCCTAAAAAATACAAAGGGGCTAGAATGATCATGACCGCCACGAGGATGCGAGAGCGATGGATACCCAAACGATGGACGAGCTTTCCTGCGATCCATGCCATGAGAATGGAACCGATCGTACCGATAATGCCGATCATGAACCCGATTTCCTTCAAGTTGAAACCTTTATCCACCATATAGGGGCGGATCATGGAGAGAATTCCTAAGATTCCGACAAAATAGAGAAGCAAGAACCCTATTTGCGGCCAGATCTGCCGTTGGGAGAAGAACCAAATAAAATCAGCTAACTTCGCCTTTTGCTTCCTCGACTTCTCCTTGATTCGGATATGCTTGTTCAAGATCAATGGCACTGCGAGGATAAATGTAAAGAAACCAAGGCAAGGGAAAATCACCTTCCAACCATAACTATGCAGCATCATGATGAGGACGCCACTCCCCACGAAGGAACCGGCATAACGCCCCATGGAACGCCACCCGTTCAGGTTGCCCCGCTCACTCTTGTCAAAAGAAAGTATGGCAAAAGCATCAGTGATATTATCTTGGGTAGCTGAAGCGAGCATGGAGATGAAAACCAATATCAAGACCATATAGAGGTCGTGCCCTAAATCCAAGAAGCCAATCAGGATCACCGACAGGGCGTAGATCGTTTCTGAGGAAATAATCGCCCGTTTGAAATCACCAGAGGTGAGGCAATGGCGGTCAATGAAGGGCGACCATAGGAACTTGAACTGCCATGGCAACTTTACCAAGTTCAGCAGGCCTATCGCAGACAAGCTATAATGGTCTTGCCGCATGGTCACCTGCAAGGCGGTCATGATAAAGGTCATGGGAATATACTGGGCGATATACAGGCAGAAGAAAGTCCCGATATTCATCGCCGTGAAATTCTTTTTCGTAGAGAGTTGCTCTTCCATCATGTTCTTAGAAATGAATGGCCAGTGATGTTCCGACTGTCAAACGCTTGCCACGCTGCGCATAATTACCCGTCGATGATTTGAAGCCGTATGCCATATAATCGGTATCGGTGAGGTTCTTTCCCCAGAGTTCCCATGTAAACATTCCCTTCGTTGCACAGACCTTAGCATTTAGCACTGCATAGAAATCCTGGCACACGGCATTGTCTTCTGCCCAATAGATCTTCCCCAATCCAGTCATGCCCATGCTCACCACGAGCTTATCGAGCCAACCTTGCGGAAGGACTGTATAGCTACCGTTGATGCCTAAGGTGTTCGAGGGGACCATAGGAAGCTTGTTGCCGGTATAATCCACCTTCTCACTCTTCTTGTAGCTCAAGAAGCGTGCATAGGTATACCCGTAGCTGACATGGAAATCAAGCCCTTTCACAGGGCGGCAACTCAAGGACAGTTCAAATCCCTTGCTGTCCGTATGCCCAGAGTTTGTCGTCACGTTACCTTCTCCTAACACAGTCGTGGTAATCTGCATGTGACGCCAGTCAATATAGAAGAAATCCGCTTCCAAACTTAGCACTTCCGGAACGAGATTCAGGCGGGTACCCACCTCGTAGTTCCAACTATATTCTGGGTCATAATCACGATAAATATCCGTGGAGAAGGAGTTATTAAAGCCTCCAGGCTTGTAACCTCTGGTAATGCTGGCATAATACAGGTTTTTCTGTGTTGTCAGGTATTGCAAGGTAAACTTCGGCGTGACCTGGAAGAAGTGATCCTTGCTAATGAAGTCGGACACGTGCGTGAGGGCATTGGTCTTGAACACTAACTTATCGCGGTAATAGTCGATCTTAGCATGTTCATAATCCAACCGTATGCCAGCTGTTGCCGACAGACCTTTCCAGATATTGTAAGAACTCTGGTGATAGAAGGCAAATGTCTGAAGGGGTTCCTTAGAAGTAGTCGGCGTAGCGTACCCTTTCGAATTGGAATTGTTCTGTGTAAACTTATGCGTATGGAATAACATCCCAAACACACCCGTTACCCACTGGTATCGGCTCATGTTGTTCGATTTCAGCGTCAGCTCCTGAGAGATCATGTTCTGATGGTAGTCATTATCCACGAACGACTTATCTTCAGGGGTGAAGTCCTGGTCAATACCTTGGTGACTCTTGATAAACTGATAGGAGGTCTGACTGTTGAAGCTGAATCCCTTGCCATTGTATCGCACATTAAATCCATTGGTAGAGACCAAACGGCGGAAAACGCTGTATCTATTGTAGCTGATCTCAGCCAAGACATCTTTCTCCGTATCATAGGGGGCGTAGGGATAGCCTCCTTGGTCGCTGTAGCTCAACGAACTGGTCAGGCGCAGCTGCCAGTTCTCGGCGGGCCTCCAATAGAACCCAAGATAGCCTTGCCCTTCATCCATGTCATCGACTTTCTCGCCTAAGAAGGCATTCTTGAACATACCGTCATTATGGTGGTAGGTGGCAGAGGCATGGATTCCGAATTGCTGACTGAGCTTGGTGAAAGTTGAAAACTGTGTGATCACGTCGTTATATTTTCCATATCCCACCTTGATACGAGTATTCTGATAGTCCAAAGGGTTATGGTTGAACACATTGATGATACCCCCAATGGCATTCCTGCCAAAGAGAGTGCCTTGCGGACCGCGTAAGACCTCGACAGCAGCGATGTCGCTCACATCAATGTCATAAGCCGATGGCTCATTATAGGGTACGCCATCCACATAGAAGCCCACGGCAGAGCCTTTGGTCTTAGCACCAATACCCCGGATATAGACAGGGGTACTCGATCGCGATCCATAATCCGGCATATAAAAATTAGGCAGGATAGCCGTCAACTCCTTTAAGCTTGTAATTTGCTGGTTCTGAATGAGTTTTTCATCTGCCGTTGATTTGGCGGTTGAAGTTAGGTTACGCTTGTTCACTTTAAAGTCTGTAACCACGACCTCATCGATCTTCTCCGTCTTATAAATACTCGTGTCCGCTGGTTCTGGTAGCACACCTCCTAAGGTGGCAACAGCCAATATCAAGGTATTCAAAATCATCATCTATTACGTTTTTTAATATTCGTTTGCAAAAGTACGCATAAGATTGAATTCTCACAATCCCTATTTATAAGGAAATCAACAATCCCAGCCCCAGAAAATTACAAGATAGATAAAGAAGAAACGCAAGGAAGATGTAAAAGCCCCACACTTTCACATGCAGGGCTGCGATGCTTTATTGCCACAAAAAGCCATCTATTTCATGTGCTCATGGCGATCCTCATCAGACGGATGAACTACATGTTGTCGTGCAATGAATATGTCCGGAACCCATCATATGATTCATATTTTGCAAATATCTGAATTTCTGTGAATATATGGATACACGATTAGGAACAATATTTGTCTTTTTAGGAATTATTCTATATTTTTTAACCTTTTAGGATCATATCCCACAACTTTTTCCTAAATTTGCAATCGCTATTAAATGATCAAAGATGATGAAGGATAACCAACGCCCCTTGCGGGCTCACCTCAGTATGTTTTCTGCCGAATTGTTCTGGGGGCTGATGTCTCCTTTAGGCAAAGATGCCATGACGCATGGCATTGATGGCATTGACATGGTCTCTTTCCGTGTCCTTGGGGCTGCTCTCCTCTTTTGGACAGCATCCCTTTTCACGACAAAGGTGCACGTTCCCAAACGAGACATCATGTTCTTTGCCGGAGCAGCAGTATTTGGAATCGTTACTAACCAATGTATGTTTACCATCGGCCTGAGCATCACCTCTCCCATTAATGCCAGCATTGTCACCACTTCGATGCCGATCTTCGCCATGATATTATCGTTCTTCATTCTCAAAGAGCCCGTCACCTGGAAGAAAACCGGTGGTGTCCTGATGGGTTGTATGGGGGCTGTCATCCTAATCCTGACCAGTGCGTCGGCAGCCAATGCGAAAGTGGGCAATATTTGGGGCGACATGATGTGCCTGTTGGCGCAACTGTCCTTTGCCTTGTATCTTGCCCTTTTCAATCCTCTGATCCGGCGTTATGACGTGATTACTGTCAACAAGTGGATGTTCCTATGGGCCTCGATCCTGATCATACCTTTCTCTTCGGGGCATGTGATGCAAATTGGATGGGCGAATGTGCCTGTGCGTACATGGATGGAGACTGGGTATGTGATCATCTTCGGGACCTTCCTGAGCTATCTGCTCAGCATTGTGGGGCAGCGTACCTTGCGCCCTACCGTTGTCAGCGTATACAATAATGTGCAACCCATCGTGGCTGTCACGATCTCTGTCTTAACGGGTATCAGCATCTTCACATTCCCCCAAGGACTTGCCATCATCTTAGTTTTTGCAGGTGTATGGTTGGTAACCAAGTCAAAAAGCAAGCGTGACATGAAAAAGCTTATAAAATGATGGGGAACTTTTATAAGATGATGGCGAAACAGCATTTAAAGACTTGAAGATGCTCATATTGGTAAAAGAAAGATTATCTTTGCAGTGTGATTACTAAGAAAATCACATCATTAAAATAAAGAAATAATGACAAACAAGACTTTTCAAGTAAATGGGATGAAATGCGTGCATTGCAAGGCACGCGTAGAGAATGCGCTCCAAGCATTGGATGGTGTGTCCAAGGCTGAAGCCAGTGTCGAAAATAAGAACGTCTGCATTGAATACGATGAGACGAAGACGGACGAGGCTGCCTTCAAGAAGGCGGTTGAAGATGCCGGTTATACCTTCGGAGCATAAGTATGAACAGCATGAACGAAAGGATTCGCTTATGGCAAAAGTATTAGTGACAGGTGCCAACAAAGGCATCGGATATGGAATCAGCAAGTTTTTGGGCAGAAGTGGATGGCAGGTCATTGTTGGTGCTCGCAATGAGGAAAGGGCAAGAAACGCCATGTCGGCTCTTAAAGCTGAGGGGGCTGACGTAATCGGATGGCAATATGTGAACCTTTCTGACAATCCTTCAATAGAACGGTCTGCCCAGGAAATCAGGAATCATTACCCTGACCTGCAATTGTTGGTCAACAATGCGGGCATCCCTGGCGACATGGAGGTAGCCAGTTACGACGCAAGCCTACAAGATGTCATCGATACCATACAGGTCAACTATATCGGAACCTTCTTCCTGACACAACAGCTGCTTCCTTTGTTGGCTAAGAACAAGGGACGTATTGTCAATATCACGGTTCCTTCCGAGGTCAGTCCTTACTGGCATCCCATGGCTTATGTCGCCAGCAAGTGTGCCCAAAACGCGATGACGAGCATCATGGCAATGGAATTGAAAAAGAAAAAGGTACCCGTAGAGATCTTCGATATCCATCCCGGTGCTACGACAACCGACCTGAACCATCATTACACAGGACCAGGTTCGCATTCTGTAGATGTTGTCGGTGAGAAAGTGGCAGCTGTCATCAATGATGGGAAAAGCCACCAAGGTGAGTTGATTGAGCTCTATCCTATTGTCGACGAAGGCAGGGAGTAAGAGACGATCGATAGGGATAAAAAAATAAGTCCGAATCTCACGACCCAGACCTATTCCTTACAAAACTAAATTAACCACTAAAAAAAATATCGTTATTGACCGTGCGCTCCGGTCACTCAAACCTTATTGTTTGTTGCAAAGATAATGCTTATTATTGACTTCTCCAAATATTTTTGAAGAAATTTCATGCATTATTTCATTCATTTCCCTATCCTTTGGCTCGTTCCCCTTGGTCCTCCCCTTCCTTCATCCTTCTCAGATGGCAAAACAGAAGTTTCCCATTCCCGTCTCTAAGGTGCATTCCTCCTCCACGGCAATAACGAAAATACTTGCAGGACGCGCACTCGTCTTTTCTCATCCAATCCCGGTTACGGTACACCGCATACCGATTTTCCCAGACATCCATGAAATCATCTTGATAGATATTCCCCTGATGATAGTCGGCCCGGATACTGGGGCAAGCAGAGATGGCGCCATCTGCTAATACTGATCCGACGATCACGCCAGCCTGGCAGGAGAACAAACGGTCGCGAACCTCCCCTTCAGCATTGCCAAGGAATCCTTCGCAACCATATTCGACATGGATCCTGCCCTCCTCTCGCGTCCTCCTGATATAGTCGAACAGTCCCCTAAATTCCTCCGGTGTGAGCTTCATCATGGGATCCTTGGCTGCCCGCCCTACCGGGAAGACAGAGAAAAGGCGCCATCGTTTCACGCCCTTCTGGATCAGGAATTCCTTGATATCGTCTAAATGAGGGTAATTGCGATGGGTAGCGCAGGTCACGATATCAAAGAGGAAGCCTGGCGTAGCGACTAACATGTCGATCGCTTGGCTCACCATCCGGAAACTATGGTCGTTGCCTCGCATCCAGTTATGGTCGGTTTCCAGCCCATCCAAGCTGATGGTCATCGAACGAATGCCGGCTTGGATGAGCTTAACATACCGTTGGGGCGTAAGATGCAATGCGTTGGTCACCATTCCCCATGGGAATCCTTTCGCGGTGATCGCTGCGCCACACTCCTCGATATCATGTCGCATGAGGGGTTCCCCACCAGAGATAATCACGAATACCTGATGGGGATCAGTCTTGTGTGCGATGCCATCAAGGACGCTGAGAAAGTCTTCCTTTGGCATATCCTTCGTTGCCGGTTGCATCTTGCAATCGCTCCCACAATGACGGCATTTCAGGTCGCATCGCAACGTACATTCCCAAAACAGTTGACGTAAAGGATGTTCACGCCGCTGCAAATCCTGTTTCTGGTGCCATACTTCCAAGGCGACCTTCTTTTTCAGCGTGAGCGGGATGACTTTCATTTCTTCTTCAATTTGACGTTTGCATTGATCTCATAGTCGCCCTTGTCCCAATGACCATTCCCTTCTGATATTTTCTTAGGCGTGATAGCAGAGACATTGACTGTATCCGACTGGAATTCCCCACCATTCTTCTCGCCATCCACATCCTCCACGATGAGCTTGACGCCCTTGAATTGCAATACGCCCTGGTTGACCTTCATGAGATACCTCCCTTGGCTGTCGGTCTGCGTAGAGTCAACAGGCTCATAGGGATTGCGGTCTGTTTCTACCTTCAGGGTGACCTTGATGCCTTGAAGGGCTGCACCGTGCTCATCCGTTACAGTCCCCTTCATTTCATATCGAGCCGTCGGAACGCCATATTCGACAGGGGTTCCATACTCATCAGGTCCGTCGGAGCAACTATATCCTAAAAAGGCTAAGATCGCACCGAGCAACGCATTGTACCAACGATAAAATCTGATTTTCATAAATCTTAAGTTTAAACTACTATTTCTTCAATACAAAAGTAGGTAAAAACTTGCACATGCCCATCTCCATTAACAAAAATTAGTAAGAAAAAATATCACTGGAAAAGAGGAGGGAGACGGGGAGTTACATCGCCCGACTATTCTCCTCACTGTTACTTCTCTCTATCTGCCGATGGGAGAAGTGCTTGCCCCAGCTGACTTGGTAATACACGGAGAGCGTACAAAATGGCAGATGGCGACCATACATGGAATATTCATTCAGGACATCCCCTGTGTTGACGCGTGTCCATGGCTTCTGTGCCCATAGCAGGTTGCTGACGGAGAGCTTGGTAGTGAGTCGTTTGTCCAGGAACTGGCGCATGAGCGAGAAACTTAACTTGTGTGTCCCGTCGCTCTTACCATAGGCTGTCTTCTGGCGGGAATAATAACGGTAGGTCAGCATGAATCGGATGGCTGCGGGCAATATCACTGTATGCTGCGTATAGACGCTCCAGTTCAGGTCGTTTGTCGTCCTTTCCAAGGTGATATAGCGGTTATAGCTCAGGCGCACTTGGTTGGTCACGCTCCACCACTTGGCAATGGTGAAGGGCAGAAAAAGGTTGAGGTTGGTGAAGCGGTTCTTTACGCCATCAACATACGACTGTCGGATGTAGGCATTGCCACCGATGGTCTCGGTAGCGTTGTAGCTCTCTATGCCGTTGTTGCTCCAAGCGTGAGTAAGCGAGAGGTTATACTTGCCCTGCAGCAACCACGAAAACTGGAGGTTGTAGCTGTAGTTAGGACGAAGGGCGGGGTTTCCCTCCATGATGACATAGCGAGAGGAGAAGTAGCGCGAGGGCATCAGCCTCATGTAGCTCACGCGCTGGGTACGTCGTGTTAGGCTTAGTGAGAGTGTATTTTCCCCGGATGGCTTCCATGAGGCGTAAAGACTCGGGAAGAGGTCATAGTGGTGGTATGAGAGTGAGTAGCCCTTCGCGTTAGAGGCATCGTATTCTCCACGCAGTCCCGCCGTAAGGCTCCAGTGTTTTAGGTCCAGACTGTATTTCAGATAGGTGGCCTGTAGGTTTTCCGCGTAGGTGAGATCGTAGCCGTAGCCCTCATTCTCCAGCCATTGACCATCGTTGAGCGAGAACGAGCGGAAGTCATTGCCTTTGCTGGAGTAGCTGTATTTGGTACCCGCCATCAGTTGCGCCTTCGGAGTGAGCTGCCAGGTGACGCGTGCCTCTGACGACACGATGAAGAAGGGCAAGTGCTCCCGGTGCTTCACACGCTCATCCGATACGGGCTCCATCGCTTCGTCGAAGTTATCATACTTGAAATGACTGTCACCATTATAGAACGACTTGGTGACATCGCCCAAGAGGAGCAACGAGTGCTGGTGGGCAGCTCCGAAGTCATGACGGAAATTGATGCTGGTGCTGAGTAGGTTCATAGCCTGCTTGACAATCTGGTGGTTATCGGTCAGTCTGATTTGTGGTGCATTGTCACCGCCTATATGCGTGTCGCCCACTTGGTGCTCGTCTTTTCCATAATGATAATATCGGAAATTGGCAGAGAGCTTGTCGTGTTCGGTAAAGTCATAGTAGAGATCGGTCGAGAGGTCACCATTCAAGTCGTTCATCTTGTCCTTCGTATATGTAGTATAATCGACTTTGTCTTTGCGGTTGTCGGAGTATTCGTCTGCCAACAGGCAGCCGCGTCCCACGGTGGCACTGCCAGTAACATCAAAGCCGAACTTGCCCTTGTTATAAGAATACTGCACGTAGGGCTCCACGCCGAGGTAGGAAGGGAAGTCAAGATCGCCACCAGCGGTCAGCTCGACTCCTAACTCGCGCTGCCGGGTGAGAATGCGCAGCACACCACCTGTCCCCTCGGCGGCAAACTCAGACGAAGGGTTGGCGATGATCTCTATCTTGTCGATATCTTCCGAGCGAATGGTCTTGAGATAGTTCATCAGCCGCTCGCCAGAGAGTTGCACCTGCCGGTCGTTAATCATCACCTGAACGCCCGGGATGCCATTGATAGAAAGACTGCTGCCGCTATGCCACACGCCGGGCAACTGGTCGAGCAACGACTCCGCAGAGTTGCCTATCCCCAGAATACTATGCCGAATGTCCACGATCGTCCTGTCGCCCTTGAAGGTGATGGTAGGTCTCATGCTGGTCACCGTCACTTGCCGAAGCTGATGGGTGTCGGGATGCATGCGGATCACTCCCATGTCCGTCGTCGTGTAGACACGTTGCACGGTCTGGTAGCCGATATAGGTGATCCGCACGATGACCTTGCGGGTGTCGCAAGGAATGGCAAAATAGCCGCTTAGGTTCGTCACTCCCCTTCCGATCAATGTCGAGTCGGTCGGTGACAGCAAGGAGATATTCGCATAGACCACGGGCTGTCCGGTCTCGTCTATGATCCGTCCCTTAAACCGGAAAGAGGCTTTCTGGTAGCATTCTACAGAGATGATGCTGTCAGTAGGCATGGTTATGCGGATGGGATAGAAGCCGATCAGCTGCCGGATCGCATTGGGAATGGTAAGGTTGCGCACGGATGCGGTGACCTTGAAGTCTTCCAAATCATCATAGATAAAGTTGATCGTATATCTGTGTCCCAAACTATTGAAATATTGGAGAGCCTGCGGCATTGGGGTATTTCTGAACTCATGGTTCACACGCTGTGCACAGGCGGCCCACGCAAAGAACAAGGCGAGGGCAAAAAGGAATATTTTTTTCATCGCTTATTCTACTTTTAGTTGGTTGCCCTCACGGAGAATATTGATTTTCTCAAAACTGTTGAGGAGCCGTATGTTCTCATCGATGCTTTTCTGCTGATTCCATTCAAAATGCAGACGAATACCCTTGACTTGGGCGTTCATAAAGGTCAAGTTCAGGTGATAGTAAGTTGCCATCTGAGATAGAATCTCCGACAAAGACTGATTGTCGAAGACGATGACTTTCGCCGGGGAGGGCATGGGAGTGGATACCGTGTCTTTCACGGTCGCCTTCCTACTGCTATCTACTATAGCAGGCGGAGCCGCAGGTACAGTCGTTATGGTTTCCGGTCCTGGGCGGTTGTTACCAAGCCAATGCCACTTGATGACTGCTGCGTACGCGAGTGTGGTCACCAAGATAATCCCCAGGAACGAGGCAACCATCTTGAGCAAATAACGTGAAGAACTCTTGCGGCGCGGTTGGTGCTCGATCTCTTTCCACCACTGGTCAGCATCGATAGGACTGTCCATTCCTTGGTGATAGGAGGTTGAACGTTTGAGCAAGCCCAACTCATCTTCCCCATCCAACAGACTGTCGAGGTCGGCATCAGAATAGCGTTCTGGATGTTGGCTGATGTCATTCAGCACCCGTTTCTTTTCATCGTCGTTCATTTGTCAGATCGTTTTGAATTGTTTGTGAACCTTATCTTTCAAGTGCGACAGATGCTTCCATACGGCAACCTTGCTGATCCCCATATCATGGGCGATCTCTCCATAGCTTTTCCCTTCCATGAAACGCTGGCGGAAGACAATTTGCTCTTGGGCTGTAAGCTCCCGATTGGCGAAGTCGAATACCTTCTCCAATAACCGTTCGTCCTGTTCTGGGTCGAGGATCAACAATTGCCTTTCCATATACTCTCGGTGGGCATGGCTGACCGTTGCTTGACGGTGAAGGCGTTTCAGGCTATTATTACGGGCACTCGTCAGGAGGTAATGCTGGGAGTTGTCTGGCAACAAGTAGCTGTCATCCGCTAACAGGTGCGTGAAGATGTCACTTACCACATCTTTCGCTTCCTGCTCGTCGCAAAGGATGGACAATGCCATCGCGTACATGCGCCTGTAATGTTTCCGGAACAAATCCTCCACTTGCTTCTTTTCCATCGCACTTTTTAAAGATAGATCCACAATGAGGCAATTCGCTAACCCCTGACATGAAAAAAAATCAAGAGGGATCCTTTATCTTTTCCGGCATGACCTCATGGTATTCCCCATTGACACGTACTTTTACTGGATGGGAGAACGTATCCGGGGAATACACCCTCCAATCTATCACCTTCCCGTCTTTCCACGACAAGTCGACTTGGATATTTCCACGGGCTTTGGCTCCCCTAATCTTTCCTGATACCCAATGAGTGGTTGGCGCTGGCAATAGTTCGATCACCCCAGCCTGCGACTGGATGATCATCTCCAACATGGCAGCTGCTATGCCATAGTTGGCATCCATCTGCAAGGGAAGGTTCTGTGTGGTTAATAGGTTATCTAACATGTTATAGTCCATCAGTCCTTCAACCATGGCATGTGCCTTGTCACCATCCCGCAGACGTGCCCATAGGCAACTCCTCCAGGCCCATGCAAAAGCGCGACGACTATTTCCTGTTGTCTTACGAAATTGGAGCGACTTGCGGGCTGCCTCCGCTAATTGGGGAGTGGTCTCCATGCTGATCATATTCCCGGGATAGACGGAGAAAAGATGGGAGGTATGACGATGGTCAGTAACCGGATTGCGGTCGATCATCCACTCCATGAGGTTTCCCATCTTCCCGATCTTGGGTTGTGCCATTTTCGCAAGTTTCGACTTTAAGTTGCTGATCCATGCCTTGTCCTGATGCAGGATATCAGCTGCCGCGATGGTATTCGCAAACAAGGTTGAGACGATCTCCTGATCATGTGACACCCCATCCTCACCGCGAGGCCCGATTTCTGGCGACCATCCATTGGGAACAACCAAGGTACCTTCCTTGACAGATGCCAACTCAGGATACTTTGTGATATCTACAGGCTTATATTCACTTTCGAAGCCCTGTCCACCTTTGCCTAATACTTTCAGATGCTGTTCCCAATACTCGCTCAACTCTTTCAAGACCGGATAGGCTGTTTTCCTCAAGTAGGTTGTATCGCGGGTGAATGCGAAGTGCTCCCAGAAATGCAGGCTATACCAAGCTGACCCAGGGAGGTTCACCTGCCAACCATTTCCCCCGAAAGGGTTCTGGGAGGTATAGACGATCCAACCTTTCTCGCCTTTCTTCGCGGGCTTTCCGATGGCGGAAAGATATTCCTGGGTGGCGATACGATCGGGCTCCCGCATAGCATCTAAGTAGTTGAGCATCGGGAGATGGCATTCAGACAGGTTGCCCACTTCCGGCAACCAATATACCATTTGGAAGTTGATATTGCTATGATAGTCATTGCCCCATGGGGCATGGGTACGCGCATTCCAGATTCCTTGCAGACTGGCGGGAAGGCTACCTGGACGCGAAGAGGCGATCATCAGGTAGCGCCCGTAGTTGAAAACTATGTTTTCCAAACCGGGATCGGGCTGTCCATTCTTGTATGCGGACAACCGTTCCGCTGTCGACAGTTGGTCAAGATAGGGATTGGACTCGTCCAAGACCAACTGTTGACGGTCATAGAGCCGATGATAATCCTTGAGGTGATGGGCCAGGAGATCCGCATACGTCCATCTGCCCACCTCCTGCAGTCGCCTCTCGATTCTCTTTTCTGCACTTTCCCCGCGGAATTTCTTCTTGAAATCCATCAGGTAGTTTGTCTCCATCGTTACGACAACCGTGCAGGAATCAGCACCGGTCAACTGGAGGCAGCCCGCTCTGCTTTCCAAGGACCCACCATATGGACGTACTTCTGCCACAACCCTGCACTCCATGCCATTCGCCAACCGGTCGACCAAGAGGATCCTGTGTCCCGACAGACTGACGGCATCCTCCTTTCGTTGGGTGGCAAAGAGAATGCGGCATTGCAAGGAATGGGGTTGGTCGGAAGTGTAATGGGTGACAAACACTTGATCGGGATAACTGCAAAAGGCAATGCTCCGGATGGTCTTTCCTCCCCGTTTTGCTACCGATCGTGCCAAGGCCTGGTCCAGGCAGAGCTCGCGGAGAAACGAGCCCCGTTCCACGGGCGCCCCAAAATCGATGATCAGGTCGCCAGCAGGTTGTGACCCACCAAAGCCTTGGTCGGTCACCTCCGGACCGTTCTGACCGGCATAGCCCTTATCTCCTTTGGAATTGATGGTTCCCCCATTGCGTCCGCCTGACCAAAAGGACACCTCGTTGAGGACATAACGATCGCGCCCACTACCATGAAAGGCCGACACGGCAATCCGTCCATTGCCTAAGAAATAGGATTCTTGCTCCCATAGACGGATGGGATTCGGATACTTGCCACGGGTCAGTGCATTCGTCTCCTCGTTCAGGTAATTCGTTTCCTCGCCTTGTTCCCAAGTCTTGACAGACAATGAGGGATGAACGATACGGGGCAAGGATGGAACAGGATCGCCCTGCCACACCCCATCCCAAAGGTCTGAGGTGAGCCCACGCTCATTTTCGTTTTCCATCACTTGGGTATAAGCGGGCGTATCCGACCAGATACGCTGCACACCACGATGCTGTGCCAAGCAGGTAGAGATACTCCCACTCAGGCAAAGAAATAGCCATAGGTACTGTTTCATACGATCAAAAGGATAAGGTTAAAAATGAAATGTCAAAAGACAGACCGACTTATTTGTCACCGATATAGATGACTACGCACTCCTCTCCCTGAGAGATCGTACGGTTGAACTCACGCGTTTCCGTCCTTGTCGGAGCCACATGACAAGTATGCAGTAGATAGTTGCGCACGGCATCAGCCCGGCGGAAGAACAAATCATTGGCAAAAGCACGCGGCGTCACATAGATCATGTTCCGACTGGAAGACACTTCCTTCAAGACCGCCTCCATCTGAGCGTCAGGCTCAACCATCATCCCTCCATAATCGAAGTAGAATGCCTGGTGCAATGGACTCAGGTCCTTGTCAATCTTAACCGCTGGAGGTAGCGTGTTCGTTGATGCCGGGATAGAGGCGCGAGCCTGGGCATGATGGCGGGAGGCACTCTCCCCTCCCCATCGGTAGCTCAATCCTAAGAGCACGCTGGCACGCCCATCGAAGGGATTGTCAGTACGGTCGTTGCCATCAAAGGTGTTTCGATGGCAGGTAGCGGACGCTTCCAAGGTAAGGGCAAGGTGACTCGCCACCTGTACGGCAGCCTGAAGACCGCCTTGGAAACCGAAACGGAACCGTTCGCGCGTGTCATACTCGCCTTCATACCAATGCTTCTTTTGGAAACCAGAGGTACGCTCGCCACCTGCCCCTGCGAAGACGTTGATACGGAAAGCACGATTGCCATAAAGCTTGAACAGCAAGTCGGCATATCCGGAATAAGAATCGAAGTCGTAGGTATACTGCTGGTCGCTCTTGGCAAGGATCTGATCCGAAGCCCCGATGTTCTGATGATAGCCCAAGAGGGCACGGGCACCGAACCAATTGGTAATCCATTTGCCGACGTAAAAGTTGCCGACAGGCTTGATGCGCTTTCCAAAATCAATATAAGAAGTGTAAGAACCCCAGTTCATGGACGCTCCTCCCTGGGCACCGATAAACCAATAGTGTAGGTTGTCATCTGTCTTTGCCGAGGCATTCAGGCTCACAAGTCCCATAGACAACACCAATAGGCTGACTGATTTTAACTTGAATGCTAACATATTATCTTTATTGCAAGAATAAGAAGTCGGCCGTCTTTTCCTTTTCAAGACCTTGCCGGTAATCACCTGCAAAAGTAATCATTTTCTGGGAGTTATCAAAATGTTCTGGCAAAGAATTGCCTTTTCAAGGGACTGTATTGTACTGAATAAGTTGACACTTCATTAAAAAGAAGTAAAAGGAAAAAAAGTAATGAATCAGTACACTGAAGAAGAAAAACTTCTGTTATTAA
>ONBG01000034.1 GCA_900316015.1 uncultured Prevotella sp. | reverse complement strand
TTTAATAACAGAAGTTTTTCTTCTTCAGTGTACTGATTCATTACTTTTTTTCCTTTTACTTCTTTTTAATGAAGTGTCAACTTATTCAGTACAATACAAGGATATACAAAAGTAAAAAGGGTACGACGAGATTTTTCTTCGTCGTACCCTTTTTGATTGTGTGTCATCGATCAGCTTACCGCGTTGGGGTACCCCACTGCGGTGCTTTCTGATCAAACCATACCCGTTCTGTGTTCAAAGGAGCATCACCCGAGTTGAACTGGGTGCCCTGGCTGTTCGTGCCTAAATGCAAGAAACCTTCTGCCTTGTAAGCGGCAGTCTTGATATCGTACATCAAATCCGTGACCGTTGGTTCCTCGATGACGAAACGGCGTGGGATAGCAGAAAGGGCAATATCCTTAAACTTAACGAAGGGAAGGAGACTTGAGCCTACTTTTGGATAGCCTGAACGACGGGCAGTTACGAACTGGTCATCTGGCTGCTCGCTGAAGTGGATCAGGAGCTGCAAGTAAACCTTCTCCAACTTTTCTGAAGTGGTTCCCGTGAGCTTCACGTTATCCGTAGCCAACATGGCAGCGATCTCACCAGCCTGCAAGTCGATGGGCTTGTCATTCGGATCGTAGTCGTAGTTCGTGCCATAGTACGGGATCTTGTTATCCTTGGCAAGGGTGTTGAACTCCTCTACGGAAGCGGTAACACCTGCGGTGTACCATTCCTCGGCAGTCTTGCCACCGAAAGAGCCACCATTCAAGAGAGCGAACTCTGCCAAATAGAGATTGATCTCGCCAGCCCCAAGGTACATCTGATACAAAGGATTATCTTGTGTATCCTGGATAACATTCATGTTGATGCTGCCATCTGCGTTCTTCGTCATTGCCGTTGGCAAGGTGAAGTCGATACGTCCACGGCGCATCTCATTCTGGTAATAGGAGAATGGATTGTAGCTTTTCACATTGTCCCCGCTCTTGATTTGATAACGGGTACCTGGGTTGAAGTACTCCTCATAATCCTCATCCGAGAGCGAACCCTCATCATGGGAGATCTTCGGGGAATAGGTCACAGGGATCGCTGTGTAGCGAACCCAAGGCTCACCCATGCCGCCCCACTTCTCGAAGTTGCCGTTCTTGTCGCGGATTACGTTCGCCTTAACTGCAGAAGGCAGGTCGTCCCAGCGTCCGTTATCGATGAAGCTCTGCACCACTTTAGAGTTGAAGCTGTTCTTCGCATAGATAAAGCGCACGCGCGGGTCCTTGCTCTTGAGCATGAAGTTGATGACATGGTTGGTTGCATAGACGGTAGACAAGCCGTTGCCTGTTCCATACTCAACGTCTGAATTACCTGAGCTGACATCCGTAGCCTTGCAGAAGAGGAAGTCATCGTCCGTTGAGGTGATCAAGCCAGCAGCATTGCTGGCTGCCTCATTGGCAATCTGCAGAGCCTTGTCCGGCTCGTTGTTATACAGGCGGACAGCAATCTTCAGTTTCAGGGAATTAGCCAATTTTGCCCATTTGGTCCAGTCGCAGCCATAGGCAGCATCCTGACGGGAGGCTGCATCAAGCCCACTTCCCTGGAGCAAGGTGATGAAATTGTTCAATTCATCAATCCAAAGGGTGTAGAGTTCCTCAACGGTATCATACTTCGGCGTGATGATCCCATCCTCGTCATAGCGGCATGCCTCTGTATAAGGTACGGAACCATACATGTCGGTGTCGAAGATGCCCAAGTAAATCGTCAGGATTCCTGTGGCTGCATAATAGCCATTATACTTGGTCTCGCCAGAATCGTCGATATACTTCTTGATCTTGTTGCGGTATCTCAATACGCCAATATACTGACCGCCCTGGCCACCAGACTCGGCCATGCCCGTGTATTCCTCGCTGAATCCACCGCCTGGGGTGCCCATCTGGTCCCAACGGGTGAAGTAAG
Organism: uncultured Prevotella sp.; assembly: GCA_900316015.1. GTDB lineage: Bacteria > Bacteroidota > Bacteroidia > Bacteroidales > Bacteroidaceae > Prevotella. Next base: position 35,914 of record ONBG01000034.1, on the reverse strand, counting down.
GCGTGTTGTAGAACCACAGCAAATAGTCTGTTGGCTGGAACGCATTAATAGCTGCAGTCATCAGACCCTCAGGAAGGGTTTTGGTAACGTTAGCAGGATCCTGGTTCATATCCTCATAGTCATCACGGCAAGACGTGCTCAGCACAAGCACTGAAGCCATGGCTCCTGCAATGAAAAATTTATTGAATCTCATAGTCTATATTCCTTTTTAGTTTTAGAACGATGCTTTGAGCGTGAAAGTGAAACTGGTAGTGATGCCAGAGAACTGCCGGATACGGAACTCTGCCGCTGTTGTACCAGCCACAGCCTCTGGGTTCTCATGGTTCGGCATAGAGTTGAGCAAGTATCCCAAGTTGTGTGCCTCGGCAGACAGGCTCAGGCGCTTGCACCCGATCTTGTTCAGGAGACTGGAGTCGAAGGCATAGCTCAAGGACAGGTCACGGAAGGCGATGTAGTTCAAGGTAACAAACCAGTCGTCATTCAGGACACCATTGCCCCAGTTGTTGGTCCAGTACTTCCATGCGCCTGCATGGGTCGGCTCGATGTGCCCAGCATCATAAAGCTCTTGGTAGGTCTCACCTGAAGTATACTTGCCAGAGCCTACTGTGTATACAGTTCCATCTGGCTGGTTGATCTTGGTGCCGGAAAGGATGATACCGTTGGGGATCACGCCATCATCATAGGTCACGCCGTCAAAGCCAGAAGTATAGGTGATGCCGCCGTGCTTGGTGCCGCGACCGTCAAGAGAGGTCTTGGTATAGCCGTATGCGGTACCATAACGGGAGCTGAAAGAAGCCACCTTGCCACCGAAGCGGGCATCGAAGCTGGCACTCAAGGTCCAACGCTTGTAGCGCAGCGTTGTGTTGACGGAGCCCAGGAAGTCAGGTGTGGAATTGCCTACGACCTCCACTGTACCGTTACGACGCTCATAAGCACTGCGGTAGCTATTTGCATAGCCGAGGACATTCAAACCTGAGGCCTCGTCCACCAATGGCGCAGAGTCAGACATCAGCATACCATAAGTACCACCCACCTTGGCAACAGAGCCAATACGATAGTTGCCATAATTAGTATAACCATTCAAGGTGATATAGTCAGCTGTCAAGTCTGACAAGGAAACAATCTTAGACTTGTTCTTCGTATAGGTGAAGTTGAGATCCCACTGCCAGTCTTTCGTAGCGATCGGCGTGGTGTTCAACGCAAGCTCAACACCGGAGTTCTGGATGTTTCCAGCATTGATCAGCGCATTGCTATAACCGGACACAGAAGGAATGGACACGGTCATGATCTGGTCGACGGTGTTCTCCTTGTAATAAGTGAAGTCAAGACCAATCCGGTTGTTCAGGAAACGGATGTCGGTACCCACCTCCCAAGACTTCTTGCGCTCAGGTTTCAGATTCTGACTATAGGTCGTTGAGGGGAGTGTCGTCGCATAAGCCTTGCCGAATTTGTTGGTATAGCTCTCCAGACCGTAAGCAGTATTGATAGAATAAGCTTCGGTATCATTACCTACTTGTGCATAAGAAGCACGTACTTTCCAGAAGCTCAACCAGGTAGGCAACTGCTTACGGAACGTATTGGTAACCAACCAAGATGCACTAATAGAAGGATAGAAATATGAATAGGTACCATGACCATCAGAATAAACCAAGGAAGAAGACCAGTCGTTACGTCCGGTCACGTCAAGGTATACTTGGTCTCTCCAGCTCAGGCTTGCCTGTGCGGCAACTGACTGGATGGTCTTGGTGTCAGAAACCTTTGCTGATGCATTATAGCCATCAGAACCGTTGGCCAAGAAGTACTGGTTTGGAACGATGAAATCGCCCTTCGTGCCAGAGCTCATAGCCGAGCGATAGGAATTGTACAGCTCATAACGTACAAAGCCATTCAGATGCCAATCCTCACCGAACTGCTTGTCAAACATCAAGTTGGTGTTGAGGTTGGTCTGCTCCTTCCGTGACTGGCTGGTTCCATAGTAACCACCTTGGTTGTAATAACCTGATCCTGGATCCTTTTCCTCAGCCTGCACAAAGTAGTAGTTGTAATTAGCTTCGGTGACCCATTTCAACCAAGGTGTGAGCGACCAGGTGATCTTCAGGTCGGGACGGAAAACAGTCTCTTTCTGGTAGTATTCGTTCTCCCATACCGACCACCATATGCCACGTCCGATCACGTATCCCCATTCATCACCGTATTGGGTCTGGGCCAGACCACCATGAGAACCCTTATACTTATCGCGATAATACTTGGCGTCGTACATACGGTCCCAAGTGCCATCAACGAAGCTTGCACCAATGTTCGGCTGAGCGTTGCGAGGCTTTGAGTTCGCATAGGTCATGCTTGCCTCCACCTCAAAGTTATCGGTCAACTTGTGGCTTGCCTTGGCAAGGAAGCTCAAACGACGGAAGTCGTTGTTAGGCAACGTACCGTTGTTGTAACGATAAGAAAGAGATGTATAGAAGTTCGTACGGTTATTCCCTCCAGACAAAGCGACGTTCGTATTGGTAGAGAAACCCGTGTCATACGCATCCTTGAAATTATTCTTGTAGGCCTTGGCATCATAGAGCTTGCCATCATAGAGCTCGATCTTCCCTTCCTTGGCGTTCTTCCGCAAGTACTCAAAGGAAGGACCCCATGCAGTACCCATTTCGCCATAGTTGCTCAATACCTTATAAGAAGCATATCCTTGGTCGTTGGTCCAATAGATATCGTTCACGTTGAACGGACTGTTGGGCGAAGAGCAATACCAGAAGCTCTCTGCATATTCATTCTGAAGGTCAGGCTGACTGGTCACCTTGTCAAACCCTATCGTCTGACTGAAGTCAATGCCTAAGCCCTTCTTGCCTTTACCACTCTTTGTGGTAATCACGACGGCACCATTCAAACCCCGGGAGCCGTACAAAGCAGTAGCGGCTGCGCCCTTCAGGACTGACACAGTTTCGAAGTCATCCGGGTTCAAGTTCTTCAACTCATTACCATAGTTCTGGGCACCAGAAGCCCAGTCGGCATCGTTCTCCACGATTCCATTGTCGAGGATTACACCATCAACGACATAGATAGGCTGATTGTTCTTGTTAAGGGTAGAAGCACCACGAATCAAGATCTTGGAAGCACCGAACATACCACCATCAGAAGAAGTAACCTCGACTCCTGCAACCTTACCTTGCAAAGCCTGCACCGGGTTGATCAGGTTCGCGTCGAGCTCATCGCCCTTCAATTCTGTCATGGCATAACCCAATGCCTTGGTTTCACGCTTCATACCTAAGGCAGTAACCACGACCTCATTCAGTTCGGTTGAGTTCTCCTTGAACTTCACGTCAATTCGCGTACGGTTGTTCACGGGTTCCTTTCTCGTATTGAATCCAATATACGAAAAGGTCAATGTGGCATTGGGAGCGCACTTCAACGTGTACTCACCATCAATGTTGGTAACAACACCTGTGTTGGCACCCTCTACCTTCACAGTGGCTCCGATGACCGGCTCGCCCTTTGTGTCGGTAACAGTACCCCTGACTGTTATGTCCTGTCCGAACATCGCTACAGTCACAAACAACAAAAAAGTTGTTAGTAGTCCTCGCATGGAGGACAGTAAAGCATTCTTTTCTTTGCTCATTGTACTTTACTTTTAAGGATGAATAATTGTTAACATATATCTACTCACTCAATTCTCATATATAGTGAAACACATACAAGCATCAAGACATGTACTAAGCCGGCGTGAACATCGATCATCCCATGATGTTTTTCTCTTCAATATCATCGGCATCACGATGCCGTCACATCCTTATCTTGCAACAGTGTATCCATAATTGTCGTTGCAAATTTAATCATTTTTTCACAGTATGCAATAAAATATTTAAAATTTAATAAACTTTAAGCAAAGAGTCCTAACAAATAAAAAAAAGGAAGGCGCACCGCAAAAAGCATGCGATGCGCCTTGTTCATAGAAGATTCGGAGCCAGTTTACTTCTCCCAGAATAGTTTGGTAGAGAGTTCATCTGCTTGAACAGCACAAGCTGCCTTGTAATTAGCGGCATTGTTGGCTGCCTCAGTGCTTGGATACTTGATGCGGTTAGGCAAGGTCTTCACGCTCTGTGCCTGCTCATCCTCAGGATAGGTCAGGGCAGGATAGCCCGTACGGCGGATATCTGTCCATGCCTGGGTAGGCTGGATGACACCGAAGTGTGTCCATTTTGCCGTCATGATGGCTTCTAACTTATTCGTATAGGTTGCCCAAAGCTTCTCTGCATATTCCGTAACAGCAGCATCACCGGGATAAGTACCACGATATCCGTGGCTATCCGTGCTGACATTGTTCAGGCGATAGTAGAACTTAGTCGACTCAATCATACCTGCCACGAAGGCGGCCTCGGCATTGCCTGAAGCATAACCTTGCTGATAGCACTCTGCTTTCAGGAAGTTAACCTCGGCTGCGGTGATCACCGGACTGATAAACTTAATATTGCCAGCGAAGGTCACGGAGTCGAGAGAGGCATAGTACCTATCGCTCCATGCTCCATCACCAAAGCCATTGTATGAGCTTCCATGCTGGGTTTGGAAAGCGTTGGTCTCCTTACGGTCGGTACCGATATACTTGCCTTCTGCATTCGGCGTGTAAAGGACAGCCAACCTGGGATCGTTCTCTCCAGCTACCCTTGTCATGGCATCAATCATAGGCTGAGAAGCGACGTTGTTGATGTCCTTGAAGGAGGTACCGAAATCATCAGAATTTACCCAAGCCTTATCATCATCAGGATAGACTTCGATGTTATTCGAATCAGAAGTGATCAGCTCACGACCTAAGCATTCCTGGATGGCAGCCTTTGCTGTGGATACTAAGTCACCCTGGGCAGCCACGTGGACAGCCAAACGGAGACGAAGGGAGTTGGCGTATGCTAACCATTTGTTCACGTCTCCTCCACAGAGGAAGTCCTGCTGAGACAAACCAGACTTGGTGATCGCACTCATATTGCTACCCAAGGAAGAGATCTCCGTATAGAGTTCGCCTAAACGAGAGAGCATGCTCTTGTATAGTTCCACGTCATCATCATAAGCCGGACGAGAACCAGCAACATCACCTGTGATGCCTAAATAACCGGCAGCACTGTAAGGTACGTCACCAAAAAGATCCACCATCTGGGAAAGATGGTCGATGACGAACACTTCTGAGAGGTCAACAAACAACTTATCGTTCGCCTGGTCCTTCGCACTCTCTTTATCATATTGATTCTGGAGCTGGCGGAATTGTGCCAAGACATTATAGAAGTTGTTCCAACGATCGGCTGTATAGCCCTCATTGTAGTAGTATACACTACCTGAATTGTTCTTGTATCCTACCGTCTGTGCATATTTAGCGAAAATGTTGTCCCAAGTATACATACGCCAGTAAGCATTGTAGGTATAGCTCCTGCCTGAATAAACGACACCCGTGAACAATTTCGGGCACGTAACCGTCGTGGTCTTGCTCGGGTCATTATAGAGTGCGGTGTAATCGCTGTCCGAACATGCGGTGAACGTAGACATCGCAACCAGGCTCAGTAGGAAAGCATATAATTTATTGATTTTCATTTCGATTTCATTTTAAAGATTTGACTCTAACCATTTAGAAACTTGCGCGCAAGGATATACCGAAAGAGCGGGTCGTGGCAGTTGAACCACCAATATAGCTCTGTTCCGTCCAACTGGTTGCATCCGTAGCCTCAGCATCAAAGATCGGCAGATTCTTGTAGATATAGAACGGGTTGCGGGCATATACGGAAACCTGCAACTTCTGGCAAGCGAACTTCTCCGTGATGAACTTCGGGAAGTTATAGCCTAAGACGATCTCACGTACCTTCACGTAACTGTTGTTGAACAAGGAATGAGAATAGTACGTAGGAGCATCTGTACCCCAGTTGTAAGACCAGTTGTACCAGCGATCGGCAGAGATCATAATATCATTCTTGGTACCATCTTCCTTCACGCCCGGCAGGATCATACCATCGTCGTAAAGAACCTTGCCTGCTGGAGCAGAAGAAGCTGGAACGATACCATTGCCTACGCTACTGTCGATGTAATAGGTCTGACCACCATGAGCTGCATCACGATATTTCATGCTTTCCTTGATAGCACCACGACCCATCATATACTCGTAAGGGATATTGAAGATCATACCTCCATGACGGAAGTCGAGGGATACATCCAAGTAAACGTTCTTATAGGTTACGGTCATACCAGCACCACCTGTCCACTTCGGCATGGCATTGCCTACCTTTACGGGCTCGGAAGTCAACTTATACCATCCTGTTGAAGAGTCTACGATAGGATTGCCGTTCTTGTCAGTCTGTGGTGCGTATGCATAGAAGTCACCGATGGAGCTACCAACCGTAGAATAGAGGTAAGCGGCACCATTGTCCCACTTCTGGTGCTGGAGGCGATCCACACCCTCAGCCAATTTGATCACGCGGTTCCAGTTCCAGGAGATATTGCCTCTCAGGTCAAGACGGAAGTCCTTGGTCTGCAATGGAGTACCGTACATAGAGAGCTCAACACCCTTGTTCCTAAACTGACCGATATTCATCAGGATAGCAGTGGCACCGGTAGAGGCAGCCATGGTCGTACTCAAGATCTGGTCCTTGACATCCTTGGTATAATAAGCAACGTCGAAGCCCAAGCGGTTCTTCAGGAACTTACCTTCCAAACCAAACTCCCATTCATAAGTCTTCTCTGGCTTGATCTTGTTGTTGCCTACCGTTGTCGGCTGGACATTGTAAACATAGCCAGATGCTGTTGACTGATTGAAAGCCAAGGTAGCCTCATAGATGGCAGGTGCCAAACCTACGATACCATAAGATGCACGTGCCTTAGCGAAATCCATCCATGACGGTTTTTTGTCTTTCAGCAATTCAGAAATAACGATACTACCGCTGACAGAAGGATACCAGTAGGAGTTGTTATCCTTGAACAAGGTAGAGATCTTCTCATTACGGATTGTCCCTTCCAAGTATGCCCAGTTGTCCCAGGACAAAGAAAGGTCGCCGAAATAGGCTGTCTTCAACATCTGAAGCTCAGCCTCACTGGTCTGGGGAGCCTTTGTGCTGGCAGCCAAGTTGAACCAGTTCTCAACAGAAAGACCATTGACTGTCCAAGAGCTCAGGTTATATTGCTTCTCCCTACGACCGGACCATCCTACGTATGCATCCAAATTCAATTTATCGGTCAGCATCTTGTCATACATCAACATGACATCGCCATACACGATCTGGTAACGCTTGTTTTGCAAGGTATAGCTACCTGTATAACTGCCATTGGTGATCAAGGCATTGGCTGTCTCCGTATGATTCTTGTTCTCGATCTTATTCGTTGTCAAGTCCTCAGCGACACTGGCCTTCAAGGTCAGGCCCGGGATGATCTCCCAAGATGGAGCCACCTTTGCAATCAAACGGTTGTTGGATTCCAACTGTTCTTTGCCAAAGATATTCCAGAAATATTCATCGATCAAACCTGAGCGGCTACCAAAGTCCATGGCAAAACCTTCATCTGGATTGTCGATCTGGGAATCCGTATAGACACGGTTACGATAGCCTGCACTGGTCATCGTATGCTGACGGATGTACTTAACATCATCGAAAGCACCGAACATACCGGCAAAGTTGCAAAGCAAACGGTACATACGATAAGGACGGTTCTTGACGTGCTCTGCCATGTAATTAGCTGATACATCAAGCTTTAAGTTCTTCAACAGGTTATAGCTTCCTGTCAAGTTGAAGTTATGCTTGTCAAAATCAGAGTTGTATTGGTTTGGGATGCTATTATAATAGGTATAAGAGAACCTGAAATTACCCTTCTCACCAGCATCTGTCAAAGCAATGTTATATTGCTGGTCGAAACCGGTACGGAACACATCATTCCAAGGATTGCTGCTGATGGCATTGTAAGAACGCATCGTTCCATCGTAATAGTACACCTGGCTGCCGTCATACTTCGGACCAAAGTAAGTTGTCCCATACAAGGGGGCCTTCTGAGAGACACCGTTCCTGTCCTTATAACTGTACCAGCCATACGCATCTGTCGTCGTACGACTCTGTGGAGCCGGACCAGGACCATACTCTGTCTGATATTCAGGCATATAAGCAACGAAGTTTCCAGTCCAGCTGGCATTGAAATCAACACCTAAGCCTTTCTTGTTCTTACCCGTCTTGGTTGTAATCATGACAACGCCATTGGCACCTTCTGAACCGTACTGTGCAGTAGCGGCAGCACCTTTCAGGATGGAGATGTTCTCGATATCCTCTGGGTTGATGTCGGCGAGACCATTCGAGTTCACACGCTGATCTGTCCAATAGCCTGAGTTGTTGGCCTCACCATTATGGATAGGCACACCATCCAAAACGATCAAAGGCTGGTTAGAACCTGTGATAGAAGACAATCCACGCACGTTAATGGAGATAGCACCGGCTGCTCCACCAGGAGCTGTTTTGATCGTCACGCCGGCAGCCTTGCCATAGAGTGCCGTACCCAAGGAAGGAGATGCGGTCTTGGTCAGCTCATCAGAAGCAATGGAACTGACTGCATAGCCTACTTTCCGGGCATCCTTCTTGATACCCAAGGCCGTCACCACCACTTCATTCAAGTTCGTAGACTCTTCCTGGAGCACCACGTCGATCTTCGTCTTGCCAGCTACATTGATTTTCTGAGTCTGATAACCGATGTAATTGAACTCCAGGACTGCATTACTCGGGCAAGAAATCACATACTCGCCGTCTACATTCGTGATGACGCCTGTCTTTGATCCAGCCGTTTTTACCGTGGCACCGATCACCGGTTCACCGGATTTATCAGTCACTGAACCCTTAACGGTGATATTCTGTGCGTAGATAACACTACACAAGAACATCAGCAACGCCGTCATACACACTCTCAATGAGAGCGTAAAAGCATTTTTTCTTTTGCTCATTGTACTTTACATTTAAGGATTGATAATTGTTAATATATCTATTCACTCTTTTATCTTCTTCTACTTACCAAGGCACCCGAGAAAAAGAAATGGAACAATCCCCTCAGAACGCAGGCATTGATAAACGGTCTACCATCGATTTAGGTTCTCCAAATCCTTTTATTAAGTTTCGTTTTTATATAGGTGTATCGATAATTGTCGCTGCAAATATAACAAATCTTCTCTTCACATTGCAATTCGCGGCTAAAAATTAGCCAAAAATTAATAAATTTTAAGCAACATAATATAATGAAAGAGAAAAGACAAGAATGAAGCCGATCTTATACGATTGAGAACATCCTGTTTGTGGAACGGTCTTTTGCGTTCCACAAACAGGTATTCCCTTGTTATTGAACGATGATTTCGTCGGTGAAAATCCAACCGCCGAAACTGCCGTTCAAGGCTTGGAAGCGGATATAACGCCCGCGGGCGCTTCCCTTCCATCCATAATTCCGGATGGAGTAGTCTGGATCTTTCTTTACCGGATACTCCTTGTCAGACAAGGTCTGGAAATGTTCTCCATCATCAGACACTGCAATGATGACCTTGGCAGGAAGAAAGACTTCTGCTCCAGAAGACTGCATCATATCAGCCGAGATCTCATGCACGTCCTTCGAAGTACCCAAGTCAATGGTCACATCCAAACGTCCCTTGTCGATAAATCCTTGCCAAGTTCCATCGCCATAGGTCCAGCCCCCTCGCTTGCCATCGGTAAGGGTCGCGTCACCAGCAGCCGCGTAACTCTGTGAATACGGCGCATGATAAACGACTTTGCATCCCCGTGCTAAATGGTCTACAAGAGCCAACGACTCTTTCCGATTTCCTACTTCCTTCGTCAAGTCAAAGGGATGGTATCCTTTCGCTTGAAGGTGGCGTTCTGCCAACAAGGCTCGTTCCCTAAAATGAGTATAAGTAGTCTTATGGGCACTCCACCCCACTTCAGCGATAGCCATCGCCCGCGGCCATAACATATATTCTGCATGCGAAGGAGTGGAAATGAATTCCGTCCAGAGATTGCCTTGCATACCGTCCACATACTGCTCCACTTTTGTGCTTTGGAAACGCATGGGAACAGGATCATAGGAGTAGACTGTCTCTAATGGCAGGAATCCCCCAATAGCCTTTGGCTGCGAGAAGGGAACATCCTGATAATGGTCAAGATAGCAGTATTTACCCGGTGACATCACGACATGATGACCCAGATTGGAGGCATGGATGCCTCCCTCCTCACCCCGCCATGACATAACGGCGGCATTCGGGGCGAGCTGTCCTTCTAAGATCTCATCCCATCCCAACAACTGGCGCCCATGGGCGTTCAAGTAACGCTCTATGCGGGCTGTCAGATAACTCTGCAATTCTTCAACGGTTTTCAGTCCCTCTTCTTGCATACGTTTCTGGCAAAGAGGGCAACTTTCCCATGCTTTCCGACTTGCTTCGTCGCCACCGATATGGATATATTGAGAAGGAAAGATCTTCATCACCTCTTTGAGAACATTCTCCAAGAAAGTGAACGTCTTTTCATTCCCCACACATAGATCACCACTTGTATAGGGTTTCTTGAGACAAGACAACTCAGGATAAGCATAGCATACCTCTTCGCTATGTCCGGGCATCTCAATCTCAGGGATGACAATGATGTGACGTTGGGCAGCATATTTCACGATCTCCTTCAGGTCTGCCTGCGTATAATAGCCGCCATAAGCCCCAGGGGTATCCTGACGGCAATAATGGCGGTCATTCTCTATCCACCATTTCGTCCAGTCACTTTGTGTCCGATAGGCAGTTTCTTCTGTCAGCTTGGGATATTTCTTGATTTCGATCCTCCATCCTCCCGCATCAGTCAGGTGCAAGTGCAGGCGGTCTAACTTAAAATACGCCATCGCATCGATCTGTTTCAGGATAAAATCCTTCGACCAAAAATGACGGGAGCAATCAATCATTAGTCCACGATAGGTAAAGCGGGGACGATCAGAGACATGACAACTCCTCACCTTTCCATTCTCCATCATCTGTCGCAAAGTAACCATCCCATAGAAAACGCCCATAGGAGTAGCACTCTTGACCGTGATCTGACGGGGGGTTACATCAAGGGTGTAGGCCTGCAGGTCAGCCTTCATCGGTGCCATCTTCGCATCCTCCTTCGTACCTGTCGTGATGAGGCGTATAACCTGTTCAGCAGAAGAAGAGACTTGAAGGGGCAAAGATTCTGTAAGATACTCTTTCAGGAAACGCCCTTCCTTGCCTTTGACGGAAGAGTGTATGGCCACAGGGGAATCAAGCGCAAAAAAGCCCTCGTTGACGGTCACCGTCTCTGGCTGAGGAATCACATACTGTGCTTCCAAGACCAGAGGAAGGAAAACCATCAGCGAGAGCAAGGCTCTCATGAATGAATGCTTCATGGATTATTTCTAGTCATCACTTTTCTGTCCAAAGGTGCTTGGCATAGACATACCCCAACCGATCATAGATCTTTGCCAACTTCGTCACGCGTGTCTTGAACGCATCAAAGTTCTTCTTAGAAGAAGGCAACCACTGCACTTCAGAGATAGCAGCCATACGCGGCATCACCTGATATTCTGCCAATGTCGGGCAAGTAACATATTCTGTCCAGAGATTAGCCTGTACGCCTACGATATGTTTCTGAGCCTCTGCTGGCATGCTTGCCGGCGTAGGATCATACTCATAAACCTTAGACACCGGCAGATAGCCACCAATATTCAAAGGCTCACCACCTGTCTTCTTGGTCTGATAATAATCAAAATAAGCATTAGAATTCGGTGACATGATAACGTCATGTCCTAAATTGGCAGCCTTTGTACCAGGCTGTACGCCCCGCCAACTCATAATGGTCGCGCTCTGATTGATAGGACCTTCCAAGATTTCGTCCCAACCAATGATGCGACGCCCTTTGGCATTGATATATTTCTCTATCCGATTGGTGAAATATGCCTGCAAATGATCCGTAGTCAGTCCCTGAGCCTTAGCTAAAGCCTGACATTTAGGGCATTTCTCCCAGCGAACGCGTGGACTTTCATCACCTCCGATATGAATATACTTTGAAGGGAAGATGTCGATCAGCTCGTCAATAATGTCCTCTAAGAACTTGTACACCTTCTCATTGCCCAAACAGAGGACATCCTCATACACACCCCACTTGTGTCCTACCTCATAAGGACCTCCGGTGCAGCCTAATTCAGGGTAGGAAGCCAATGCTGAGAGCATGTGCCCAGGCATGTCAACTTCAGGAATGACCGTAATATTCCGCTCTGCGGCATATTTGACGATCTCCCTTGCCTGCTCCTGGGTATAATAGCCTCCATAAGGAATGCTATCATCCACGGCGGAGTTATGACCGATGATCGTTCCGCTTCTCTTGGAACCGATCTCTGTCAATTTCGGATATTTCTTGATTTCGATTCTCCAACCCTGGTCTTCGGTCAGATGCCAATGGAACACATTCATGTTATGGAGAGCCAACATGTCGATGTATTTCTTGACAAAAGAAACTGGGAAGAAATGGCGTCCACAATCCAACATCATACCACGGTAAGCAAACTTAGGCGCATCCTTGATGACGGCAGCCGGCAATTCAATGTCTTCAGGAGAATCGAGGACGGGCAACGACTTACGCAAAGTCTGGATTCCATAGAATACGCCCGCAGCCGTCTTGCCAGCAATCGTAAGTTGCTTGTCCGTAACCGTCATCACATAAGCTTCATTCCCAGAGATCTTCGGGTTGAGCACAAGAACGATCGGGGTCGTCTTTTTCACTTTCTGAGAAGAGACGTTCAACCGGATCTTGGTCAATTGATCAACATAATCAGAAAGGAATTGGGCGTTTCTCTGCATCTGAGCATCATTGCCTGTATAGACAATAGGTGTTGAGGCACTTAGTACGAACGGTTTTCCTTTGGAAATAGAGATGTCCTGTGGCAAAGGAACCACTTGATAGTCAGCCGTTGCAGCATGGACTGTCAACAACGAGGCACATAAGGCAAAAATCAAAGAAATGTTTTTGAACATAGGTAAAAAATAATGTTGTTATTAAACTTCGGTGTAAAAGTACTATATTTTTCCGAGATAGTCAAAGAGATTAGGAAAAATTAAGAGTAGCTAAAGAAAAAAGCCTTGACTCACGCCAAGACCTTATTCTTACAATTCCGAAGTTTCAGTAGTTTGTCTTTACGTAGTTATGATTCATCGAAAATCAGTGTACAACCTGTGATCGTGCGGCAAAGGTATGGCAAAATTTGATTTAAATCAAATAATCACTGACCTTTTCAATGAAAATCCACGTAAACGTTTACGACATCAAAAGGGAAAAATGAACCACAAAGGAACAAGTAGAAATCAAAAATTCCAAGCGAAGGACAAAGAAGGAACAAAAGCACAATCCAGAAAAACACGAGGCTTATGAAAGTCATCGTGACTTCATGAATGAGCGATAGAAGGATCGGTATGAGCTACGCTGCAGCTCGGAAATAAAAATAAACTTTCGTTTCTTTTGTATTTCTCTCGATTTGCAGTATCTTTATGGTCGGTACCTTGAAGCTACGCTGCATCTCGGAAATAAAAATAAACTTTCGTTTCTTTTGTATTTCTCTCGATTTGCAGTATCTTTGCAACTATATTTATAATGTAGAATGAAAGAATTTGTAATATCCGAAGCAAAGGCAGAGACCGCCGTCCTCGTAGGCCTGATCACAAAAGAACAGGACGAGGCAAAGACCAAGGAATACCTTGATGAACTGGAGTTCCTTGCTGACACGGCCGGTGCCGTGACGGTCAAGCGGTTCACTCAGCGCGTGGGCGGTCCGAACTCCGTAACATATGTTGGAAAAGGAAAATTAGAAGAGATCAAGCAATATATTCAAGAGGAAGACGATGCTGAGCGACCAGTAGGAATGGTCATTTTCGATGATGAGCTTTCTGCCAAGCAGATCCGCAACATTGAGAAGGAGCTCGGCGTGAAGATACTCGACCGCACTTCCTTGATCCTTGATATCTTCGCCATGCGCGCCCAAACGGCCAATGCCAAGACACAAGTAGAATTAGCGCAATATCGGTATATGTTGCCCAGACTACAACGACTGTGGACACACTTGGAGCGACAAGGAGGTGGCTCTGGAAGTGGCGGAGGAAAGGGCAGCGTGGGACTGCGTGGCCCGGGTGAAACGCAGCTGGAGATGGACCGTCGTATCATCCTACAACGAATGTCACTGTTGAAAGCACGACTGGTGGAGATTGAAAAACAGAAGACTACCCAACGTAAGAACCGCGGTCGACTAATCCGCGTTGCCTTAGTAGGCTATACCAACGTGGGTAAGTCTACCATCATGAACTTACTTGCAAAAAGCGAGGTTTTTGCCGAGAATAAACTTTTCGCTACCCTCGATACCACAGTCCGTAAAGTGGTCATCGAAAACCTGCCATTCCTATTAGCTGACACCGTTGGATTCATCCGAAAGCTGCCTACCGACTTGATCGACTCATTCAAGTCAACTCTTGATGAGGTAAGAGAAGCCGACCTGCTCCTGCACGTGGTAGATATCTCTCACCCGGATTTTGAAGAACAGATCCATGTCGTAGAAAACACATTAAAGGAATTAGGATGTGCAGAAAAGCCTTCGATGATTGTCTTCAACAAGATCGACAACTATCATTGGGTGGAGAAAGAGGCTGACGACCTCACCCCTGTCACCAAAGAAAATATTACCTTGGAAGAGCTGAAGAAGACATGGATGGCAAAGCTAAACGAGAACTGTCTCTTTATCTCCGCCAAGAAAAAGGAGAATATAGACGAGTTCCGCGAAGTGCTTTATAAAAAAGTGCGTGAACTTCACGTACAGAAATACCCATATAATGATTTTTTATATCCCACAGAATAAATGGAAGAAGGCTATCGCTTACTGACCGACGACGAAATCGGCATTTTAGAAGACAATGGATGCACTGCAGAAGACTGGACTTCCATCTTTGTCGCTGAGGACTTCTTGCCCACCTACCTACGGGATGTAGCCTTCTACGGAAAAGTACGCCTCGGCGTATTCGAGAAAAACATAGAGGTCAGCAAAGGATTCCGGAAACATTCAGGAATCAAGAACTGCACGCTACGCAATGTAACAATCGGCGACAACTGCTTGATTGAGAACATCGGCAATTACATCAACAACTATACGATTGGAGATGAATGCTATATCTCGAATGTCAATACGATGGAGACTACGGACGGTGCTACCTTCGGGGAAGGCAACATGATCTCTGTGCTCAACGAGGTAGGTGACGGTAATGTACTGCTTTTCGACAACCTCACCAGTCAGTTTGCTGCCCTGATGGTCAAACATATCCACGACAAGGAGCTGATCTCTTCTATTCGCCAGATGGTCAGGGAAGACATTGCCGTAAAAGTTCCTGAGCAAGGGACGATCGGCAACAATGTTAAGGTGATCAATACGGGTGAGATAAACAACACACATATCAGCGATGAATGCGAGGTCAACGGAGCATGCCGCCTGAGCGACTGTTCCATCAAGAGCATCCGAGGTGCCAGCGTCTACATTGGAAGTGGTGTTATCTGTGAGAATTCCATTATCTTCGACGGCTCATCTGTCCTGAACAGCGCCAAGATAGAGAACTGTTTCGTGGGGGAGGCTTGCCTCATCACCAATGGTTTCACGGCTGAAAGCAGTGTTTTCTTTGCAAACAGCTATATGGCAAACGGTGAAGCATGTGCAGCTTTCTGCGGTCCGTTTACGGCATCACATCACAAGAGCAGCTTGCTCATTGGAGGGATGTTTTCCTTTTATAATGCAGGATCAGCTACCAATTTTAGCAACCATGCCTATAAGATGGGGCCCATGCACTACGGTATCATGGAGCGAGGCTCCAAGACTGCCAGCGGTGCATACCTGCTGATGCCTGCCAACATTGGCACGTTCTCCGTCTGCTTTGGAAAGCTGATGTACCATCCTGATACCCGCTCACTGCCTTTCTCTTATCTGATCGCCTACAGTGACACGATGTATCTCGTACCTGGGCGCAATCTGACTACAGTCGGCTTATACCGGGATATCCGAAAATGGCCCAAGCGGGACATGCGTCCGCGTACTGCCCAGAAAAGCATAGTCAACTTCGACTGGCTAAGTCCTTTCTCCGTAGGAGAGATCCTCCGCGGAAAGAAAATCTTGGAGAACATGCGTGAAGCTTGTGGAGAGGATGTGTCTACCTATAATTATCATGAATATGTCATCAAAGCCAGTTCTTTGCGCAAGGGCATTAAATATTACGACATTGCACTCCGTATCTATATGGGTGCCGTATTGAAGCGCCACGCCCTCGAGCCGCCAAGAACAACGGTTGGCAAAGGCAACTGGATCGACTTACAAGGACTGCTGATGCCGGAGTCGGAAGAAAAACGGATGATGGATGACATCAAGGATGGCTTGCTGGAGACGACAGACGATGTCCTTGAACGAATGCAACAGATCCATGATAACTATGGCGAATACCGATGGACATGGACCTATCAGATGATCTGCGACTACTATGACCTGCAGGAGATTACCGAAGATGATGCAGCCCGTATCCGCCAGGATTATATCACAGCTCGTCGCACATGGATTGCAGAAATTCGCAAAGATGCTGAGAAGGAATATACCTTGGGAGATGTTGAGGAGAAAGTGCTTGATAATTTCATTGAGCAACTCGACAAGGAGGTAGACTTCGAAAACCAAAGACTTGATATGTAAATCATAGAAACCAAATATAATTAGTATGAAACTCAAGTATTGTCTAACCATTTGCCTGCTGGTGCTCGGAATGACCGCCCTGGCAAAAGACTACAAGTACACAACCGTGAAGGGCGATCCGATGCAGGTGCGCATCTATACCCTTGACAATGGATTGAAAGTTTACCTTTCCGTGAACAAGGAAAAGCCGCGTATTCAAACCTACATCGCAGTTCGCACTGGTTCTCGCAACGATCCCCATGAGACTACTGGATTGGCTCACTACCTTGAACACCTGATGTTCAAAGGAACCAAGACCTTCGGTACTTCTGATCCTGTTAAGGAAGCTCCTTTGCTTGACGAGATCGAGCAACGCTACGAGAAATATCGCAAGCTCACTGATCCTGCAGCTCGCAAACAGGCTTACCACGAGATCGACTCTGTCTCCCAGTTGGCTGCCCGATACAATATCCCAAACGAATATGACAAGCTGATGGCTTCCATTGGCAGTGAAGGATCCAACGCCTACACAAGCAATGATGTCACCTGCTATGTAGAGGATATCCCGAGTAATGAGGTGGAAAACTGGGCAAAGATCCAAAGCGACCGCTTCCAGAACATGGTCATCCGTGGATTCCATACCGAGTTGGAGGCTGTCTATGAGGAATATAATATTGGGCTTGCCAATGATGGAGAAAAGGAATGGGATGCCTTGAACGCGAAGCTCTTCCCTACCCATCCTTACGGCACACAAACAACCATCGGCACGCAACAACACTTAAAGAATCCTTCAATCACCAATATCAAGAATTACTTCCATCGCTATTACGTTCCCAATAATGTTGCCATCTGCATGGCTGGTGACTTCAATCCCGACCAAGTGATTGCCACCATCGACAAGTATTTTGGAGGATGGAAAAAGAGTGACAACCTCAGTCGCCCGGAATATGCTCCTGTAAAGGACCTCACCGCTCCCGTCGATACGACCGTCGTGGGTCAAGAAGCTGCCAATATCATGTTAGGCTGGAAATTCGCCGGTGCTGCGCAAGAACAGACGGATACGATCAATGTCATCTCAGAAATGCTGAGCAATGGCAAGGCAGGTCTCTTTGACCTTGACCTGAACCAGCAAATGAAGACACAGGGCGTTGGTGCCGGTCTCAACACGATGGCTGATTATAGTGAATTCATTATTAGTGGCATGCCCAAGGAAGGGCAAACGCTCGATCAAGTCAAAGACTTGATTTTAGCAGAGATCACCAAACTGAAGAAAGGGGATTTCGACAACGACCTTCTTCCTTCCGTTATCAACAACGCCAAGCTACAGTTGTACAAGTCGATACAGCAGAACCGCAACCGCACGGAAATGATGAAGGATGCCTTCATCAATGGAGACAGCTGGGAGCATGTTGTCCGACAAATTGATAGGATGTCAAAGATGACAAAGGAGCAGATTGTTGCATTCGCCAACAAATACCTCAATGACAACTACGTGTGCGTTTATAAAGTACAGGGCAAGGATACAGTCAACAAGAAGATCGACAAGCCTGCCATCACTCCAATTCCTTCTAACCGTGACAAGAGCAGCCAGTTCTTACGCGACATCGCCAATTCCAAGGTAGATCCCATCCAACCGAGGTTCATTGACTTCAAGAAGGATCTGACCTTCGGCAAAACGAAGAAAGGATTGCCCGTCATCTATAAGAAGAATACGGACGATGGTCTGTTTACTCTCGCCTTCCGATACGACTTTGGCGACGAAGCCGACAATCGATATTCCTATGCTTCCGACTATCTTGACTTGCTCGGCACCAAGACCAAGACGGCAGAACAAATTAAGAAGGCGTTCTATAAAATTGCATGCAACTTCCATATCAGCGTGAACAACAGCTTTATCACCGTCACCATGACTGGACTGAGCGAGAACATGCCACAAGCCTTGGCTCTTGCTGAAGATGTCATGCACAACGCGAAGGTAGACAAAGCTGCCTATGATAAAATGGTAGGCATCGTCTTGAAAGACCGTCAGGACAGCAAGACCAACCAACGCAGCAATTTCCAAGCTTTGACCTTCTATGGTAAATTTGGCAAGTACAACCAGCAACTGAACGACCTCTCCGAGGCTCAGTTGAAAAACATGAACCCACAAACCCTCATCGACTTGATCAAGGGACTCTCCAGCTATCAGCACTCTGTACTATATTATGGACCATACAGCCTGGAGCAGTTGACCCAATCCATTGACAAGGGTCACTTCTTGGCGAAGAAACTTATCGCAGGTCCGACAAACAAGGAATATACAGAACAGCAGAACGGTTCTCAGAACGAAGTGTGGATTGCTCCTTACGATGCAAAAAACATCTACATGATCATGTATCACAACGAAGGCAAGAAGTTTGACCCTGCACAAGCAGCCACAGCCGCTGTCTTCAACGAGTATTTCGGCGGCGGCATGAACACCGTGGTTTTCCAGGAATTGCGTGAGGCACGCGGACTTGCCTATAGCGCAGGCGCCTATTATAATGCTAGCCCTCGCAGGAACCACACGGAATATGGACAAACCTCTATTATCTCACAGAATGACAAGATGATGGATTGCATCCGCGTCTTCAACGAGATTTTGGATACGATTCCACAGAACGAGGCTGCCTTTAACTTAGCAAAGCAGAGCTTGATCAAGACACTTTCCAGCAACCGCACTACCCGCTTCGGCGTCATTAACGCCTATCTCAACGCCAAGTACCGTGGCATCGACTATGATGAAAATGAGCGGATCTATCAGGCTCTCCCATCCGTGAAATTGAGTGATATCGTCAACTTCGAAAAGAGCACGATGGCAAACAAGCCTTATCGTTACTTGATCTTAGGCGACCCGAAGAACCTTGACATGAAAGCACTTGAGAAGATTGGGACAATTACCCAATTGACCACAGAACAGATATTTGGATATTAAACAATTTATAAACAAAAAACATTATGGCAAATACACCAGATTTTAAGTACGCTCCTATGTTCCAGGTTGACAAGGACGATACAGAATATCGTCTGTTGACCAAAGAGGGCGTTTCTGTTAGCGAATTCGAAGGCAAGCCGATCTTAAAAGTCAGCAAGGAAGCTTTGACATTGCTTGCCCAGCAGGCTTTCCACGATGCTGAATTCATGTTGCGTCGCGCTCATAACGAGCAGGTTGCCGCTATTCTGAAAGACCCTGAAGCCTCAGAGAACGACAAATACGTAGCTCTTACCTTCCTTAGGAATGCAGAGGTGGCATGTAAGGGAATCCTTCCCTTCTGCCAGGATACAGGCACAGCCATCATCCATGCAGAGAAGGGACAACAGGTATGGACGGGCTTCGATGACGCAGAAGCTCTGTCGCGTGGTGTCTATAACACTTATACACAGGACAATCTTCGTTATTCACAGAATGCGCCGCTGACGATGTATGAGGAGGTGAATACCCGTTGTAACCTTCCAGCCCAGATCGACATCGAGGCTGGTGAGGGAGCGGAATACCGCTTTATCATGGTCGCTAAGGGTGGTGGCTCTGCCAACAAGACTTACTTCTACCCCATGACCAAGGCAACCATCCAGAATGAGGGTACCCTGCTCCCATTCTTAGTAGAAAAGATGAAGAGCTTAGGCACAGCAGCCTGTCCTCCTTACCATATCTGCTTCGTCATCGGTGGCACATCAGCTGAGAAGAACCTGCTCACCGTAAAGCTCGGTTCCATCAAATACTACGATAACCTGCCAACGACAGGCGATGAGACAGGACGTGCCTTCCGCGACATCGACCTAGAAAACAAGCTGTTAACAGAAGCCCATCGCATTGGGCTCGGGGCACAGTTTGGTGGCAAGGCATTTGCTCACGACATCCGCGTGATCCGTCTGCCTCGCCACGGCGCATCTTGCCCCATCGGGCTCGGTGTTAGCTGCTCTGCCGACCGAAACATCAAGGCAAAAATCAATGCGGATGGTATCTGGCTCGAAAAGATGGATGATAATCCAACCGAACTGATCCCAGAAGAGTACCGCCAGCCCGGAGAAGGAGAAAAGGGCATTGAGATCGATCTTGACAAGGGTATCGACGCTGTGCGCCAAGAGCTCACCAAGTATCCGGTCAGCACACGTGTCCTGCTGAATGGCACCATCATCGTGGCAAGGGATATCGCCCATGCTAAGCTGAAGGCTCTATTGGACAAAGGCGAGGACCTGCCTCAATATTTCAAGGATCATCCTATCCTTTACGCAGGACCTGCAAAGACTCCAGAAGGCTATCCTTGTGGTTCTATGGGACCGACAACTGCCAACCGTATGGATCCTTATGTGGACGAGTTCCAGGATCATGGAGGCAGCCTTATCATGATTGCCAAGGGTAACCGTACGCAAGTGGTAACAGATGCCTGCAAAAAACATGGTGGTTTCTACTTAGGCACCATCGGTGGCGTAGCCGCAGTTCTCTCCAAAGATTGCATCACAAGCATCGAATGTGTAGCCTATCCGGAACTGGGAATGGAAGCCATATGGAAGATCACCGTGAAGGACTTCCCTGCCTTCATCCTCGTGGATGACAAGGGGAACGATTTCTTCAAGCAGCTCAAACCCTGGAAATGCTTGAAATAAAATGAAAGTCATCCATTCTATCACATTACTGGCACTCGCTGTACTCGCCATGAGTACAGCGAGCTGCACACAAGGCAAAGCAATCCAAGGTGATGTTGCCACAAAGGAGGATAGCATCATTGTCAACAATCAAGTGGGTGAATTCTCCATCAAGGCTGCCTGCCCTACTGACTCTTCGGCTGCCATTACGACCGCTATTAACGAGTTCCTAAGCGAGACCTTAGGCGGAAGCTACGATGGAAGCCTCACAAGCACAATGCCCGTCGTGAAATTCTATCTCGATAAGGTCATCCTTAAGGATAGCACTGACTTAGCTGACTTGCAGAAGGAAGGCTTGGCAGACAACCGTGAGTGGAAATACGAGTTCAAGGCCAATATCGACAAGATAGCTGATACGCCAAACTATGTAACGTACCTCTATACTTGCTATGAATACCAAGGTGGCGCCCATGGGGGTACCGCGACCATAGGACAGACCTTCCGTAAAGCCGACGGGCGACGTATTGGCTGGGAAGTGTTCACCAATGTCTATGATGAAGGATTCCAGAAATTGATCAAGCAAGGGCTGATGAGATTCTGGAAACTAAAAAATGACAGCGAGCTGCAGAACGCACTGATCAACCCGGATAATATCTACCAGCTTCCACTACCGCAATGTGGACCGCTTTTCATGAAAGATGGCGTACGCTTCGTCTACGGACAATACGAAATTGCACCTTATGCAGCAGGAATGCCCGACTTCACCATCCCCTACAATCAGGTTCAAAAGTTCATGAAAGTAACCGCCAAGAACCTAATTCAGTAAATAGGCATACAAATAGAAAGGTGACCTTTATTTTGCAAGAGCAGAGCCAAGCTTGCCTTGAGTGCTGTCATAGCGAGAAAAGGTGGGCAAAAGCCAACAATTTTTTAGTTTATAGTGAACGATTTTTGCAAAATAGGTTGACAGGTTGTCAAAACCCAGTGTTTATCGGGCTTGCAACCTGTTTTGAGGTTGTCAAAGGTTGACAAGAGGTTGACATCATTAAAAAGAAAAGAGGATGCATCATCAAACTGACAGATGATACATCCTCATACTAAATAGAACGTTTATTTCTCAAACTCCGCTTGTTGTTTTTCAACATCCTTGAGACGACTTGCTTTGTTCTTCTTCGCCTGCATTCCCATATTGGGGATCGGAGTAACATAAGAGAGAATGGCATTTGCCTCCTCCTTGTTGAAAACAAGAGGATGATCTGGACGCACGGTAGGGATCTCAATCTCTGCGCTGACCGGTGTCTCCTCTCCCTGCCATACGACAGATGCAGTCACCTTGATAGTCCCTGGCACTACTGAGGATTGAACGAGAACTGGAGCTGTTCCCCATTGAACGGCCCGTGGATTGGTAAAGGACTTTTCATCCGCAACCAACCTGCCCGGTCCAGATACCTCGAAACGTATTTGTTCATTATTCAAGCGCTTCACGGTCCCTCTGTCATCCGTGACCTCAGCTACGACAGTTACGATATCTGAGCCATCTGCCCTCAACTGCACGCCACCATCATCGACGAAGAGCCGGAGGTGGGTCGGACGACGGGCGGGTCGCACTGTATCCGTAGCCACCACTTTCCCATCCATTAGCCCTTCCGCCAAAAGATAGGACTTGTCTTGGTGCCCATCGCGGGAAGCCTGCTTATCATCCATCACCTTCCAAACATCCTTGAATGTAATGACTGGTGAAGGCATCCCCACTGCGTGCTTGTCTTTCCGATAAGTATAGGTCTTCCCATCGATTCCTCTGGTCAGGCGCACCTCATCGCAATTACTGTAGACGGTCACGTCCGAAGGCGAGAAAGGTGTCATGGCATTCGCGATGTAAACCATTGGACCAGAATCAGCAATCAGATGCTCATTCTGATAGGGCGGACGTTGGGCACAGAACATATAGTAAGCATATTTCGGTTGACGATAGTTATCCATAATGCCTCCGTAGAAAGGATCAGGATGATAACCTCTCTGGTGATCGAAAGAATGCCAAAGACATCCCCCCACAAACTGACGGGTAGCGCGGTAGAACGCATCATAACAGATATAAGGATAATCAGGCTTGGCATATCCTTGCGCCTGGACAAGCATCGGCACCTCTCCCCACGATCGACTGGCACGACTGGGGGAATTATGGGTGTTCCAGTCGTCCACGTTATCGCCCCACTCCCGGGTGAAATAGGTCACAGTTGGGTCCGCCTTACTATAATCAGGAATGGAATCCTCGGTAGGTACATGGGCAAATTGTACCTTGAAACATTCGTGCCCACGTGCTGAAGCATCAGATGCTGCATAACAATAGGGATAAGGATATTCCTCATGCACGATATCATGCACTCTCTTGGCAAAATCCGCGGGATAATGGGTTTCATTCAAGATGGGTTCATACAGCCAGACTGAAGGATGGTTCCGGTCTCTTCGTACGATATTCCGAATATCACTATACACACCAGCGGCAAATGACGGTGCATCATTCCAGAACTGCCAACCTGGCGTATTGACGATCACGAAAAGCCCTAATTCATCACAGGCATCCATGAAGGCTGGATCTTGAGGATAGTGCGCATTTCGGATCACTCGCAAGCCTGCATCCCGTAATTTCTTCGCATCCCGCCAATGGAGACTGTTGGGAAGCGCATTCCCGATCACAGCGAATTCCTGGTGTCTGTTGGCTCCCATCAAGGGCTCTGGATACGGCTTCCCATTCAACCAGAATCCATCCTTTCCCTTGAACTCGATGCTACGAATGCCGACCCGTTGATAATAGCCATCCACGACCCTTCCTTTCGTGTCTTTCATGTAGACACGTAACTGATAGAGGTAAGGATCATCTGGCGACCATAGGTGCGGGTTCCTGACAACGGTTTTCGCGGACAGATCAACAGCCCGTCCCTGACTTACAGCCAAAGGAAGCTTCATCGTCTTTACGGTCTTCCCTTCCCGGTCCACCAAGCAAAAAACAACGTTCCCCTTGAAATCCTTGGCTGAGGAATTTCTGACCTGGAGCTTCACAAGTACGTCTGACGAATTCTCCGAAACATGGTCGTAAGAGACAAAGAGTCCACCACCTGCCACTTCATTCTCCACATTGGGATCCGTGATGTAGACCTTCTCATGCGCGATCATCCAGCAATCACGGTAGATGCCACCGGCATAAGTAAAGTCGAGTACATTCTGATCCTTGCCCGGCGGATAAGTTGGATCGTTGCTATTGTCTGCCATGACTGTTATCACATTCTCCTCTCCCCATTTCAGGAGACGGGATACATCAGCGATCACGGGAAGGAACCCACCGGCATGTTCCTTCACCAATTGTCCGTTCACCCATACTTTCGACCTGCCCATGATGGCCTCAAAATGAAGGAAGAGTTTCTTCCCTTTCCATTCCTCTAACGGACGGAAATGCTTACGGTACCAAACCTCCCCCTGATAGTTGACACATCCACTGGCTTCTGAAGGAAGGTTCTCAATACCATGCGGAAGAGAGACCGCCTCCCACGACCTATCATCAAAGTCTGGACGATCAGCCCCTGCCACATGTCCTTTATAGAAGCGCCAGGCAGGGTTCATGGAATAAGCCTGCCTGCCAGTATGCGGCAAAGGATAGAAGCCCGCAGTTGAGAATTTGGGTTGGTCAGAAGCTGCCCCCAAAGCAGGGAGACTTGAGAGCGACAACAAAATCGCTGTGACGAAAAATGATAAGAGTTTATAGTTCATAATTGACTTCTTTAAAAAAGGCTGGGCCGTCACGACCCAGCCTCGGACCTATCTATTGAGATGGAAATTACCACCCTTCATTCGGAGTACAGAGATCATTGGTCTCCAATTCCGCAGAAGGTATCGGGTAATAATAGTATTTATTGGTATTGCCAGTCTTTCCTGTCTCAAGCTGCTTATAACGCAACTCACTGCAGGTCTTCATTCTTTCCTCTAAGAGTCCCCAACGACGGAGGTCATAGAAGCGCTCTCCCTCAACGAAGAATTCAATGGCACGCTGATGCTCCAAGTCACTGAAGATGTCGGAATAGTTCATGCCTCCCTGGTAATCATTCAGATTGGCACGCTCTCGGATCATATTGATATAGGCAACTGCCTTGCTAAGATTCTGCTGGGTCTTGCTACGGAGATAGCATTCGGCAAGGTTCAGGATGACACCATCATAACGGAGTGCACGCTCGTTGATCATCGACTTAGGAGTAGGATCCTCGATAGAAGCTGCATCCCAGTTCTGGTATTTCAAGATCCATGTGGTGTTCCACCGGCTTTGAGCGAATTTCTCACGGAATGGCTTCAGGTAATAGTAACATCCATCATAATCCCAAGCCACGGAAACCCGTGCCCGGTAATCATAATTTCCGTCCTTGTCCTTTTCCTGGGTCATGATTTTCATCATCTGGGCGGTAGGATTAGCCTCGTACCATCCGCCTACTTCTGGTGCGGCATATTCCTCAGCACGGGAAGTGGTCTGACGGGTATTGTTCGTCTCGCCATTGCTCCACACATCTGTTCCACCTACATCTTCCATTGGGATTTCAAAGATACTCTCTGAATTGTATTCATGGTCGGCATCACAGTTCCACCTGAAATCCTTGACAAGAGAGTAAGAATAAGGTGATTTGGTCAAAGGTTCCAAAACGGAAATGGCTTTATCAAACTCTTCTTCATACAAATAGATCTTGCCTAACAGGGCATAAGCAGCACCACGGGTAGGCTTTACCTTGACGGTCTGTTGCATGGGAAGCAAGGGAGCAGCTTCTGTCAGGTCGGCAATTGCCTGGTCCCAGATTTCCTTCTGGGTTGATTTCTTCAACGGGAAATCAGCCACCGACTGGGATGCGGTCAGGCGCAGGGGAGCATCCTTGAACTCCTTACCCAACTGGAACAGATACAGTCCCCGGAGGAAGAGGCACTCTGCCTTGGTCTCCTGGATGAAGTCCTTGCTGAGCACATCCGCCTTCTCCGTCAACTTTTGCATGACGGTATTACAACGATAGATACCATTATAAAACTGATAGAACAAGCCTTGGGAGAGTGAATTGCCATTCGAGTTGGTGAAGTTATACGCCTGGTAGACTTCGGAGATATCATTACGGAAGTCCACCTCATCGGCACGCGCGATACGCATCATCACCCCTCGCGTACCATAATAGCCCCCATTCAAAGGTACTTTCAACGGAGTATAGCAAGCGGTCAGGGCTGATGTGAAATCAGACTCATTCTTCCAGAAGGTCGCCTCTGTAGCCGCATTCGGATTCACCTGGTCCAACTGGTCACTACATGCTGTGGACAAGAGGGAGATGCCCAACGCAGCACATACGATATAAATATTTATTCTTTTCATGATCAATAGCTTTTAGATGTTAGAAGGAAAGGTTGACACCCACCATAAAGGTACGGTTGTTCGGATAGATAAACTCATCAAATCCACGTTGATAGACATTGGATGCGTTGACATCCGGGCTATAGCCACTGTAAGGAGTGATGGTAAAGAGATTATCCATGTCAATATAGAACCTGCAGTTCTTGATATAGCCTCCTAAGAGATTCTTAGGAAGGGTGTAACCCAGCTGAAGGGTACGGAGGCGGAAGTAGGTTCCACTCTCCAAGAACCTGTTCGACTCAGAACGGGCATTACGGTTCGGGTCTGTCCATACCAAGCGTGGGGTCTTCGCGTTGTGGTTACTCTCCGTCCAATGGTCAAGGACTGTGTTCAGATAGTTTGTGCCACGGGTCACATCTTCCAGTTCCAGACGGGTTGCATTATAGATCTTGTTGCCGACAACGCCTTGGAAGGTGATGTTGAGGTCGAAGTTCTTATAGGTAACACTACCGTTGATAGAATAGGTGAAGTCAGGGAATGGGCTGCCACAATAGACGCGGTCCTTGTCATCAATGGTCCCATCCCCATTGACATCCTTGAATCGGATATCACCAGGCTCAGCACTTGGTTGGATCAGGACTCCGTCCTTGCTGTATGCCTGCACTTCTTCTGCGCTGTTGAAATAGCCATCAGTAGGTATCAACCAGAACCCGGCAATAGGATATCCTGCAAGAGTCTTGGTGGTATAGGTACCACCATGGATGGTTCCACCTGTGATCACCTGGGAGTCGGAACCCATGGCTACAACCTTGTTCTTGTTGAATGTACCAATAAAATTGGCACTATAAGAGAAGTCTTTTGTCGGACGGTCGTTCCATCCCAAGTTAAACTCAAATCCCCTGTTGCGGATCTTGCCTGCATTACGGACGGGATTGTTGGCAGCTCCCGTAGAGATTGGAATAGGAACGGCTAACAGAATGTCCTTGGTATTCTTGATGTAATAATCCATGGTCAGGCTCAACCTACTGTTCAACGCCATGAAGTCGAGTCCGATATTGGTCATTGTCGTAGACTCCCACTTGATATCTGGATTGGCAAAGTACTTGGGGAAAGCACCCTGCATGACACTACCATTTGCATCAGGATAGTTAATACCAGTCGTCACCACTGCCGAATACTGGTAGTTATCGATCTCCTGGTTTCCTAATTCACCATAACCTGCACGGAGTTTCAACTGGTCAATCCAACTGACATTCTTCTTAATGAAGTTTTCTTCACCAATATTCCATCCTAAGGAGACAGAGGGGAAGTTACCATAATGGTGCCCAGGCGCAAACTTAGACGAACCATCCCGACGGATAGTAGCGGTGATAAGGTATCTATTGGCATAAGAATAGAACACACGACCTAACAAAGAAGTCATCGTGGCGTGATAGGAATTGCCACTTGTCGTCAAGCCAGATGCAGCCGCATCCAGTTCATAGAGGCCATCTGCCATCCCCTGCCCAGAACCATATAGATAACGATAGCGGTTATCTTGATAAGTAAAGCCGGCAAGCAAGGATACCTTATGGTCTCCAAAGGTACGGTCGAAGGTCAGCAAGTTCTCCAACAAGAAGTTACGAGTACGTGTTTGGGTCTCATAATCCTTCGTAGTCGTGTTCTTTGCTAATCCGAAATCATACAATCCTAAATAGTTGTTATAGCGATAATAGCTAAAGTCCGGGGTGAAGTTAAATTTGTACTTGAGTCCCTTGATCGGCTCTACGGACACGTATGCATTGGCATAGATCTTGGCATTGTTACGGCGACGGCGCATCAAATTGCCATCTGCCATACCCAATGGATTGTATAAGTTGACGACATCACCATAGAGAGCCCCATAGCCACCAGGATTAGAAGCATCATATCTTGACAAGGTTGGAACGGCCTGGATGGTATGTCCTACCATGCCTCCACGAATCTCAGATACCATAGGAATGTCCTTGTCGTATTCCAGGATGATATTGGTGCCTAAGTTGAAGATGCCTTTTCTCAGGTCAACCTTGCTCTGCATGGTATAACGTTGGTAGTTGGTTCCCTTCATGGAGCCATCTTGGTTGGTGTATCCGAAGCTATTATAATAGGTGGAATACTTCCCTCCCCCCTGTACGGAGAGGTTGTAGTTCTGCATCAAGGCTGGTGAGAACATGATGTCCTGCCAGTCGTTGTCTTCCTTGGAAGAAAGGTCTTGCGCCATGTCCAATGGAGAAAGATGGGATGCCGCACGTGCTTCTGTCGTTACGGTTGCCCACTCCTGTGCATTACAGAGGTCGAGATACTTGGAAGGAGCGTTGAAGCCAACGTTCGCCGACATCGAAACTTGGGGTACGCCTTCCGTATTGGTTCCGCTCTTGGTCGTAATGATGACTACGCCATTGGCTGCACGGGATCCATAGATAGCGGCAGAAGAAGCATCCTTCAGCACGTCTATGCTCTTGATATCCGACGGGTTGATCTGGTCAATGCTTGACATATACATGCCATCGACGATATAAAGAGGTGCGGCATTGTTCAAGGTACCGATACCACGTACCATCACGCGCATCCCACTGCCTGGAAGTCCACCTTGGGATACGATGTCCACGCCTGCGATCTTTCCTTGCAAGGCTTGCCCGATATTGGCATTGCTCTGCGTATTCAACTTACTGGCATCAACATTGGCAACAGAACCGGTCAGGTCGGCCTTACGCTGGGTACCATAACCGATGACAACTAACTCGTCCAATGTCTTGTTGTCTTCTTTCATCACGATACTGCCGGCATTCGCACTCCTCGCAACTATCGTCTGGGTCGTAAAGCCCACATAGGTGATTTCCAACAGAGCACCTTGGGGGACATTAGACAGCACGAAATGACCGTCTACATCCGTGATTGCCCCATTTGTGGTTCCTTTCACGACAACGCTGGCTCCGATCACCGGCTCGCCATTCGTATCAGAGACGGTTCCCATCACTTGCGGGATTGTCTTACTGTTTTGCTGGATACCGGGCACGTTCATGGAAACTGCCGGTCGGGCATTCACCATCGCAGGACTATAGAGCGCAATGGTTAAGCAGGAAATTAATAATACATCCTTTTTCATGTTTAGATATGTTAGTTTTACATGTTTGAATTCCATTAGGTTCCCATCTTTTATTGGATGTGGTGCAAAGATAAAGGAATTCCCCTGCTTCCCTTTGTCCAAATCAGACATATTTATAACACAAAATGGACAAAACGGCGTTTTGTCCATTTCACATAAACTCCTTTAACGGTCACTCTGATCGCGGTATTGCTTTGGAGTCATCCCGAACTCCTCAGAGAAACAGCGGGTAAAATAGGAGGCATTGGTGTATCCGACCATATACATCACCTCGGAAACCGTAAACTGTTTCTCTTTCAAAAGTACCGCTGCTTTCTTCATTCTCAATTTCTTGATATAGGCAATCGGCGAGCATCCTGTCAATTGTTTGACCTTACGGTAGAGCTGCTTTTGCTCCATTCCGCTCTTCTCGGCAAGTGTCGCGACATTCAACTCTTCACTGTCCATGTTATCCTCGATGATCTTTGTAATGTCACGAATGATGTTTTCATCTGGCGAAGCCTGCCTTTCCACCGGCTTGAATTCTGGGTGGGTGATACGGCTGATCTGAATAGACTTCTCTAAATCCCTATGCTGTGCAAGGAGACGAACGATCTGAAGGTGGACCTTTCGCAAATCGAAGGGTTTGGGAATGAACACGTTGATGCCCACTTTAATGCTCTCTTCTTCGGTGAGCATGTCATCTTTTGCGGTGAGCATGATGATAGGGATGGTCGCTGTGGGCTGATTGCGTTTCAGTTCACGGCACATCTCGAATCCGTTCATCTCTGGCATCATCTGGTCGACGATGATCAAATCAGGCAACTGTTCTTGTATTAACTTCAGGCCTTCCTTCCCGTCATAGGCCTTCAGGCACAGGTAAGTGTCTTGTAAGTTCTCCGCCAACAGGTCCACAATCTCATGGTTATCGTCGATGATGGCAATCTTTTGCCTGGTGTCCTCCGGGCTTACGGGTTGCTCATCCTCCTCTCTCGAACCTCTGTCCACCGCATTATCCCCGTCAAGGGGAAGGATTACGGTAAAGGTCGTGCCTGGATTTCGTCCTGATACCTGAACGGTCCCACCATGTAAGGTAACGAACTCTTTCACCAAATAGAGTCCAATCCCCGTCCCTCCTTTCTTTTGCTTGGCGTTCTTGCCCTGGAAGAAACGGATGAAGATCATCTTTTGGTCTTCTTCTGGGATGCCTGGCCCATTGTCCATGACATCGATCACGACCTTCTGGTCATGCACATGCAAGTCAATCTCTACCTTTCCAGTATCGTCTTTGACGTATTTCACGGCATTGGCGATCAGATTGGTAAAGACGGATTCCAGTTTTTGTGCATCTGCATGGATCCATACCTCTTTCTCGTCCGACCTGTACTCGATCCGGAGGTGCCGGTCATCTGATACCTGTTGGAAATAATGGATGCTGTTCCGGATCAAGTGGTTCAGCTCTATATAGGACCGAAGGAGCGTAGATGCCCCATCATACTCTAATTGCTTAAAGTTCAGAACCTTCCCGATCAATGCATTCAGCTTCATGGCATTCTCGTAGATGAGTGTCAGGACGCGCTTTTGTTTCTCTTGCGTTGAAGTCTCGATGAGCTTGCTAAGGGGAGCAATGATCAACGTCAACGGTGTCTTGAGCTCATGGGAAATATTGACAAAGAAGTCCATCTTCTGTTGGGACAGTTCCAAGGTCTTTTCTTTCTCCCGCAGCTCGAGTCGTCTTTTCGCCCTGCGTTGCTGATATCGGAAAAGCCCAATGATGAAGAGGACGATCATGAGTAGGTAAAGGCATTGCATCGGATAGGAACTGTACCAAGGGCGAGGGACATAGATATCATATACCTGAACCAGCGCATGGGGGTTGACAGTGGGATTGGCAGCACTCAAGCACAACCGATAATGCCCCGCGTTCATCCCCGCGAAAGAAATCTGGTTACGGCCTGGGGCAAGCTGATGCCATTCCTTTTCATCCTCGAAACGGTAATAGAAGATGCGATCATTCACAGGAGCATAATAGAATGTGCTCAGTTCCAAGGTCACATTACCCCCGCTTTTCAAATGGATTTGGTTCGTGTCGAGCAGCATGACCACATGCGAAGGGGATCCTGAGGTGTCGTCTCCCTCGATCACGGAAGAGACATAGACCCGGCGTTCTGGGATTCCCTGCTTCGAAAGCCTATATACCAAGAGGCAATCTTCTCCTCCTAAAACGAGCCGATTGAGGCGGGTGTCCACGCATCCTGCAGGGTAGTAGCCAACGGGCAGATTGGTACTTCGCACTTTCCTGTCATTGGTGTCCAGGCAATCCATTCCTTCCGTGGTCGAGATCCACAGTCTCTTGCCATCAGGGACGAAGGCTGTCAACGATCCCCTATTCAATTGATAAACCCGAGAAAGATGCCCCGACGGGATCTCCATCTTGAGAACTTGGTTGCCTTGCCCTATGAACAAGCTTCCGTTACATAAACTAAGGAATGAATTGGCAATAGGATATCGCCTCTGCCCCAGGGTCTGGAGATCGACCTTCGTGATGCAATTCGCACTGCTCACCCAAGCAGAACCATGACCATCCATGATCACATCCTGTACTAATTTCCTGCTATCCTGGTAGTCAAATCCTTTCAGAGGACGGGCAACGAAAGGTCGATGAGGACCATTCGCCATCAACTGTTTCTTGTTCACTAACAAGAGACCGGAAGCCCAAGTATTCAACCACAACCTACCTCTCTCATCTTCCTGGACTCCATAGCACCAGTCGGCATGCCTTCCGTCCGGAGTGACCACATGATAGTAGAAAAATTGCCTTGTCGTCTCATCAAAACGGGCGATGCTCCCGTCTGAAGCAAGCCAGATATCATGGTCCTTATTCTCGACAATACGCCTGATTCGGTTATGCGCTAAATGATGACTGGGGTTGTTGGCATTGAACCAAGTCGTCTCTTTTCCATCGTACAAGATGACGCCATTATCCCCTCCCATCCATAACCTTCCCTTGGAATCATAGAGCATCTGCGTGATCGTATTCCCTTCCCCAGAACCGGTCAGGTCGTAAAGGGGCACCAATTGATATGGCAGATTCCGCAGAAGAAGGGACACCCCCTTCTCTGTCGCCATCCAAAGGTTGCCCTCCCGGTCCCTGATAATTTGCCAAACGATATTGCTGCCGATGGAGCGTGCGTCC
The DNA here is from genome assembly GCA_900316015.1 of uncultured Prevotella sp. GTDB lineage: Bacteria > Bacteroidota > Bacteroidia > Bacteroidales > Bacteroidaceae > Prevotella. The sequence continues at coordinate 2,947 of ONBG01000034.1, read as the reverse complement.
TTCGTATCATGCAGGAAATGCTCCGTCTGATGGGTACGGGGATCATACAGGATCAGCCCGGCATCTGTCCCGAAGAAAAGATTACCATAGAGATCTTTCTGGATTGACTTGAATACATTGCCTGGTTGCAAGAGCAATGGGCGCATCTGATGGAGACGCGGATCATAACTGTAAACGTAGTTCTCCATCCCTACCAAGAGTCGGTGTGCCTGATGATCCCAGAAGAGCGTGTTGACAAAGGGGTTGTTTCCTGGCACAGGGATCAAGGTTACCTTCCAAGTGGCCAGGTCAATTCTACAGAGTCCTGCTACAGAACTGAAGTAAACGGAATTCCCAGCCCCTTCAAAGGCAGTGATATCGGGGAAGAATTTCGGGAGCTTACACTTCCTGAGCTTCCGCGTACGAAGGTTGAGGGCATAGACTCCACTCAAGTTCGTGCCGATCCATAGATACCCACCATACACCTTCAGCATGGTTACGGAATGAATGGAATGCAGTTCTGGGAATGGATTCTCCCGCCTCCCTGTTCGCAAGTTGAAGACGAGGACCCCACGAGAAAGTGAGCCTAAGCAAAGATAATGGTCATCAATGAGACTTACAGCCCTTAACCCTAAGCGTCCCTTGATCCCATCTAAAGGATGAAGATGAAGGCTATACCCATCATAACTGTAGAGACCATCCCCAGTAGCCAGCCACATCATGCCCTTGCGATCCTGGCAAATCCCCATGACAGTATAGGCAGAGGGGGGAACGCTGACATTCTTGAAGGTAGGACGAACGAGGTTTCCTGAAGGGTCCCATCCGGGTGAAGCCACGACCTGGCACGCCCCCGCCACAACCCCGAAGAGCAGGAAAAGAAGGTATTTCTTGATGAAGCCGTTCATTTTGAAGCCTCTCCCACTGGTTTAAAAAGGGACAGTCCAGTATCATCCGGCAACCCATTGAGGACGCGTTGGAGATAGTTGACCAATTGGGCGGAGGTCTTGTCATTTGCTAACTTCCCGGATTGGAACAGTTGGATGGCCGCATCGAGCCTGCGAAGTGCCTCCGTCTGGTGACTTGACGCATATTCCGCTCTCAGGATACGACATTTCTCGACGGCCTCAACGCCCTCAATGATCCGTTCAAAGCGAATACTGCTCCGCCCACCGGGATAGACCATGTAAGTGTCCCCGGGCGTAAACATGCGGAAACGGGTGTCATGCATGGGATCATCTGTCCAGTTCATCCATGCCCATCTCAGGAATCCATTAAAGCCATTGGCAATGCAATAGATCGGAAGATAGGCGCACTCAGAAGGCATATTGTTCGAACAGACATTGGGCATGCTGTCTGGACAAGCGGTATAGGTGGTGGTCACCCATCCCCGGGAACGCCGGAGGGCTAGGTCTTCCGGGGTGAATCTCTGACCGTAAGCCACGCAATAGTCATACAACTTATCCACAAGAGAGGCATGGTAGTTCCCTGCCAATGCCATCTTGATGCCCGGAACGGCTTCTTGGGAGATCCGATAGGCATCGTTCATTGCCGACAAACCACGCTCATCCATGGCGATGCAGGTCTTCTCAAACCATCCTTTCTCCCGCAGATGGGTAGCAAAGTCCTTCAAGAAGGCTGTCCACAGCCTGCGATAGTCTGCTCGACCCGTCGTTGTCTTAAGATAGGCATACTGCCCTGTCTTTGCGTCGACATACCGGAAGGTCATATCCCAGGGTACCATCGAGAAGCAATTGATCTGCTTTTTGATGCCACAGGAGTCGAGGAAGGTGATCCAACGGTCGAAGATGGTATAATCGAAAGTCCAGGTACTGTCTTCGCGAAGGATTGTCTGTACCATTGGCTCAAACTTGTCATTGCTCTGCTCTCCCCAGGGTTCATAAAACAGGATGGCGGTCGCTACCTTCTGCCCTGCCCTGGCTAACATCTTCATATAGGGGCGCAGGGCTTCGAAATGGGCAGGACTCCAGTTCTTGACTCCTTCATATCGGCTGACGGCATAGGGTTGCATCCAGAAATTAAGCTGGAACTGGTAGGCAGAGGGATCTGGAAGTAACCTGTCGACGACCCCGACATGAAGGCGCAAGGTCTGCACGACCGCGCCTTGTGGGTCGACAACCTCTATTCTCAAGGAATGCTTGCCTGCCCGGGCTTCCCGGGGGATCTCCACGCTGACCCAGACGGGATGCGTGGTCTTTGCACCGACCACCTGAGATGCCTCCACATCGATCATGTCATTGACCTCATAAGGAGGATAGCCGGAAGGATGCTTCCCACATCCCCGAAAGCTGTCTGTCAGGACATAGTTGACGAAACGCGCCGATGCGTGGGGAGCAATGGACTGATCGCCTCTCACCCGGAGGGTAAGCGGCTCGGTCGACTCTCTCGAATAGAGGACTGCCTCCATGCCTACGCGCTCGCCCTTCCAACCATAGACGACTGTATCCGACTGTATCCTCACCTGCGGGACGGCAGTTCGTGCATAAGGGATGTCCTTCGATGCCCAACCCGCATAGAGCTGATGGCCTAATCGGTCCCAAGAAGGATCCGGGACAGAAACAAGACCTGAGAACGCGTGATCAGGGTCGGGCGCAGGCAACTGAGCATGGATCCCACTCCAGAAGAGAAGGGACAGAAGCAAGGAACAAACAACGATACGACGATTTCGATGATGTAGATCAGGCATAAAGCATTGATTTTTCGTTTCTTAATCGGGCGTGCCGATATTACCGACAAGGCGGGGCACACTCTTCTCTTGCAAATTTAGGGCATAATTTCCATATATGCAAGGATCGGAAAGAAACTTTATCGAAAAACGTCCTGTCACATAAGAAAAAGTAAGGAATAAAATCGTGTATTGTACTGAATAAGTTGACACTTCATTAAAAAGAAGTAAAAGGAAAAAAAGTAATGAATCAGTACACTGAAGAAGAAAAACTTCTGTTATTAA
>ONBG01000012.1 GCA_900316015.1 uncultured Prevotella sp. | reverse complement strand
CCTTGGTCTTTGCCTCGGCAAGTTTCTCCTTGAAGCCCTCGACATAGGGAATGCCGGCGAGATATGACTGCATGTGCTGCATGGCAAGATCTATATCGCCCTTTTTCAATGCCGTCCAGAACTTTGCCGCAAAACCCATTTGCACGTCAGCACTGTTCAGTCCGATGTAGGTGGGTAGCAGTCCGTTGACATAACCCACACGTACCTCCTGGTTAGGGATAGCCAAATGATAGGATTGAAGATCGGAGTCGTAGCCCTTGATCGTGAGGTAGCCACTCTGATAGAGCAATGGCAGGGCATCATGCATGTTCTCAGTGGGTTGGTCGAAAGCCGATGCCGGCACCTCCAAAGAGTCGAGCGAGGTAATGTCGGTATGAAAATGCCGCATCTGCTTGATGAGGAAAGTCGGCGTGCCGGAGGCAAACCAGTAGTTTGACAACATCTTGTCGTCCAAGGCATTGAGCAAACTGAAGGGATTGAAGACAGCCTCGGCTCCACCAGCGAAGTGATAGCCATCGTATTTGAACTTGATCTTGGAATACATCTCCTCCAGCGTCAACTTGAAGTCTTCGCCCATCTCGCGGATGTCCTCCTTGAAAACGGTCTGTACCTCATGTTCCGTAAAGCCGCAGATGGTGGCGAACTTAGGGAGCAAGGAAATGTTTTTCAGGTTGTTAATGGTAGAAAAGATGCTCAACTGTGAGAACTTCGTGATGCCTGTGATAAAGCAGAACTTGATATAAGCCTCATTAGCTTTGAGTGGCACGTAAAACTCCTGCATGACTTTGCGCATCGCATCGAGCGTAGACTGGTCGTGAAGTACATCGAGAAGGGGCGCATCGTACTCGTCGATGATGACTGCCACCTGCTTGCCCGTCTTTTCTTGCGCACGATGGATGAAACCAGTGAGCAATTTGCCCGGAGTTGTCTCGTCATTCTCCTGCCCATAAACCTTTGTCAACGGTTTCATCATCCACATCAGCGTTTCGCGAAGTTCTTCTGCACTATCCTGACCTTTGGCCACGCTAAGATCAAGATGGAGAACTGGATACTGTGTCCATTCCTTCTCAAGTTCCATGATCTTCAGCTCTTTAAACAACTCACGGTCGCCTTTGAAATATGAGTCCAAAGTCGATGTGAGCAGCGACTTGCCGAAGCGGCGTGGACGGCTCAAAAAAATGAACTTGGCATCGTGTGCCATTTGCCATACAAGGTCGGTCTTGTCTACATAAACATAACCTCCTCGTATAATCTCGGAAAAGGTCTGTATGCCTACCGGATATTTTCTCATCATCTGCTCCATAACGCGTCATCTGCTTTATCTTGCAAACTTACGTAATTATTTCGTAATGCGCAACTTTTGACGAGAGATTTTGTCTTTCCTGGATGATTCTACCATGAGACACAATCTCCGGTTCCCGACCGCCAACGTCACCAACGCTGCCTTCATCCAGACGCTATGGTTTGCGAGAACGATTGTTGAGGAGAGTAAGGGCGATGGGAGGCGATAATGCCCTCCGGAGTATAGGCGCAGACAAGCTGCCCCAAAAGAAAAGAGGGTGTATCACATCAATTTTGATGATACATCCTCTTTTTATTTTAATAGTTCCACGTCAAGCCTATGAGAGGAGTCCTCTTAGCATGATGACAATCACGCTCCAAGCATCTGGCTTTACTTATCGTAGCCAGGTGTCTGGGTCAGGTTCTTGTTTCGGTCTAACTGATCCTGTGGGATTGGCATGTAACGTTGGTAGTCCTGGAAAGAACGGACCTCGATCAACCTTTCCGTCTTATTTGCCTCTGTTGGGAGCGTTTGGATAAAACGCTTGTCAGGATCTTTCTCATTAAAATCTACGGTTCCAATGGCCCGGTAAAGGTCTTTCATGACACTGTTGGCAACCAGTTTGCCGTTCTCGTCTTTCCACCTGACGATATCAGCGCGTCTGAATCCCTCGCCTGCCAATTCAATGGTACGTTCCCTTCTTACCAGGGTACGAATTTGCTGTTGTGTTGCATAACGACTTCTATCAACCTTGATCTGCCCACCACGCTGCCGCAATTGGTCGATCAGGTCGAGAGCCTCATTCAGGTTGTCGTTGAGTTCCACGTCACACTCGGCTATCGTCAACAGCACCTCAGCATAGCGGAAGTAGATAGGGCAAGTATTGTCATCACTATACGACTTCGTGTATTGTGTCAAAGGCGTATTATACTTTGCCCAGATCAAGCCCGTCTTTGACGCATTGTCTGCAGCAAGATAATAATCATTATTCTTTTTCCCATCAATCATCTTATCCACCGTGTCGAAGATACGATGAACGCCATTCTGACCAACCCAATCAACACCTGGATAGACAATCGTGTTCTTTAGGCGCGGATCACGGTTCGCATAGGGATGGACAGGATCATACCCAGACCCAGGGTCATTAGGCATCAAACCATTCTTCATCTCGAACATGTCGACCAGATTTTGGGTAGGCACCCATGAAGCCCATCCCCCATCAGCATTATTGGGGAAGCGAATCATATCACTATAGCGGTAAGTGCTCTTAATATGCTGGTAGGCATATATAATTTCAGGAGAGTCCTGCCCTGCGATCGTGAACATATGGAGGAAATCTGGGTCCAAGGAGTATTTATTCAAGGCAACGATCTGCCGAGCAAGCTTCCGTGCCTCCTGATAATTTCCCCAATAGAGTTGGGCGCGCATTTCGATTGCCATGGCTGTTCCCTTGTCTATCCGTCCTTTATCAGCGGCATTTGTTGGCAAATCTGGAATAGCAGCATTCAACTCATCAATGACGAACTTCTGAACTTCCTCTTCACTATTCCTGGGCAGCTGAGCCTCCTCAGAAGTCTCCAAAGTCTTGGTAATCAAGGGAACACCTCCATAGAGCCAGCAAAGTCTGAAGTAGTTCCATGCACGGATCACCCTTGCCTGGGCAATATAGTCTTTCTTCAAAGTCTCGTCGCTGAAAGGCACATCATCCATATGCTCCAAGAGAAGGTTCACGCTATGGATAGCCGTGTACTTATAATAGTTTACCGCATGGGCTGCCGTCGGAGCGCCACTTCCCACATAAGCGTAATTACCTGTATGGGTATAGTTGAAGCCAATATCAGACATGACATCCTCGTAGAAGCAAAGGGATGAACCACGATTCTGATCAACCCAATTGTTATAACAGGCCGTGAGCGCTTGCTTGGCATCGTCCTCACTTTTCCAAAATGTAGAGGGGGTCAATTGATCATGAGGGACAGTATCAAAGAAACTATCGCAAGAAGTCAACAGGAGCCCACCTGCGAATAAGATCGCAAATATCTTATATGCTTTCATAAATGACGTAGTTATAGAGTTAGAATGTTATGTTTATGCCAAAGGAATTCGTCTTCATTGGCGGATAGATATATGCGTTCCCGTCTGGTGACTCCGGGTCAATCTTCAACTTCAAATTATCAAATGTGAACAAGTTCTCACCAGAGTAATAGATACGCACTCGGTTCAGTCCAATCGCCTTCACCCAAGCTTCTGGCAAGTTATAGCCAAGTTGGATATTTTTCACACGCAGATAACTCGTACTTGGGCACCAGAAATTGGAGCGGATACGGGGATGGCTGGCAGAGGTAAAGCCCTCTGAAGCACGCGGCCACTTGCCGTTGGGGTTGTCAGCAGACCAAGCATCCAACCATGCGACATCCGGACTGGAGGTATCGCCCGTAAAGTCGCCTGTCGTCGACTCACTGAAATAGCGGTTTACCTTTGCGACCCCTTGCAGGAGGATCGTCAGGTCAAGTCCCTTCCATGCGGCAAACAATTTGCCACCGAAAGAAAACTTAGGGAAGCGAGACCCCATGATATCACGATCGGCTGCCGTCAGCTTCCCATCTCCATTCGTGTCTTTATAGCGGAAATCGCCTGCCATGAACTTCGCGCCAAAAGGATTGCCATACTTAGCCGTATATTCATCTGCTTCCTCCTGGGTCTTGAAGATACCATCCACGATATATCCATAGTAAGAATGATATGGCTTACCGACACGATTGATAAAATAGCCATCAATCATCTCATCAACGCCACCTAAATTCATGATCTCGTTCTTGTTATAGGAGAAGTTGCCTGTAATCCCAAAGGTCCAGTCGTGGAAGGTCTGTTGCCACCCAGCCGTGATCTCAACACCAGAATTCCTCACCTTACCAATGTTATCCTTATAGGCACCCATGCCAAAAGTCTCTGGCACAGGAACGTCCATGATAATGTCCTTTGTCGTACGTTGGTACCAGTCGAAAGTAAGGTTGAAGTATTTCAGGAAACTAATGTCAACCCCTACTCCCACGTTGGTTGTTGTCTCCCAAGAGATAGAAGACAGTTTCTGAGAGGTTTGCGTCACACCCGTATTCAGGATACCACTAAACGGATAGTTCCGTCCGATAGAATAAGTGACGAGCCAAGGATAATAGTCCGACAACGCATCCTGATTACCGAGCTGTCCCCATGAGGCACGGACCTTCAAGTTGTCGAGCCAAGTCTTTGCTGATTCCATGAAAGGCTCCTCACTGACACGCCATCCTGCAGAGAACGAAGGAAAGTATCCCCATCTGTGGTCTTTCGAGAACCGAGAAGAACCATCCGCGCGCAAATTAGCCTCAAACAAGTAGCGGCCCTTATAATCATAATTGAGGCGACCAAAGAATGACATCAAGGCAAGGTCGCGGCTATATCCAGAGTTGGTCTGTGAAGAAGCTGCTCCCGCATCCATGTCATCCAGTTCATTGTTTGGGAAAGAATTGCGGAATCCAGTCAGGATCTTATAATTGTACTTTTCCGCATTGTAACCTAACAAGACATGCAGATTGTGTGCCTTGGCAAAAGTATGGTCATAGTTCAGCAATGCGTCCAAGTCATAACGATGCCACAACGCATCATATTCATAAAGGCTATTAGGTCCATGCGATCCTACCCGATAGACGGTTTCTTTCATGAAACGTTTGGAATCGTTGACATCTGACACATAGCTCCCTTTCAGGGTGAATTTCAAGTCAGCATAGATTTGCCAGTCAGCCCCCACCGTAGCGGAAAAGTTCTGAATCCTATATTTTACCCTTTCATTTGCATCCAGCCAAGCAATAGGGTTACCATCTCCAATAGAACCATAAGAACCATCTTCATATTTATAAGGAATCCAGGGCGCGATCCGGCTTAGCTGATGGAAGATTCCGCCTGCAAGGTCGCCCACCGCATAGCTTGGGATCGGCTCAGAATGGTTGTTGTGGATATAAGACATATTCGTATGCAATGTGATACGATCGCTCACCTTCATGTCTATGTTAGAACGGAGGTTGAACTGGTCACGGTCAGAATTCCTCATCGTACCATTCTGATAAAGATAGCCACCCGAAACCATATAATGCACATTAGCATTTCCTCCCGTCACATTCAGGTTATGTTTGGTAAGCGTTCCCGTATGAAAGGCCAAGTCATACCATCGCGTATCTGGATAGTTATAGGGATCTGATCCATCCTTGAACTTCTGGATTTCCTCATCAGAAAACCTTGGAGCCTTACCTGCATCCGTCAAAGCCTTGTTGTACATACGTGCATAATCATAAGAATGCATTTTCTCCAACAGTTCCGTTGGCTTCTGCCATCCCATGGATCCGCTATAATTGACGACTGTCTTTCCTTCTTTTCCTCGCTTCGTAGTGATGAGGATAACGCCATTGGCAGCCTTGGACCCATAGATAGCAGCAGAAGCAGCATCCTTCAACACGGAGATCGAAGCAATGTCATTCGGGTCAATTGCGTCTATCGTACCCGTCTCAATACCATCCACGAGAATGTACGGATTGGAGTTGTTGAGCGTTCCCTTTCCTCGGATCTGGAAAGAACCTCCATCGGCACCAGGCTTTCCTGATTCGTTCAACACAGACACACCAGGAGCAAGCCCCTGGATACCAGCAGAGACAGATGTGATAGGACGGGCATCCAAATCTTTTTCGGAGATGGCAGCCACGGATCCGGTCAAGTCGACCTTCTTCTGCTTTCCATATCCCACAACGACGACCTCATTCAACGACTGCTGGTCTTCTTTAAGGATGATGTTCAATGGGGCACCACCCTTCACGACCATCGTCTGAGGCAAGAATCCCACATAGGAAATGGTGAGTTTGGCACCTGGAACAACATCAATGGAGAACTTACCGTCAACATCAGAAATGACGCCCGTGCTTGTCCCTGTCACTGCGACGCTGGCACCCACAATGGGTTCTCCTTTCTGATCTGTAATAGTACCTTTGACGGTCACCTTGTTGTTTTGCTGAGCCACGATAAGATGAGCAGTTGGCGCAGCGTGTAAGCTAATGGGCATGCCCATCAGCACGGCTCCCAGCAATATCATGGCGCCAGAAGCCATAGGCAGACTGTTTTTTTTGCATGCTTTTCGATTTAATTAATAATTATTGTTGTGTATAGAAGACGAAATATGATTCTTATATGAGATAGGTCTTTCAGCCTTACTTACTTAAATAAGTCTCATTGAAAATGACTTTCCCCTTCAGATCGGAAATCTTGACCGTTAACTTACCGTTATTCGTTTCTCCATATAAAACGGAGTTATTGGAGTTAATGACCAGAGGGAAGTTGATACCTTCAGCATGAGGATGATAACTGAAGCGATGCGTATGCGCACAGATCATGAGGTCGACACGAGCATTGTTCAATATCGGGATGAATTTCTTCATTACCTCAATCTCTCCATGCCAGGCCGACTTGCCCATAGCAGGAGGAATATGACCAATCACCACATGATACTTTGCCTTCTTATACGCATCGGAGTTGACAATCTCTTGAAGCCATCTCGCTTCTTCCGAGCGATAGGCATCATATTGGTTGAAACCATAATACTCGATGTCATCATCAGGTTTGTCCTCACCTGTATCCAGAGCTATGAAAAAAACAGGTCCTTGTTGCCACGTAAAATAGAGATGGGGCTGGCGTGGGCAGGTATAATCGTGGAAATACTCAGCCATAGGCCCCCGCGTCTCATGGTTTCCGCGAACATAATAAAGTGCTTTCTCCGATGCAAACAACTTAGAAGCCGCATCCATAAAGCCCTTGAAGTAGACAGAGTCGGCCCTGAAGCTATTCATCATGTCTCCATTGAAAATAACCATATCACGCTGATCCAAGTCAGAGTACTTAGCATAGGACTTGAACAGAGTGTCACGTTCATGTAAGTCGTTAATGACCACAAAGGATGTTTCCGGCTTAGACGCATCAAGTGTCGTAAAGCGCAAGGGCTCCCTCCCAAAAACATCCGTAGCCGCGAAATGTCCTAACATACTACTATACGCATTACGCTCTTTCACCTCCTGGGAATAGACACGGTACCGGTAGGTAGTACCTGGTTGCAGTCCCGTGAGGCGAACCGCATGCAATCGCGTATTGCGCTTGATACCTATTTCCGTGTCATAAAACCTAGGACGTTCCATGGCATAGAAATTCGTACCATCATTGGGGCACAATTCTACCCATCCAATAGAGTTTACATCACTTTCCCAAACAACCGTAGCCTCATGTCCATAGACATTTTGCAAATAAGGACCATGCAGGATCTTGATTGCCTGTGCTGGGATGCTCGACAGAAGCAAGAAAAATGCTACGCCGACAGTTAGTTTACTTACATTTACCATTGTATTATGCGTTTTGATTTAAAATTAATAACTTGAAGGCAAATATACGAAATAATCTGTTACCCTGTTCTCTCTTCGTCATAAATGTGACAAAAATAGGAAGATTTATTTTTGTCAAGTCATATTTTTGCCCTAAACGCGTAACCTTCATGGCATTCTCACGTCCCTTGAATTGTCTCTTATATTGTCTTATCATCTTTACCTTCTTTTTTGCGACTGCAAAAGTAAGGGGATGATATGACAAGAATGATACAATAAGATAAGAACTATATGACAATTTTTCCTATCCTGGTTGCTACAGTTCATAGATTTAAGGCACATTCACATGTTTACAAAGCCATAGCCAACCACAATCATAAACCAAGAAAAAGAAGCCGGGATCTCTGTACTCAGTAGGATCCCGGTTTCTTCTTACAATTTGAACATCAAGTCATCAAGCTTTGCTTGCCTGTCAGCGTCCCAATACTTACAATCCAGTTCAAGAAAGATAGAAGTATAAGGAATGGTCAGAGGAGTCTTGATAATGACGATGGAGTATAGTCGACTGGCCTTGTCTAATTTTTCAATAATCGTCTCATGCGGCATGCTCTTGGCTTCCTTCCCATACAATTTCGTCACGGTTGCCTTGATCTTGTCTATCCCCGGAGCGAGGCTATCATTCAACACATCCATTTCCTGGTCATGATAGACATGGGCAAAGACATGAGGCATGCTGTCAATATCATGCTTTACTTTCGTCAGTACGGTACTGAAATCTTCATCAGCATACAAAGTCGTGATCCCCTGTGCCGATTGCAAGGGATAAGCCATGTCCGTAATCACGATCCAATTACGATGGCCTAATAGGGGAAGTCGCTCCTTGAGCGTCTGTTCCCAAGCGGATTTAGGTTGTTCCATTTTTATCTTTCTTTGGTTATTGCAACTTGCGATCAGGAACGCCATACAACAGATGGCGAGATATACCAACGGTCTTTTCATGTTATACAGAATTGGTTTTCGGGTTCAAAGATACAAAATAAATAGATATGTTGATACCGATTATCATTCTTTTAACTTGCGGCTTTGGATAAAAATAGCTATTTTTGCATGCAAAATGATCGTTTCCATCATCAATGAAAAAATTTATTACCTTATTGCTTATATCATTCTTGGTTTCCTCTATGCCGTTGGAAGCCAGAGTCAATCATCTCTTACCCATCCCGAAAGCCGTCGTGGAGCGGGATATCAAGGCATTCTACCTGTCCAGGGATGTATCCCTGAGTGACCCCACGAGCTGTGAGCTTCTGAAAGACTTCCTCATTGACAACGGCTGCCAGATCAAGAATAAGACCAAGGCAAGCATCAAAGTGATCTTGATGGACGAGATTCCCGGATCTTACGACTATCCCGTATACGGATATGAGGACGAAGCCTATCGACTGTCGGTCTCTACCAACGAGATAGATATTTATGCAGTGACTAAGACAGGGGTCATACGGGCAGTACAGACAATGCAACAGTTAGCCGAGGGTTACAAGGCAAGGACGGCCATACAGGCAGCAGAGATCATCGACTACCCGTCCTTCAAGATCAGGGGGTTCATGCATGACACAGGACGATCCTTTCTCTCGATCAATGAATTAAAAAAGGAAATCCGATTGCTCTCGCGGTTCAAGGTAAACACCTTCCATTGGCATCTGACCGAGAACCAGGCTTGGCGGTTTGAGGTAAAGGCATATCCCCAGTTAACAGCTGACTCCAGCATGACCCGGTTTCCTGGACTCTTCTATACCCAGGAACAATGTCGCGACTTGGATGCTTATGCCCAGAAATACGGTATGACGATTATCCCAGAAATCGACATGCCCGGACACAGCGAGGCTTTCGAACGGGCCATGGGCCATAGCATGCAGACCACTGAGGGGATCTCTGAGCTCAAGACGATCTTAGCAGAAGTGGCAGGCGTGTTCAGCCATGCTCCTTATATCCATATCGGGGGAGACGAACAGACCATCACCTACCCTCACTTCTTGAGAATCATGACCGACTGGGTGCGCAGCTTAGGAAAGAAAGCTATTGTTTGGATTCCCAACAAGGCACATTTCACGGGTGCAGACATGGCGCAATTATGGAGTACGGCAGGAAAGGCGGCTGCAGGTATTCCCAATATCGACTGCAGGTACAATTATATCAATCACTTTGATGTCTTTGCTGACGTTGTCGGTATCTATAAAAGCAATATCTATTACCAAGAGAAGGGCTCACCAGAAGTAGCGGGTGAGATATGTGCGCTTTGGAACGATCACAAGTTGGAGACAGAGACTGATATCTTAAGGCAGAACAATTTCTATGCAAACGTGTTAGCCTCCGCCTCACGGGCTTGGCAAGGTGGAGGGAAACAATATATCGAACAAGGAGGAACTATCCTTCCCAATGAAGGAGAAGAGTTTGAGGACTTTAAGGATTGGGAGGACCGCTTCCTGTTCCATAAGACGCATTGCTTGAAAGACGAGCCCATCCCGTATGTCCGACAGACGAACGTTGTCTGGGGTTTGTCCGACAAGTTGTCGAAAGAAGGTCGACCCCTGGATCCTCAACTCATCACCGGTGCAGGCATCTATCTCCGCCATACCTGGGGAAAGATCGTCCCTGCCGTCTACATGAACAAGCCGATGGGCGACACTGCGTATGTATGGACCTGCATTTACTCACCGAAAGAACAGAATGTCGGGGCTTTGATCGAGTTCCAGAATTATAGTCGATCGGAACAGGACAAGGCACCAGAGTATGGCAAATGGGATAGGAAAGGATCCCGTGTTTGGCTGAATGACGTCGAGATCCTGCCTCCCGTCTGGCTACACCATGGGGAACGGATCAACAACGAGACCGCCCTTCAGGATGAGAACTTCACGGGAAGGAAACCTGTGGAACTTCATCTCAACCAAGGATGGAATAAGGTTTTCATGATCCTCCCCAACCAAAAGGCAGATGGCATCAGGCTGAACAAATGGATGTTCACCTTCGTCCTCACTGACAAATATGGCGATCAGGCCCTGCCTGGAATCGTCTATGATCCCTTTATGAAATACCAGCCATGAAAATAGCCCGGCTCCAAAGAAGTCGGGCTATTGATTCTGTCATATTTTCCTTAAAACTGATAGATGGAGAACGTCTTTGCCGGAATCTTGACCGTGAGGGTATTCCCATTCGTCTCCACTTGAGAGGTATGAGGAACGACCCTGTCCTGATGCTTGAGGGAGTTCGTAGACGTGGGATCATCGCTATGCAAGGTAGTCACTGTGCCTGCATTCAATCGTTTGATACCTTTAAAATGCAAGGTAACCTCCTGTTCTTGATCAGCAGTATTCACGACCTTAACGATATAGCTCTTACTGCCTTTGTCGAATACCGCACTGGCATAGAGCCCGTCTTTGCCTTCGACAGCCTTTCCTCCTTCTGTCAAAGAGAGGACGTTCGTGCCCTTATGGGTAGCATACAACATCTGAACATACCAGTTGACCGTGCGCACACTGGACAGGTTATCAAACCAGATCAGGTCAGGACGCCACTGCCAACCCTCCACATGAGCAAAGAGCGGGGCATACGTCGCCTGATAGACAACATCGGCATTGCGCTCCAATCCCGTCATGAAAGCAGCTTCAGAAAGGGCTGCCTCGAAGTCGTTCATGGCTACATCTGGCTGATTGCCTATACCCTTCACATGGCTGGCATACTCACCTGCGAAGACCTTCGGGCCCGTTCGAGGATAGTGATCATACCGATTGGCATTCTTCAGGAACCAGTCAGGTGACATGTAATAATGTTCATCCACCAAGTCGACCTTCAGTTTTCGCATCTGCTCCCAGCCATAGTCGAACTTGTCGCCTTGGGCAGAAGGACCTGCCGACCCACAGATCTTGATCTTTGGATACTTGGCGCGAATCTGCTTGACGAACTCCGCGAGGCGTTCTGGATATAACTTTCCCCACTGCTCATTGCCTATGCCGATCTCTTTCAAGTGAAAAGGAGCGGGATGCCCCATCTCTGCTCTCAACTTTCCCCAATTGGTGTCCGTCGATCCATTGGCAAACTCAATGAGATCGAGCGCATCATCGATATAAGGCTGTAAGTCTGCCAATGCCACATGCGCTTGAGGATCGTCGTCACGGTTCTGGTACTGGCATGACATGCCACAATTCAAGATGGGAAGAGGTTCTGCACCAATTCTCTCGCTCAGGAGGAAGAACTCATAGAACCCTAATCCATAGCTCTGGAAATAGTTGGGATACATTCGATGGGCAAAGGTATAGTTCCAGCGATTCTCATTCAAGGGACGATTTTCAGCCGGTCCTACGCTATTCTTCCATTGATAGCGGGTAGCCAAGTCAGTTCCCTCCACGATGCAACCACCAGGGAAACGGAAAACGCCAGGATGTAAGTCTTCTAAATCCTTGACGAGATCTGCCCTAAGCCCGTGCCAGTTATCAGCTGGCATCAGGGAAACATGGTCAAGGTCTACCCCAGCCGCAGTCTCCAAGAAGATTCTCATACAAGCCTTGGGACACGTGGTATTGGAGACTAACCGTGCCGTATATTTGGTCCAGTCCTTGGCAACGATTGTAATGCGTTGCCGTGTGACGATATCATTATTTCCATTCACGAGTTCTACCCGGATACGGGCTGCGGAAGATGAGGCATCATGAAGGCGGGCATAGACCGAGAACTCATATCCCATGCCCTTCTTGATGCCCATGCCGAAGAAACCGTCATTCTCGATTCCCGTGCGCTTCTCCACATGTCCAGAATCAGCGAGGGACACATAATGAGGATTCCGAGGAAAGGCAGGCAGGCGATCATTAACTGTCACATTCCCGAACATCTTCCACCCCATCAGGTGGTCGGGGAACTCAAAGGAACGATTTTCCACCATCTCAGCATACAGCCCACCGTCTGCCCCGAAGTTGATATCCTCGAAAAAAATGCCATACATCGTAGGTTGCACCGGGGATCCGGGCTTTGTGCTAATGGTAAACTGGTGTTGCGCGGGCGCGATGACCGGGCACAAGAAAGCCAACGCCCCTAAGATTGATTTGATTCTTTGCATAGTAGATTGGTAAAAAGGCAGGAGCAGAACCTAAATTCTGCCCCTGTAGATGAAATGATATACGTTATTTCTGAGTAGGCACCAACCAGAACGTAAAGGTGCGATCCTGATACGGGCAGCGGTACTTCGGCAGGGCAAGAGCATTCTGGCTCCAGCTGTCAATACCACCGACACCCGTCTGAATGGCATCTACGCACAGCTCTGTGTTCTTCGACTTCGGGATAGAAGGAGAATGGCGCTGAGCCTTGTGGTCGCCTTCGCTCAAGTCAGAGATATTATAATGCAATGCACTGGCTGAGAAAGCCTTATCTGAGAAGATTGTGAATCCTACACCAGAAGGATTGGTCTGTTTCCACCAACGGATATCGCTCTTTGTTCCCGTTTCTTGTGGACGGATATAGGGGAAGAACTGCTCATCTGCTGTCTGCTGATAGATGCCAATGTTCTGAGAGAACTTACGATCGCTATAATTCTCGATTGGGCCGCGTCCATAGAACTCACTCTTGTCCATGGAGTAAGGCAGGTCAACGATAACGCCATAACGGAACATATCCGAAACCTTAGCTGTCTTATTCGTCGTCATCTTCTCTGTTACCTTCATGACACCTGTGTTGTCGATCTCATAGGTCATGGTCAGCAAGGCACCGACAGTAGGCATTGTATAATGTGCGGTCACGATGACTGTATTTGCTTTCTTGTCCTTCCTTGCTGCGATATAGTCCAAGACGAGACGCGGATGCTTCCATGCCTTGTAAGCGATGTTAGCACCTGCCCCCATGTCATTATCCGTAGGAGCACGCCAGAAGTTTGGCTTGATGGTACCCGCCTCAGCTAACAGGGAGTTGCCACCTACCTCATATCGTTTCAGGAGACCTGTTGCCTGGTCGAATTCCACGGTGTAGTTGGCAGCCGTTACCGTCAGGTCTGCTTTTTTCTTATTGACGACCTTCACCTTCATCTTTGCCGTTGAAGCCGTCGGGACTGCAGAAGCGAAGTCGTAATGCTGGATCGGCAACTGGTTATAAGCAACAGTCTGACCCGCTTCCATCAACGGTTCTGCGCTCTTCAGCTTAAAGTCGATGTTCAGGAGAGCCTCATCCGTAGCCTTGATGCCACTGAGAGAATATTGCAACGTATAATCTGCCGACTGATGAGCTGGGATGTTCAACTGATCAACGGTCCCTTTCTGGACGGGTTTCCCATTCACAACCAAGGTCCACTCCATCTTGTAATTGCTCAAGTCACGGAAGAAGTTTTCGTTATAGACACGTACCTTCCCACTCTTCAGGTCGACCGGAGTCGCCCAAATGCTTTGGTAGTAATGCCCTACTTCATAAGCCTCTGGGTTAGGGATACGGTCGGGGTTGATCATACCATTGCAATTGAAGTTGTTATCACTGGGATCGTACTGATTATAGTCACCTCCATAGGTATAGATCTTATTTCCTGCGGTATCCTTTCCGTGGAGGCCTTGGTCAACGAAGTCCCAGATAAAGCCGCCTTGGTACTTAGGATACTTACGAACCAAGTCCCAATATTCCTTGAAACCTCCGCAAGAGTTACCCATGGCATGGCTGTATTCGCACTGGATCAAAGGACGCTGGTCTTGGGGAGCCGTGCTTTGTGCATACTTCTCGCAACTTGCCTGAGACATATACATCGGGCAGAAGATGTCGGTATCACCTCCCTTGCCTCCGCGTTCCCACTGAATAGGACGAGAAGGATCCTGACTCTTGATCCACTTGTAAGCAGCCATGAAGTTTTCACTGTCGGCTGTTTCATTGCCCAACGACCAATAGATAATACTCGGATGGTTGAAGAAGTTCCCGACATTATGCTGGTTACGCTGCATGATAGGCAGAGCAAACTCCGGTTTCTTAGAGAAAGCGTCATCCCCATAGCCGAATCCATGGGATTCCTGGTTTGCTTCAGCGCAGAGATAGATACCATATTTATCACAAAGCTCATACCAACGAGGATCATCAGGATAATGACAAGTGCGGACAGCGTTGATGTTAAACTGCTTCATCAGCTTGATATCCTGGATCATACGATCGACACTCACGTTATATCCCTCATCAGGATCCATCTCATGACGGTCTACGCCCTTGATATAGACAGGCTTTCCGTTCACAAGAAGTTGGGCGTTCTTGATCTCAACCTTACGGAAGCCCACCTTCTGGGGCACAACCTCGATCACCTTATCCCCTTCCTTTACGGTAGCCACGAGGGTATAGAGGTAAGGAGTCTCTGCCGACCAATGCTTTACCTCCAGGTTCGTAAAGGTTGCATTTGCCGTTGAAGGACCCATCGGAACGACTTTTGCTCTCTTTCCTTTCTTCTTTGCAGCTTTCACGCCCGTTGCCGCAGAAGCCTTGACAGTCTGAGTAGCAACAGTGTTTCCATCAGCGTCATACAAGTTATATTCAACCGTCACATTGCCCTTAACCTGCGTATTGACGGTCAAAGACCCCTTATCATAGTTCGCATCCAGGTCGGGAGTGATACGGATATCCGTGATCTGTGCCTTTTTGTCGCGTGAATAGAGATAGCAATCCCTTGCGACGCCACTCAGACGCCAGAAATCCTGGTCCTCGGAATACGATCCATCGCACCAGCGGAATACCTGGAAAGCGATCAGGTTACGCCCTTCATGGAGGTAAGGAGTAATGTCAAACTCGGCAGCTACCTTGCTATCCTCGGCATAGCCCACGAACTTACCATTGACCCAGAGATAGATATTCGAGGTAACGGAACCGAAATGGATGATCACCTGACGGTCTTTGAAAGCCTCCGGCATCTTCACCCAGCCTCGGTAAGAGCCCACATGGTTATCCTTGATGGGGACTTCAGGCGGGTTATTCTTGAAATGTCCGCGCCAGGCAAAGCCAATATTCACATACTCAGGGTCACCAAATCCATTGAGTTCCCAGATGCCAGGAACCTTCATCAGTCTCCACTGGGAATCATCATAGCCCACGGTATAGAAATCCGTCGGGCGCTGATCAGCGTTCTTCACCCATTTGAACATCCATTTCTCATCCAAGGAACAATAGTTGTCCGATGCCGTCATATCACCGGCAAGGGCCTTGTCCAATGACTCATAAGAAAAGAATGCCGTATGAATAGGGAACCTGTTTAATTCATTTACCTGTAGGTCGTGCCATTCGGTAAATGTAGGCTGCACCACATTTGCAGCCGGAACTTGCAACGAGGACATCGCCATCGCTGCCATAAAAAGTAGTTTCTTCATAGACATTGATAGTTTGATCATTTATCTTTTATTTTGCAAATTTAATAAGAATAATGCGGAAAACAGGGAAGAAATACTTAAAAAAAGGAACATAATCAGGAATTAAACTTAATTTAACGCGTCTTGAATCCATTTCTTGGATCCGTCATAAAAGCAATAAGAGTTTACACGCTTTCTGAGTCATTTGTGATCTGTTGCAAGAAATCTCCCAGGCTGGTGCCTTCCTTAAGTTTAAGTTTTTTCCGCAAACGATAGCGACTAATTTCTACGCCACGCAATGAAATATTCAACAATGGCGCAATTTCCTTTGACATAAGGTTCATACGTATGTATATACATAGCATTTCCTCTTTATGTGTGAGATTGGGAAAACGTTGACGTAGTAGCGACAAGAAATCATGATGCACAGCATCAAAAGAAGTCTGGAAGGCTTCCATGTCATCATCGTGCTCAATATTGGTATCTATCTGTCCCATAAGACGTATCACCTTACGACGTATGGACGGAAGATTGTCCTCGTTGATTGCATTAGAGATGCTAACCACTGTTTTCTTAATTTCCTGTAGCATCTCATTTTTGCGAACGACGTTCATACGTGAACGTATCAACTCCTCACTCTTTGAACGTAATTCTATTTTTATCTTTTCGTTCTCCAAATCTTCTATCTTTTGATCCTTCACACTACTCTCTGCTTCAAAGCGCTTTTGCTGCTGCTCTAACTTTTGCAAACCTTCAGTAATGAGTTGCCGCTGTTTCTGTCGGTAACGACGTATTAAGAACCACACGAACAAGCCAACTAAGAACAAACAAGACAGTCGCGCCCACCAAGTAAGATACCAAGGTGGCAATACATCAAATGCGACTTGCGTAACGATAGGTTTGGAATTGCGTGTAGTTATGACGCGTACATGAAACACATAATGACCTCCCGGCAAATCAGTATACTCCTTCGAGTGCGAGGTAGTATAAACGCTCCATGGCTCGCTTTTGGGTCCTTCAAGGCGATAAGCATAAAGCACAGTCTGTGACCTGTCATAATTGCTCGCACTATACTCAATCTTAATAGAGTTATCTCGATAGGGAAGTATTAATTTCCTATTTGTTCCAGCAATACTATGAGCGTATACCAATGAGTCACGAAAGCCTCGAGCCCAAATATAGCGAACTTGCACTTCAGGGCGTTCCTGTTGATTATAGTGTCCTATCATGTGCAACATGGCATAACCGTTTTCGGTTCCAAAAACATATCGATCTCCTGCCAACTCACAGATACTCTCAAAATCATCCATTAGGTTTCCTGCAAGGTAGACTTCCCCTTGGTTGCGATAGTATCGATGATGAATGGCATCGTAATGCAGGACATGCATCATCCCCTGAGAAGCATACCAGATATTGCGCTTAGAATCCTGGTGTATATACGTATACGACTGACTTCCTCCAAGCATATTCTCCAAGGTAACATAACGTTCTAATCTATCTGCTGCATAATGATAACGAAATAAGCCCTGCCTTGAAGCAACTACTATCTGATTGTTAATTTCCGCCATACTGACATTGTTACCTTTGGGCAATAATTTTGAATTATAGCACTTTGCCTGCAAGACGTTTTTATGATCATCTGAGAGCTTGATACGGTATAACCCTTTTTCTTTATTGGCTATCCAAATAGCATCTGTTGCTCTTTCTACCAACATTGTCTTAGCTGAAAGCCCCACCCCTTTCACCTTACCAACCAGACGCCATTCTCCGCCTTGCTTCTTCATCACATATAGCCCCCAGTAAGTACCTAGATATAAAATATGAGGCTGACGGTGACTGGGCATGATATTCCACACTCCACGTAAAGGAAAAGAAGTAAGATGTCCATGGTTTATCATCACAAAGTAGTTCCTTCCTCCACAAAAAAGACGGTCATCATAAACGCTCATTCCTAAGCTTTGCCCATCTGTCCCTTTCATAAAAGTAGTACTGACTTCTCGGTTAATGTCAAGAGGGGACGATGTCGCATAAACGCCCTGATTTGTGCCAAGATAAAAGACACCGTCATAGAGTGCAGAAGCATAACCGGACCCTACTGGTGATAGACGGCTATCAAGAAAAAATAAGTGTGCATTGAAGGATATGCAATCAATGCCATTGTCTAGGCCAAGCCATAGATTATTTTCTCGATCGAACAAAAGCGAAAGTACCGTTTTGTTTTGCAGGCCATTATGGGTAGAGATGCAACTTACATTACCCGTTTTGAGATTTAGTAAGATAACTCCATCCTGCAGTGTACCAAGTGCCAAATGGCTTGCGTTAATGGCTGCACAGGAAAGTTGCTTACCCTGCAATAACACATCGACAGGAGAGTGATAGGGAAGGAAGTTTCCGCCTGAAGAGACGAATAATCCATTGTGCGAAGTCACTGCCAAAAGCCGTCCATGAAAGGGCAATAATGAAATAATTTGTTCGTGCGTGATCTCTTTCGTATGAGGGATAAGCTCGAATCGATTGCCAACAAGCAAATAAATACCATCACGAGATACCGCATAGAGTCGACCATTAATTACATTTGAATAACTGATACCACGTTCGCAACGAATATGTCGAATATGTCCCTTATAGTAGACATAGACCCCATCATCACCCTGAAAAAACACGCGGTCATCCAGCAGATGAATATTCCAAATATTGATCACGGATGCACTTTTCTCTTTAGGAGACAAGTCGTGATACTGCAATTGACCATAAATATTAGGTTCAAAGAAGCCGAACTGCCCCAACCCGCCTACGTACACACGACCTCCAACAGCTTCTACAGCACGAGCCTTAGCCTCGTGCTGTAACGGATACGTATTCCAGTAAACTCCATCAAATTCAAGTAATCCCTTATTATTCGCGAAGTACATCCAGCCATTCCCGAGCTGACTCACTTGCCAATTTTGATTACCAGAGAGGTACTGTTGCTTTGAATAGTTTGTAACAGCCCTTTGCCAAAATACCTGAGACCAGGAAGGAAAGCAAAAAAGCAACAATATGATGACTACGGATAGGAACTTCATTTGTAGATTCTTAATCATTTACAAAGGTATGAAATTTTATAGAACCTCCCAAAAGTTTAATTGATTATTTATGATAAAAGTTGAAATTAACATGATATGGAAGGGCCATTCAGCTGATTCTTGTAAATGAAGCATATAGAATCTCTTCTTTTGAGAAAGGCTTTTTATTAAAAACATATCTGTAAAACATATTATTTCAATTAGTTATGTTTTTATTGAGAAAGTAATGATGTAGTATAAATACTCAATTGATGTATTTTTGTATAGGTACTTGTAGAAGCATGTTTGACCATTTCTTGTATATTTGCCCTGAAATCTTATCATTAAACATAAAAGAACAAAACATGAAAAAACTATTTGTAGTCTTACTACTAACCAGTTTGTCTCTCATCACAGCAATCGCTCAAAACATAGAGGTCAGAGGAACCGTTGTGAGCAGTTCTGATGGTGAACCTTTACTGGGTGTAAGTGTAAAGCAAGAAGGTTATCCATCCAATGGTGTGGTAACCAATACCGATGGCGTATATACCATCAATGTACCTGCGGATGCTACCTTAACATTTTCTTATGTAGGCTTTGTGTCACAAAAAGTAAAAGTGTCCGGTCGCAAGACACTTAACATTACGCTACGTGAGGACTCCAAGCTACTCAACGAAGTGGTGGTAGTTGGCTATGGTACCCAGAAAAAAGCGGATCTATCAGGATCTGTGGTAGCCGTAAATGGTAAAGAAATTGCCTCCAGACCAGCTTCTAACGTTACAGCAGCCCTCCAAGGCATGATGCCGGGAGTCACCATTTTGCGAAACAGTGGTCAACCAGGCAGTGAGACCTCAGGTATGCGCATACGTGGATTCTCGTCCGTAAACAGTACCTCAACATTGGTACTCATTGATGGTATCGAAGGAGACATGAACCTCTTGAATCCAAACGACATTGAGTCAATTTCTGTGCTAAAAGATGCCGCAGCTGCTGCCATCTACGGTGCCCGTGCTGCAGCAGGAGTGGTGCTCATCACCACAAAAAGCGGTTCTGAAGGAAAAGTGAGAATTAACTATGATGGCTATTATTCATTCAACACTCCTGGCAATATGCCAGAACGTCTGCCAGCATGGGAAGAGCAAGACTTCATCAATAGAAGCCGTATCAACGCAACCGGAAAAACGGAATGGAGTGCTGAAAAATCATCGTGGGTGGGTAACCCAAACTTTAACTACCGCCCACTTTCCAATGGACGATGGGACCTTTTCGAGGCAACCAACTGGGTAGACGAAGGTACAAAGAACGTTACTCATCAGATGAGCCATTCCGTATCGGTGAGTGGTGGGACAAAGACCTTAAACTACATGCTGTCCGGAAATATCTTCACCAAGGATGGTATCATCAAGTATGGACCTGATGACAATCGTCGTACGAATCTTCATGCTAAAATCAACGCGAAGTTAAGTAAGTATATCGAGCTTGCAGTCAATATGCAGTATCAAGACAGTAAGACCGAACAGAGTTCGGCTGGCTCCACCTCAATATTTTATCGTTTATATTCTACACGTGGTCGCCAACCTATCTACGTACCTGAAGCCGATGGAGAAGGCATCTATGGTGGTGACATGAGTGGGAATATCTACAATGGGGACTTACAGGCGAACCCTATAGACATTTGCAAGAATGGAGGTCGTAATATAAATCGCTATCAAGCCTATATTGGCAAAGCCAGTTTCACCTTGAAAGATTTCGTGAAAGGTCTACGAATAAACCTGAGCGGGTCACGCCGTGCAGGCTATTATGCCAGCCAAACCAACACCCGTACCCTGTACTGGAAAGATAGATTTGGGAAAAACGTACGTTACAACTATGGCGTTCCCAACTCGCTGTTCAAACAAAAGAACAGCGACTATCACGACCTACTCGAGGCAACTGTCACCTATGATTTCAGTATTGCCAAACAGCACCACTTCACATTGCTGGGTGGCAGTTCCTATGAGAATTACCGCAAGGACGAAATCAGTGCTACAGCCAAGAACATGATTTCCAATGACTTTTACTCCTTTAACTTCTACGATACAGCAGAAGCTACGAATACTTCCCTATCAGACAACATACAGCCTTGGTCCATGATGTCGTACTTCGGCCGTCTGAATTACAACTATAAAGAGCGCTATCTTTTCGAGTCGAACATACGTTATGACGGCAGTAGTCGTCTGGCACCTTCTAAACGATGGAAAGCATTCCCATCTGTAAGTGCAGCATGGAGGGTTAGCGAAGAAAGTTGGTTCAAAGTACCGACAATTAGCAACTTGAAAGTACGAGCCAGTTGGGGTCAGCTGGGAAACGGAGCTGTATTAGGATTGTACGACTATATTCCCCTCATCACGAGCGGCGGATCCAGTACTTATATGGGAGAAAAGTATTTCTATCAGGGTTCCATGGCCTCTACCGACAAAACCTGGGAAGTAATTTCTACCACTAACGTTGGCTTGGACTTTGGACTTTTAGGCAACCGTCTATATGGTACCTTCGAATACTATTGGAAAACCAATGATGACATGTTATCGTCCTTGCAGCTTCCCCATCAGATAGGTATTAGCGTACCCAAGGTGAATGTAGGCAAACTTAGAACATGGGGATGGGACTTTAATATAGGATGGCGCGATAAAATAGGCAAGGTAAACTACCAATTAGGATTGAACATCTCTGACAGTCAGAACAAACTCGTTAAGTACGATGGTGCAAGTACCATTGGCGAAGGGTCTGTGACCTTATTACAAGGTTACGAGCTTAACACCATTTGGGGTTACAAAACGGATGGATTCTGGTCAAGTCGCCAAGAATACGAGCAGTATAAGATCGACCATCCTGGCTATAAGTCATTCAACGACGGTAAAGTTTCAGGTGGCGACGTAAAATACCTTGCCCAAGGTCAACCCGACCACCAGTTGGGCGTTGGAGGTGCAACTCCTTCCGATCATGGAGACTTAGTATATTTAGGAAACTCAAACGCCCGCTATACATACGCTTTTAATATTAGCGTACAATGGCATGGCTTTGACTTGTCTGCACTTTTCCAAGGTGTTGGCAAACGCAAGGTATGGGTACAACCTTCGGCTTTCGCCCCATTATATCAAGACTATGAGATGCCATGGACGATCCATCGCGACTACTGGACAGAGGATAATCAAGATGCCTACTGGCCACGCATCTATCAGTACAAAGGGAATGACTTTAACTTTAAGCCATCTGACAAATGGCTACAAAATGGTTCATACCTGCGCTTGAAGAATATTACCTTAGGTTATACTATTCCAGGTCTTCAGAAAATAGTCCAAAGAGTTCACGTATATATATCCGGAGAGGATGTCTGGGAGCACACAAATATGTTAAAAGTATTTGACCCAGAAATTGGCAACAATGCCAATCGCTATCTTTATCCATTCTTCCGTAGTTGGACGATGGGCGTGAACATCACTTTATAAAAAGAATATCCTTATGAAAAAGATTATTATATTTGCATTAACAGCCATGATCATGACTGGTTGCACTTTAGACCGAGATCCTGAGACTGCACTTGCTGATAGCAACTTCTGGAAATCAGAAACAGACTTTCGTGGTGCATGTAATCGACTCTATATTGATTTAAATGGCTTTTCACATGACCTACGTTCCGATGAACTCGTTGGTCCAAACCAGAATAGCATCTCCAGCGGTAACCGGAACGTACCGGGGACATCTGGCGATTGGACCAATCCTTATCAAGATATATTCCGATGCAATAAAATTATTGAAAAGGGAGCGGTATCGCCTCTGAGCGAATCAGCACGCGACCGTTGGGTGGCGGAGGCTCGTTTCTTCCGTGCCTATCATTATTTTGATCTCGTACAGAAGTATGGTGACGTTCCTCTCATCACAAAAACATTTGATAACACAAAAGATCCAGAGATTACCAAGGCCCGAGACCCGCGTGCCCAAGTAATTGATCAATGTTACGAAGATCTCGACTTTGCAGCTGCCCATCTGCCTGACATCAACAATCTTAAGTCGGCTTCCGATTGGGGACGTGTGTCCAGATCCGCTGCTTTAGGCATGTTAGTGCGCATTGGACTCTATGAAGGAACTTATATGAAGTACCATCACCTTGATGGTGACTATAAAATTCACTTACAACGTGCTATCTCTGCTGCAGAAACTATGATGAAAGAAGGTCGTCACGCCTTATACCCTGATTTCCAAAAACTTTTCCTTTGGGAAGGTGAAGGCAGCAGCAACAAAGAAGCCGTGTTCATCAAAGTTTATGGCCCTAACGGTGAAGGCTCTATCACGCATAATAACTCACGCGGTCTTGAAAATGCTGCAGCATTAACACGTAACATGCTCGACAACTTCCTCTATGCAGATGGACTTCCCCGCGAACTGTCTCCATTGGCTGTGCATCCTGAAACCAATCTCGCCAGTGTTCTTGACAACAGGGATCCCCGTCTCAAAATGACGGTTTATTCTGTGGGCGAAGAGGCATACAAAGGTCCTTATGAACCATTTACCAATCAACATGGCTATGGTTATGGCATAAAGAAAGGATTTCTTCTTGACGAGTGGAGCACTACAAACCGTGAGACTCTTGACAAGATGATTATACGATATGCAGAGATCTTGCTCTCTTACGCAGAGGCAAAGTTTGAACTTGACGGCGCGATCAGCGATGCCGTACTCGACCAGACAGTTAACGCAGTTCGCCAACGCAGCGGCTTCAATGTAAGGTTAACCAATGATTTTGTCAACCAGCATGGTCTAAATATGCTACAAGAGATACGACGAGAACGGATGGTCGAATTTATAGACGAAGGATTACACTATAACGATATCATACGCTGGAAGACTGCAGAGAAAGTACTACCACAACCTATATTGGGCCTCATATACAGTCCTGATGATACTGGAACAGCCGCAACTGAAGTTCAGAAGAAACTAACAGCTGCTGATGGCACCTACAAAGGTACAAAAGTATATGATGAAGGTAATATTTATGTCATTGAAGAAGGTTCTTCACGCAGTTTCGACCCAGAAAGGGACTATCTCTATCCCATACCCTCTTATGAAATCGGTACATCTGGCGGAAACATTGTTCAGAACCCTAATTGGTAATCAATATTATTATTCATTGAAAGAAATCAACAATTATGAAAAAATTATTATTCTTACTTGAAATATTATTAGTTTCGTTATCGTTCACTTCCTGCAACGATGACGAGTGGAGTAATGACAATGCCGAAATGGCACACGTTTACTACTATGGT
Organism: uncultured Prevotella sp.; assembly: GCA_900316015.1. Classification (GTDB taxonomy): domain Bacteria; phylum Bacteroidota; class Bacteroidia; order Bacteroidales; family Bacteroidaceae; genus Prevotella. Next base: position 44,722 of record ONBG01000012.1, on the reverse strand, counting down.
CTGGGTAATGTAAAGTATCCAGGTGGCAATGAATTGAAATACAATGTAACAATGGGCAACACCGTGGCCATCCCTACCTACTTCTTCAGTGCTTTCACACGCAGTTATAGCCCAGAGGTATGGTATTACACGAGTTCAAAGGATCTCATCGAAGGTGTTGACTATCAGGTAACTGACAGTTTAGGGCAAGTGTTAAAACCTGTCCACAATGGAGGATACTCCATGATTTGGCCTTATGCCAAGCAGGGCATGCAATCCGTATATATAAAGGCCGTCAGCAATAAGAAAGGTTCTCTACGCGTACTTACCCAAGACCCGACAGTTACGATGACATCTGATAATGTAGCCTCTACCAGCATCACGATCACTGATGAATACGAGGTACGTGCCTTCACCGAGAACTATTATGTTACCGTCAACGTTAACTAAGCAACCATCTTAAGCTAATGAGCAAACGAATTACAATCATATTCTTGTTAAGCTTGATCCTTCAAGCTTCCTTGGCTCAAGTTATCTGGGATCGCAACCATCTTGCCCAAGTCAAACAGCACATCCATGAGCCTTTCTATTCACAAGTGTATCAGTCTCTCATGGGGCAAGCCGATCAACTGCTCCATGCAGAGCCACTATCTGTGATGATGAAGACTAAGATTCCAGCAAGTGGTAACAAACATGACTACATGAGCTTAGCTCGCTATTATTGGCCTGACCCCAACCGCCAAGATGGACTTCCCTATATAAGCCGTGACGGTCAATCAAATCCGGAACTAAATGATCTTGACCGAAATCGCCTTGGGACAACAGCTACACGCGTCACAACCCTCTCGTTGGCATGGTACCTTAGCGGTGACGAACGCTATGCCCAAAAAGCAGTTGACTTATTAAAAGTGTGGTTTCTCAACAAATCCACAGCCATGAACCCCAACCTCGAATACGCTCAGATGGTACCTGGGCGTAATGGCAATAAGGGGCGTTCTTCTGGCGTACTCGACACTTATTCTTTTGTTCCCATGCTCGATGCGGTATACTTGCTCGAAAAGTCATCTGCATACACTCGTCATGATTCCCAGCGGCTGCGCCACTGGTTTGGACAATTATTGCAATGGATGCTACATAGTCCGCAAGGTATAGGTGAGAGCAATGCGAAAAACAATCATGCCATTGCTTATGATGCACAGATCGTATCCTTTGCGCTCTACGCCGGTAAGAAGAAAGTGGCGCAACAGGTCCTTCAACATTTTCCTGAACGGCGTCTCTTTACACAGATTGAGCCAGATGGACGTATGCCTCAAGAATTAAGGCGAACACTGGCTTTTGGCTATTCGCAATATAATCTTACCCACATGATTGATCTCTTTCTGATGGGTCGACATATAGGATTGGAGCTTTCACATAGCACCTCAACAGACGGTCGTTCTTTTTACAAGGCAATGGACTTTCTCTCTTCCTATGTAGGCAAGCAAGTAGAAGATTGGCCCTATCAGCAAATAAGCGAATGGGATTATAAACAGCAAGAGTTCTGTAAAGACTTATACCGTACCGCCCAATATCTTGATTCCACTCGCACAGATTACCTACGGCTATTCAGGCAGTACCGGCATCTTGACTTGAGCGATCCATTTTTCCTGCTGTATTATCAGCCCAGCGTTACCGACATGGCAATGGCTCATGCTATGGGACAATTACGCCTTGCCATTAAATGTACGAATCAGGCGCGTAACGACAGCGCCAATTCCCTGCGACACCGTATCACCCCGCGCAGTCTGAATCACGATGGCACTCTGGCACTCGTAAGTGCCAGAGACTGGTGCTCGGGTTTCTTCGCTGGCTCACTCTGGCAAATGTATGCCTATACGCATGACGATTTCTGGAGACAACAAGCGATCAGTTTTACCTGGCCTATTGAAGAAGCTAAGTGGCTTCGTTCTACCCACGATCTGGGGTTCATGATCGGCGACAGCTTTGGCAAAGCCTATGAGCTCACAGGCGAACGCTCCTATAGGGATGTCGTAGTACAAGCGTCTAAAAGCCTCATCACACGATTCAACCGTACAGTCGGTTGCCTAAGATCGTGGGACCATAATCGAGACCGATGGCAATTCCCTGTCATCATTGACAACATGATGAACCTTGAGATGTTGTTCCGTGCTACACAAATCACAGGAGATTCAACCTTCTGGCACATTGCGGTGAGTCATGCCAACACTACATTACGACACCATTTTCGTCCCGACTTTTCCTCCTATCACGTAGTCGATTATGACACGATCACAGGAGCTGTACGTATGCGGTGTACTGCCCAAGGCTATAATGACGAGTCTTATTGGAGCCGAGGACAAGCTTGGGGATTGTACGGCTATACCATGTGCTATCGTTACACGCATGACGTACGCTATCTGGAACAAGCTCGCCATATTGCTCACTTCATCATGTCATTGCCATTACCCAAAGATGGGATCCCCTACTGGGACATGAAATCGAGCGACATCCCACATACTTCACGCGATGCGTCGGCCGCAGCTATTGCCACATCCGCTCTCTTTGAGTTGGCTAACTACCTGCCCACAAAGGAAGCATCATCCTGCTTAAGCTTTGCCAAACGCACACTCGACAGCCTTTATCAACATTATCGAGCACCCGAGGGAAGTAACTGTGGATTCATATTGCTACACTCCACGGGGCATCACCCAGCAGGCAGCGAGATAGACGTACCCATCTGTTATGCAGATTATTATTATCTGGAAGCCCTCAACAGATTTCTCCAACGCTGATACAAATCGGTCAATACCATACATCTGATTTTAATATGAAGAAGTTAATAAGGTTGCTCATTTGGATGATGAGCACAGTCTGCTATACGACAGCCGTCCATGCCATGCTTCCCACTCAAAATCGTCGACATATAGACAGTGGTTGGCAGTTTGTGCGTGGCGATTTAGGAAGTATTTGGGAAGTATGGCGCCCAGTTCAACCAGGAAAGCCTCAGGCTGTTCCACTATGGAAGGCGGTGACACTGCCACATTGTTTCAATGATACTGATGCCTGCGACCCGGACCAAAATTATTATCAAGGTCCCGGATGGTATCGTACGCTCCTGAAGCTACGCAATCCATTTCCTGGAGGACGTACAATTCTCGAGTTCGAAGGTGCTGGGCAAAAGACTGAAGTATATGTATTTGACAAACGGGTAGCCACCCATGTGGGCGGCTACGATGAATGGACTGTAGATATCACCGAAGCTGTAGCAGCCTTTGATACCACGTCCCTGTGCCGCCAACGTTTCGGTGGAAAGGTCCCCATTGCCATTCGCTGCGACAACAGTCGTGACGTGCAGCTCATTCCTTCCGACATGTCAGACTTCAATCTATATGGCGGGGTATACCGCCATCTCAACTTAGTATATACACCTTGTGTAAACTTGCGGCAGATCAAGATAACACCCTGCTTACGAGGTAAAAGAGCAACCATACAACTCGATGTGAAGTTATCCAATAGAACTCACAAACCAGTGCAACTGTTGGGCACCATTACCTCGCCCCAAGGTCAGATAGTTGGTCACTTTTACAAACAACTATGCGATACGCTATACGAACGCATGCTATCAATACGTCATCCCATGTTGTGGAGTCCTGATTCTCCACGATTATATAGCTGTCATTTACAATTGTTAGTAGATAGCGATACGCTGAACGCCTGTGAGACATTCGGTCTGCGTAGCTATCGATTCCAACCTCACGGTCCCTTTTATTTAAACGGAAAACGCCTGTTGTTACGGGGCACACATCGACACGAAGACCATGCGGGTGTAGGAGCAGCCATGACCGACAGTATGATTCGTCATGAGATGCGACAAATCAAGGACATGGGGGCAAACATGATCAGGCTCGGGCATTACCAGCAAAGCAATATAGTATTGAACCTATGTGACTCATTAGGCATCATGGTTTGGGAGGAAATACCTTGGTGCAGAGGAGGATTAGGCGGGGAGCGCTATCGTAAGCAGGCACACCGCATGCTGGAAAATATGATCAACCAGCATTATAACCACCCCAGTATCATCCTTTGGGGCATGGGGAACGAAAACGACTGGGAGGGAGATTTCCCTACATTTAATCCAGACAGCGTGCGTTGGTTCATGAAAAGTTTAGTGAGTCAGGCCCATCAGCTCGACCCTACACGCCTCACTGTTTGCAGGCGTTGCGACTTTGCCAGCGACGTGGTAGACGTATACTCGCCTTCCATCTGGGCTGGCTGGTATAGCCGAAACTATCGCGACTATTATACAATGGAGCACACAGCCTTCGAGCGTTATCCCCGTTTTATCCATGCAGAATGGGGAGGAGACAGCCATGTCGGACGCCATGAAGAGAAGATCCCTGACCACTTGGAAGCGGCTGACCGTAATGGGAATTGGTCGGAGACATATGCGGTAAAACTGTTTGACTGGCATCTCAGCCAACAGTTACACATGCCGTGGCTTACAGGGTCATTATTCTGGACCTTCAAAGACTTTTCTACCCCTTTGCGTCCTCGCAATCCCATTCCCTATGTGAACCAAAAAGGTGTAGTACAGCGCGATGGAACACCTAAAGAAAGTTACTATGTCTTCCAATCATACTGGTCTACGAAGCCCATGATACACATCTATGGACACTCATGGCCTATACGATGGGGGGAAAGTGAAGAACTACATGAGGTACTCGTTTATTCGAATTGCCCTGAGGTTGAACTATTCATCAATGGACATTCCATGGGCATCCGCCATCGCGACACAGAACAATTCCCTGCAGCTGGTTTCCACTGGAACGTAAAATACAAACCGGGTAACAATGTAATCACCGCCGTTGCTCACCAGGGCCATAAGATCCTTACAGACGAAATAAAGCAACAGTATCAAGTGGGACCATGGCAGGCACCCCATCATTTGAAAATTTGGCGCGAGAGTAACCTCGTGAAAGTGATGGTAGTCGATGCGGAGGATCGATGTTGCCTTGATGCTTCACAGTTCATACGATTCAATGCATCTATACCTGAAGTGCTTCCTTTAAACGAAGGAACGTCTACGGGCTCGCGCCTCATTCAACTGGGAAACGGTCAGGCGTCTATTCGCTTGCTTAAAAGCCCGACCACCTGTTTCGTGACTGCACACCTCTGCGGTGACCCATCTATACCTGATGCTGCCATCGAGATACCCGCCACACAGCCATGAATAGGTTGACACCCTATATGATCTCAGCTGTGATAACGGCATATGGATGAACAGCGACTCCTTTTTCATCCCCTCTACGTCTCACAAAGCAATACATGTATTGTATTTTCAAAGACTTCATATCAAGAAATATAATGATCAGCATATTAAAAGTGTAGCTATCATGCAAAATTCTCGAGAGAATTTTATCTAATAGTAGATGTGTTGCAACGCAAAAGCATAAGTCTTAAAATAAATTCTCGAGAGAATTTTGCAAAAGATGTGCTTTTCCTGTCAACCTTGTGTCAACCTTTGACAACCTCGAAACAGGTTGCAAGCCCTATGTACAAAGGCTTTTGACAACCTGTCAACCTATTGCAGAAAAAATCTCCAGTGTATAGATAGAAAAGAAAAAACGTAAAATCAAGTGTTTTGTACTTATTTTTATAAAATAATCCGTTTATGTTTAATCACGAAGAACAAGCATATGGCACGGATAGAGCCGGGGCATCAGAAGACAGGAAGCGGTTGAGTGGCAGAGTTTGCAAGATAAAGGGCACAACGTTGAGACGGAGCTCGCAGTGGTTTCTGTACTTCAAAGGCAGGGCAGGAGCAACAGGACATTTGAAGTAAAATACAGGCTTGTCCCATACAGGAGACCGGCTACCATGGCGTCAAGTGCAGGGAAAGAGATAGAGGATGCACCATCAATTCTAAGTATGATACATCCTCTGCTTTACCATACCGTCTTCGCAATCTTATGGGCCATGACCTTCACCTCCCCCGTGATGAGCTCGGGGATATTATACGAGTCGAACTGGTTGTCATAATAATGCTTGGGGTGGCGTTGAGGCAGGACAAAAGCCTTGGTGCAGTTGCCTTTCTTGTCGATGTAAGTAAAATAAGGACGTGTAAAGAGACCATCCATCCTTCGACTGGCGAACACGAGCCAACGACTGTTCCGGCTCCAAGAATGGTAACCTTCAGCATCCTTACTATTTGCCTTGACCATCAAACGGCTCTTCCCAGTTTTCATATCCCGGATGTAGAGATCTCCTTCCTTATGGTTCAGGGGGAAATAGCCATACGCCATTCGGTTATAAACCATCCAACGACCATCAGGAGACTCGCGAGGATAGATGAAGCTTGCCGTATTGCCTGCCCGAAGCAGGGTATCTGGTTTCGCGCCGAACGTACAGGTCTTGGGGTCGAAGCTGGTTCGGATCACGCTGAAATGTGCCTTGTCATAATGGATTGGATAAGGAGAGGGCACGGTATCAGCGGCACTCCAATACAAGGTCTTGCCATCCGCGGAGAAAGCAGGGAAAGTCTCCCACACGCCTGGGTCGGACATATACGGTGCCGTATGGGCGATACCTGTATGCGTATCGTAGACGACAATGTCTGAACGGGTATCGTAAACCTCGATCCGATTGCGATGATTGGCATAGAACGACTGTGCCACTTGGTCGGAAGCGAAGGCGATATAATCCTTTGTTGGATGCCAATAGGGATAAGCGATGCCCTTCATTCCTTTAGGCATCTGGGGCTCTATCTTTGTGACGGAGCCTTGCTCGCAGAGCACAGATCCGCTATGACGCCCTCGAATATGCAGGGACATCTTCTTAGGATTGCCATTTTGGAAGCAATGACAGTTCATGCAGTTGTATTCCGTCAACCGGTTCTCCATGATTGCCTTTTCCGTAAAATCCTCTAAGCATCGCTGGAAGATCCCCATTGAATTCCAGATGCCATAACCAGGAGGGATCAGTCGGTAGGCCATCCACGGGTCGATACGGTCTGCGGCGACATGCATGGTGAAAGACTGATAAGCAGTCCATTGCTTACCATCTAAGAAACAAACCGTAAAGGTGATGTCCTTGCCTTTCTGCGCTTCCAAGAGAGGTTTCCATTTCTTGATCGGGATATCGAAATCCCCTTGCTTGCCTTCTACCTGGAAGGTCGTTTCTCCCCCCGATATGACCAATTGGGTCTCAAGGTTCTCAGCCCGGTTCAGTTGGAAGTCCATCGGGGCAATATTGCAGGGAATGGTCACATCCGTATAATCGGGGAAGATCGATGGGAGCCTATTAATATGTTTAGTTGGCTCTATCGTCCTGTCGCAGGAGACTAACAACAGGCTCGACATTAGGATACTGATATATATTCTGTTCATAAGACGCAATCGCATAACTATTTCATCACAAATTAAACATCCTTGATTCTCAATGGGCTGACATCTGATTCTGCCGCGCAGCCTGTTGCCGTTGTTGCTGGGCAGCTCTGATATTGGCAACATTCGGTGATGTCACTAACAGGTAATACCAGTAAGTGTCTCTCCATTGGTCCAGGATTGCCTGTGGGGAGGTTCCTGTGGTCTGCGACAACACCAGTGCTTGACGCAAAGTCTGGTAGTTTCGGATGACCTTGTCGTCAACTCCATGAGAGCGGCACCAGTCCAAGTCTGTCTCATGCGTTGCTACCGCAGCTTCCTGCAACCGCAGGGGCATGGTGGGCATGACCGGTGTTCCATAGAATTCCTCGATGAAAGCATTGATATGGGGCATGTCGTTTGCCAACAGGAGGTAACCGATGGCATAATCCTTGGCAGCCCTCGCCTTAGGGTTCGTGCGGATGGTCTGCAACAGGTCATAATAAGGACCCTTGGCTTGGATGAACTCCCGGGTCCCTTTCGGCAGGCTTTTCCGTTTCTCTCCATACTCCGGATCAGCTTCCACGGCCTTATCATTGTACAGGAAACGGCGTTGGCTTGTTGCCCAGTCTTTGTAGAAGAGGGTTTTCTCAAGCATCTTGATCAATTTCTCGGCAACCTGATAGCGACCGAAGACGATACTGGTTCTTACCAGCATCTGTAAGTTGATCGGCGATCCGTAGCGCAGTCCCTCATAGCCATTGAAGGCTTTCTCGTCGGCAGACGCTATATTATCCATCTGCCAGTAGATCTCGCTCAGCGTTGTCGTGATCTCGACATCCAATGCCAATTGATCCAAATCTGTCAGAAGGCTATAAGGAGCCACCTGAGGATAATGGAAGAAATCGTCTAAGAAGCGTCCTGTATGGGACAAAGCGAGATTGACACGGTTCATCAAGAGGAAATTGCTGGATTGACAAGCAGGCAGCCTCAGCAGTCCTTCCCAATCGTGTTCCCTGATGAAATGATCCATGGCAATCATCGGATACATCTTCTGTTGATTGCGCCGGGCAGAATAAACAGAGAATACGGATACAGCGACAAGAACTGCAAAGGAGCTTGATAAGATGATAAAAGGTTTCAACCTTGCTTCCAAACTATTAAGGAGTGGCATGAGCAAAGGCAGGATCAAGACCAATATCCACGAAGTATAGAAGAAATTAGTAGCTGTCAGAATGGGTTCGTAATAGGCCGCGTTCGTGATCGCATCGCGCCATCTCGGGATGATTCCCCGTGAGATGCAGATCCCGCTGGCAATCAGGATGAGGACAACAGGGATCAGGAAACGCCAACCCTTCCATTGTTGATCTACGATCTCGTTCATCAATAGATACAAAGCCAACAAGAAGCCAACGGCACCAGAGACATAGAACAGCAGCAAGGAGAACAAGGATGCCCACGCAACCTTCCACCCAGGGCGCGCCGTCCGATCTGCAATACGCCTATAGAGAAATGCAAAAAGCGAGAAGAGAAAGAAATCAACCACTCCCTCGTAGCTATAATAGATATCGAAAAGAGCGTGGCATTGGAATATAAAAGGAAGCATGCAAAGCGGCAACATGACCATTGCCTTCCGCCGGGTACCCATGCTTGCCCAGATCATCAGGGCAGAAAGCACGCCGAGGAGAGCCGTAACGATGGTCCCGACATATTTTAGAATAAAGAACTGAGTGATCCAATGTGTGAGCATCAGTCCAAGTCCGCCGATCCCTAAATAGCGGGATGCAATGATACTTGCATCATAATAGAAAACCATCAGGGTTTCCCTGAAAAAGAAAAGATATTCTTGCGTCAGTTGTAGATGCAGGACCAATAGGACCAACATGACCACTGAGAGTGCAATGACTCCTATTCTTGTATTCTTCATTTCAAGCTATTTTGTCTACTTCCTATTCGAAGAGGAAGGTTCCACCCAACTTATCTGTCGGGTAGAACCCTCTCTGATCATGAATTATTTATAACCTTCGGTCTGTGTCAGTGCCGGGTTCGTATCAATCGTACTCTGGCTGATCGGCCAATAGATGTTCTTCGCGGTGAACGTTTCGAAGTTCTCCCTTGCGAAAGCTGTCTGGGGAGCGTTATGTCCGCCTCCCGTGCGACCGGTAACATGGGCTACCCAGTCGCCATTCGCATCCTTGTAGTCTTCGATATACCCGTCAAGATGCTCGATGCAGTAGTTGTGCTGGAATTTCCAAACGATATAAGGTGTCCCTCCAGAGGCTACCCATTTTCCGTTGGCATCAACCCTCCAACGAACCATGTCCTCCCGTCGCAGTCCTTCACCAGCCAATTCGACCCTTCGTTCACGACGTACCTGGGCGCGTAAGGTTTCTTGATCGGTGACCGCCACGTCTGGCATGCCTGCCCGGCGGCGAACCATATTGAGGTATTTCACGCCTTCATCCAGATTGCCTAACTCGATATCACACTCTGCCAAGGTCAGTAACACCTCTGCATAACGCATCACCTTGAAATGTGCGCTCATGTGACTCAGTCCGCTCGGTGTGACATTCGAGGCGAGGAAGTACTTACCCAACTGCAGTCCCGACTTAGACGCATTCCCTGCATTATTCCAGTAATCCAAGTTGTTATTGCCATTAATGGTTGGTGACAGGGAGTTATAGCATCCATTCTGAGAATCCGTATAGCCTGTATAGACCTGTCCCGGGTAAACCATCGTTACGCGAAGGCGTGGGTCACGGTTCAAGAAGGGATGGGTAGGATCATAGAGATCAGACTTGTCGATGGTCTTTCCATCTGTACACTCGAACTCATCCATCAAGTCGACGGTAGGAACAATAGACGACCAACCGCCCAATGCGCCATTGGCAACGAACGGGTTGCCGTACAAATCACGATCCGTATTGGCGACAAAAGAGAAGTCGAAGATTGTCTCATTGTCATATTGATTTGCCACTTCGAACATCGACTTATAGTCGTTCGCTAAGGAAAGGTTACCCTCATCGACAATCGCCTTAGCATAAGTCCTGGCATCCGCATAGTCACTATTCCACAGGTAGTACCTCATCAAGAGACCTTGTGCAAACTCCTTGCAAATACGTCCTTGTGTCACTTGAGCACGAGTTGGCAACGCATTGATACAGTCTTTGAGCTCACTTTCTATGAACTTATGCACCTCCGCCACCGGAGTCCTTGCCTGGTTATAGGAATCTTCCAAGCTCATCGTCTTCGTAATGAGAGGGAAATCACCATACCAGTTCGTACGATAAAGATACAAGAGAGCCCGTATTGTCCGTACTTCCGCCTTGTATTGGTCCTCCAACCCAGACGTTGACCAGTTGATATTACCCTCGTTCTCAAGGTATTCGTTACAAGCCCGGATATCAGAGAAGTTAAAAAAGCTACCAGCAACGCCATTGTTGGATGGCGTAATATTTCCCGTTGTCAGCACATTATAGCCTTCCCAGGAAAAGTAATCGAAAAGATTGTCTGAGAGCGCATCCATCATAATACAGTTATAACCAGTCCAATGGCCATTATGATAGATGTTATTAAGTCCATTATAGGTACCGATGAGCGCCAGGTAAGCATCGTCCTCCGACTGCCAGAAAGTAGAAGGAGAAAGTGCATCCTTAGGCGCGCGGTCCAAGAAATCTGAGCAACTGGTCACGATCAGGCTCAGCGCAGCAATCACACCAAATATTATCTTTTTCATTTTTATAGAATCTTTAGAATGTAATGTTAAGACCGATAGAATTCACAGCCGTTGGAGGGAAGCCATTGCCTCGTCCAGATGGAGCCTCTGGGTCGAAGCCGTCTATCATGCCAGTAATTGTAAAGAGGTTCTGGCCAGAATAGTAAATACGGCAATTAGAGAGTCCGATCTTACTGGTAATGCTCTTCGGAATCGTGTAACCGATCTGCAATTCCTTCATGCGGACATAGGAAGCATTTTGCAACCAGAAAGAGTTCTGACCTTTATTGTCACTATAATTCTGTCCAGGAACGCCGATATTTGGGTACTTGGCACCTTCTCCCTTCAAGGTATAGCTGTCTTCCCAAAGAACGTTCAACTTATTATCAGACTTACTAAGACCTCCTAATGCATCTCCCATATATCGTTTAGCACCGGTTGCGCCTTGGAAGAAGGCGATCAGGTCGAGTCCTTTCCAGCTTACATTAAAATGGAAACCAAAGGTGAAGTCAGGGTTTATCGAACCAAGATATACACGGTCGTTGGCATCGATCTTCCCATCACCGTTCTGGTCGACAAACTTCAGGTCACCAACCCGGCGAATGGCACTGCCCTCATAGTCAGCCCAACCACCATTTGCATAAGAGACTTCCTCACCTGACTTGATGAAGCCGTCCACCTTATAGCCATAATACTGTAACATGGGTTTTCCCACCACGTTACGAACCGTTGACTGATCGACATTGGCAGAGCGATATTCAATAGGTTTCCCATTGACGTCCGTGCCCATATTGAGCACTTTATTCTTATTGTAGTTACCATTGATACCGGCACCCCAAGTCCAGTCACCTTTACGGTCATTGTATTCAACGCTGAACTCAAGACCGCGGTTGCGAACCTTTCCGATATTATCATAATAGTTGCTCAAGGCATAGACAGCAGGAACATCCACTGTCATCAAGATGCCAGAGGTGGTCTTCTCATACCAGTCTAAGGTAGCAGCCAACTTCCAGATATTAAAGTCAAGACCTATGCCAGCTGTCTTTGTGGCCTCCCACCTGAGGTTCGGGTTGACAGCATTTCTGGTCACGGCACCATTCACGTACTTGCCAGCGATAATCGTACCATAGCCCAAGGACATCTGGGTTACCGTAGGATAGTAAGATCCAATCTCCTGATTACCCAACTTACCCCAAGAAAGACGCAACTTAGCATTGGAAATCACATTTCGCAGACTATTCCAAAACGCCTCATCAGAGAAGCGCCAGCCTGCGGAGAAAGATGGGAAGAATCCCCATTTGTTATCTCCAGAGAAGCGAGAGGATCCATCATAACGTGCATTTGCCTCAAAAAGATAACGCCCCATATAGTTATAGGCGAATCGGCCAAACCAAGAGATCATCGCAAGCTCGCGAGTATACCCTGATGCCTGAGCCGTAGATGAAGAACCCGCATTGATATCCGTCAGCACATCATTAGCCATACCCGTACGATAGGAATATGAATAACGATATTTATATAGCTCGGCATGGTAACCAGCAAGGACGTCAAAGTTATGTCCTCCAAACGATTTGACGAACTCAGGTGTCAAGTCAAAGACGGTCCGTTCGTAGTTAGAAGATGAGAAAGAAGACTCTGTCACGCCCTGTGAACCGGAATGGTACTTGACACGAATATTATGAGCTGCATATTCATTGGTGTTTCGGGTATAGGCAAGCGCAGCCTTCACGGAAAGATAAGGGAGGATATAATATTTCATGCTCCCGATTCCCTGGAGGTTTGTCTTGATGGTCTGTCCCCTTGCCCCGGACTCAATTCATGCAATCGGGTTACCATCGGAGATCGATCCATAAGAGCCATCACTATACTTATACGGTACCATAGGGCTGATCACGTTAATCTGGCGGAAGATCTGGTAAACGGAGTTGGAAGATCCGAACTCATTTCCATAGTCACCTGTACTGGTAGACGTATTATAAGAAGGCAAAGGCTCGTTGATATCCTGGCGCATGAAGTTCAACGACCAACTGGTTTCCAGCTTCTTGGTTGGGTTGATATCCACATTCAAGCGCCCACTCTGCTGCTTCTTGTTATAGTTATCTACGATACCATTTTGGAACAGGTACCCTACTGATGCTAAATACTTGGCATAATCATTGCCACCCGACAAGGTAACGTTATGGGATGTCTGAATGCCCGTCTTATAGAGCAAGCCCTGCCAATCGGTGTCCGCGTAGTTGTCGGGGTCCGATCCGTCCTTAAACTTCTGGACTTCATCGGCAGTAAATTCATCCTTTACGCCCACGCTTTCATTCACCCGGTTCCAAACCTCAGCCATTCTTCCCGATGACATAAAATGCGGATAGTCAGTTGCCTTCGTCGTTCCGAAGAGCCCCTGATAGGTAATCGTAGGCTTTCCGCTCTTACCCCGCTTTGTTGTGATCAGGATAACGCCATTCGCAGCCTTAGAACCATAGATCGCTGAGGAAGCAGCATCTTTCAGAACAGAGATACTCTCTACGTCATTTGGGTTCACATCATTCATCGATCCTTCTACTCCATCAATGATCACTAAAGGCCCAGACTCATTGAACGTCCCGACACCACGGATATTGATATGTCCAATATCCTGACCAGGCTGACCAGAGTTCTGAAGAACCTGGACGCCAGGAAGCAAGCCTGCCATACCAGAAGAAAGGTTAGTCAAAGGACGATTCTCAAGCAGTTTGTTGTCCACATTCGCCACGGAACCAGTCAAGTTTGCCTTCTTTTGGGTTCCGTATCCAATCACGACCAGCTCATCCAGATTCTGCTGGTCTTCCCGTAGTGTGATTTTCAGGGAAGATCCCTTTACCACGATCTCTTGAGTACGGTAGCCTACGTAAGACACGACAAGGGTCTTACCGCTGGCAGCTTCCAAGGAAAAGTTTCCATCAAGGTCTGTTACCGTCCCTGTGGTAGTACCTTTCACAAGGACAGACACTCCAATTAAGGGTTCTCCACTCTGGTCAACGACTGTACCATGGACAGTACCCGTCTGTTGCACCATCATGCTCTCATTCGTTTTTGCCATCATCAACCGGGGCATCGCGCATAAAGCCAAAGCTAAGGTTGAGACTCTCAATAGCCTTGCACTCCTGTCCCACAATACAGGTGGCTTGTGATAGTAGATTGTAACCATAAATAAAAACGCTAAAATTATAATAAATTGTTCAAGTAATAACATCAAAAAGTCGTTGCAAATATAGTGTAAAAAGTACACACCAAAACAAAAACTAAGTATAAAATATGTTAACAGAATTAAGAAATTTAAAGAAAGCATCTGCCCAAAGTCTCTTTCCTTCATAAAATTTATATAAAAATTGGGGCTATGGAGCGGTTGGCGGCATACACGAATCCTTCGCTAACCGTTCGAGATCCATTCGAGACGAGTAGCTCTTGCAGAATAATTACATCTGTATTGGACAACAGATAAAACGATCAACTTCTGCCATCTTATCAATATCAGGACAGATAGAGGTTTAGGGCAAGTTCTCCTTGAAAACCAGGTTTCCAGGGGGAACTTGCCAATAATCATCGGCTGAGGAACCGATAGTATTCACAGGCAGCCAACAAGAAGGCACCTACGCCGAAGTTCGCTTGTGAATGAATGTCTATCATCTGCCCGGGAATCGCTTTCTCACCTATGGGTTGCACATATCCGATGGAGCCATCAGGTTGTAAAGCTGTCGTGGAAAGATAGTTCCAGGCCTTCTTGATAACGGGCGAGAACGCTTTCTTAGACAAGTAGCCATGGTTGACTCCCCAAAGAATACCATATGTAAAGAAGGCGGTCCCACTGGTCTCTGGACCTGGTGCCTGATGAGGATCCATCATCGAACGTGTCCAATACCCTTCTTTCTGCTGCAAGGACGCAATGGACTTAGCCAACCGAACGTACTTCTTAACAAAGAAGTCGTAATGAGGATAGTGCTTTGGCATGTCTTGGAGCACTTTCGCCAGTCCTGCGAGAACCCAACCATCCCCGCGGGCCCAAAAGTCTTTCTTTCCATTCTGTGTCTGATGCTGCGGATAGACATATTTCCCATCTCGGAAATAAAGTCCAGTCTCAGCATCAAGCATGATGCTGTCAGCATAGAGCAAGTTGGCATAAAGCTTATCCAAGTATTTCTGTTCCCCCGTCAACCGGTACATTTTCGTCATCACGGGCATGACCATGTAAAGGGCATCAGCCCACCACCAATAGTCATGAACCTGGGAATCAGCCTCATATCCCATGACCTCTTTGGCTCTTGCTATCTTGTATGCCGCTGGAGACAGATGATATAAGTCGATATAAGTCTGGAAGCAGACTTGCCAATCACCGAAGAGGACAAACTGTTGTCCCTCACCATAATGCTTGTACAACCATTTGGATGGATCCTGCTCCGTTGCCCCCATCCAATGGTTATATTCTGCCCAGCGTTGGGAATACTGCAAGAACTGCTGGTTCCCAGTCAGTCGATATGCTTCCATATTACCCGTATGATAGGCAGCGTGATCCCAAAAGGCACGTACCTCTGGTGAGTGATGCTCTTGCCAATAGTCGTTTACCTGATTGATGACAGTCAGCACTTCAGCTCGCGTCCATTGCTTGCCTTGTACAGTTATGCTATCCGCCCAAAAGAGCAGGCAGATCATGATTTTCCAATCTTTGATATGATTCATGTCCAAATGTTAGTTGTTACAACCTCTTCTTTACCATTTATCAGGTGTTGTAATCGTGTCCGCCCACCTATGATCCTTCGGGAAGGCTTCTCCACCCCAAGCCTTCACCTGCGTCCAAGGCTGTGCAGGATCCGTCCAGAAAGGGGCACTGGCAGGCAAACCCAGTGGCATCAAGGCCAAAGTCGTCATATACAAGGATCCATTATTGGTATACCAGTCCGCCGTGCCAGCTTGATGTCCACAGAACCCAATGGTCAAGTATCCCTTCGCATTGAAATTATTCTGGGAATCAAACATCCTATGCAAGACCTTTGTCAAGGCTGCACGAACCTGTCCGTTGCTCAAGTCGGCCGGTAACTGCTGATACCAAGCCATCAAGGCCAAGGGTTGCATGGCTGCCATTCGGTATGGCATAGACCGTCCAAACACAGGGAACGTGCCTTCAGGAGAGATAAACCGCTCGAGGATGATCGAGAACTTCTGAGCCCGTTTCAGCTCCCGGTCATAATACTTTTGATAATCTAACCTCGTGTTAGCCTTCGCATCGATCATCGCCTTCAAGGTTTCCAAGTACATTGGATGGAAGACATAACTGCTATAATAATCAAATGCAAAATGAGGGCCATCTGAATACCAACCATCCCCGACATACCATTCCTCGCACTTACGGCATGCCGTGTTCACTCTGAACTGATCATAAGGAGCCCCGGCTTTAGCCATGAAGCTCTCTATCGTGGAAGAAAACAGGAGCCAATTGGTGTAAGGAGGATCTATCTTCCTCAATCCAGTAAACTCCTTGATATACCTTTGCTTGGTAAGCGTATCGAGAGGCACCCACAATTGGTCGTAAGCCCGCAGGAAGCTCTCTGCGATATATGCCGCATCAACGAGGTTCTGTCCACCGATGCCCCAGCAAAGATAATCAGGACTTTGCGGGTCTACAGCATTCCGATAGCTCGAGAGGGCCCATTCCCGCAATTGCTTGCGCTGTTTTCCCTCTGCAGAGGAATCGTCCGGTAAGGAGAGCCAAGGGGCGATACCAGCCATGAGCCTGCCAAAGCATTCCATATAGAGCACCTTTTTATTGCGATGGTCAAAGGTAGGACTGAATTCTGTCTGCATATTCTTTTGCAGTTCGCCTTTAGACATGTTTTCCAAGACAGGCTGTGCGATCTTATACGCTAACGAGCACCAATAAGCTCGGTCTGATTGCCGCCTTGTTTTTCCTCCCGCCAGCATCGTGCAAGACGGGAGGAGAAACAGAAGGCAAACCACAATCCATTTATAATATTTCATATTGTATTATCATAAGAAGATGAAGCATCCTAATCTTCACAAGGATTACCTGCTACTGTGGGCCATCCAGGATTCTGATAAATCGGGGACGTAGATATCGTTGATCCATCTTCAGCCGTGTTCAGGAAGTTCTGTACGGCGATGGGCTGTAGATAATGCGCCTGATAGAAGAAGAAACCGTTATAATACAAGTTATTGACGGATGTCTTCTGGTTCGGGCGAAGATACTCGCTCAAGGATGGAGAAGAGACATTGTTCTTGCTTTGGTCTGTCTGATCATAGATCAGCAGACTTCCAAAGAGATCCTTCATAGGACCAAAGATCTTACATCCTTCAAGCTGGTAGCCATTCAATTGGTCGAGGGCGCGCCAGCGATAAAGGTCATCTTTACGGAATCCCTCACCTATCAATTCACAACGACGTTCCCGACGGATATTAAATAACGTCTTATCCGTCAGCAGTTTCCCATGAGAGTAAGCCCCCCAATCGTTATCTGCCTCCTTTGCCATGTCCGTAGCAGCAATTGTCTTCGTATAATCAGGATCCACGCCAGCCCGTGTACGGATCGCCTTCCAGTAGCCATCAGCCTTGGAGTCGATCTTCCCATTCAGCTCATACTCCGCCTCGATATAATTGAGGTAAGCCTCACCAGCCCGATATACAACGAAAGCTGTTTGGTCTTGTCCCAAGACCTGGTCATTGTAATCCAATGAATGTCCCTTTCCACGGACATAGCCAGTTGACGTTCCGGCACGCATGTCGTAAGCATAGATGTAAGGTACTTCTGGGAAATACTCTGGATTGCTGATATTATCCACAGCCTTGACATCGCCTGGTGCCTTCATAAACAAGCGCCAACGCCAATCACGGTTCTTCTTTGTGTCCGCAACATAATCATCGCCTGCATAACCACTCCCCTCAGCATAATAAGGAAGACCATTCTGCATAAGGAATGCCTTCTCAAATTGCTTCGTATAGCCAGTGTTCCCACCACTATAGAGATAGTGGTTCAGATGGTGGGTCACGCCTGCAGAAGAAGAGTAAAGACGACACATGATGACCTCATTATATCCTGAAGGATCATGAGAGGCGAACATATTATAATAAGGGTTCGTTGCATCAGATGCCTTCTGCCGGTCCACTTGGTTGTTCGATGTCAGGGAAAGCTGATCCGCCACTTGTGCGGCAGCATCCATCGCCTGGCTGAAGAAGAACTTGATTTCCGTATTGGCATCATAGGAATAATTTGCCAAATAGTCTTTACCCGCTCCGGGCCATCCAGAACCATTCGGGACAAGTGCTGTACCTGCATGATACTTTTCCCAAGTGCCCTCATAAAGAGCTACGCGACTCTTGAGTAACAAGGCTGCATTCTTCGAGATACGAGTCTTTGCGACAGCATTGTTCATATAGGTAATGGCTGTATCCAAGTTCGCGATAATGAAACGAGCCACTTCATTGCGAGGCCGACGCTGGGAAGCTTTCGTCAACGTTGCCTGATCATCAGACAATGTTTCTGTAATGATAGGGAAATCGCCTAAGTTTTTTAGACGGAAGAAATATTCCAAGGCACGAAGGAAGTAGCCCTCACCGATATATTGCTTGATATCACCGTCTGCCCCAGAGATCCTGCCGGCATCGTAGTTCTCCTTCGCGTGATTAATGAAATAGTTCAATGCATAGATATTATTGAAGTTCCAGTAGCCCCCAGTTTGCCCAACAGTCCAGGCATCCTTGACATACCGGTTGTTTGTCCCCTGTTCATTGTCCGTTGCTTGATCGTCATGGTAAGGAGACCCGTTCTGTGATCCATAGTGACTGGGGATCATCCCACCTTTACTGACATCCGTACTTGACCAGTTACTATAATTTGCATAATAAGCATCCACATAAGATTTCAGTTGGGTAGCGGAGAGGAAGTAGCTCTCAGGTGACACTTCCGAAGGAGGAGTCACGTCAAGATAGTCATTACAACTAACCAACGCCATGGGCAGGGTTATGGCCAGTCCGCCCAAAATGGATTTTACAAATATCTTTTTCATTTTATGTCACTTTTAGAAATTAACACTTAAACCGAATGAATATGTCCTTGACAAAGGATAAGACATACCGCCTTGCCAGCCATATCCCGCCAGCTCAGGGTCGATGACTTTCTCCAGACTTGTGATAGTCAGCAAGTTCTCCCCAGATACATACACCCGTAAGTTCTGCAATCCAATCTTGCTGACGAGCGATTTGGGCAAAGTATAGCCCAATTGCAAATTTTTCAGTCGCATATACGCAGCATTTTGCAAATAGCGAGTCTGAGTCTGATGGTTCTTATTATTGAACAAAGGACGAGGGTAATACGCATCCACATTTGGACCGAGGCGGTCTTCAGATGTATCTGCTGCGCGGAAATAATCCAAGTGATGGGCAAGTGCTGTCGACCACCACTGTCCTGACCCCGTTACACCCCAGAACAGCATGTTGTTCGATCCGGGATCCCAGTCACGTTTCAGAACGCCCTGCCAGAACATAGAGAAATCGATTCCTTTCCAGGAAGCATCCAAGGTAATACCTGTACGGAAGCGAGGATGGTTATTACCGATCTTCTTTAAGTCACCCATATTATCCAACGTATTGGATCCGCTATTGATGATCCCATCACCATTGAGGTCGGCGTACATAATATCACCCGCAGCCCAGTTACTACCCAATGCAGTTTGCTTGGCTGTTGCTAAATGCGCATCCATCTCTTCCTGTGTCTTCGCAATTCCTATAGTTGTATATCCATAGATATTGCCGATCACCTGTCCGGAGATATACTTAGACAGCGATCTGGTTGGGTTAGGATATTTATCTATCTTTGTTTGGTCATCTGCTACATTCAGTTTAACGCCATAGCGGAAATCCCCGATCTGATCACGCCATTGCAGGGCCAGTTCCCATCCATAGGTAGTCAAGTCGCAGTTGTTTGTGTTTGGGACGCTCGTACCTAAGGTCGCAGGCAGTTCAATGCCCGGTCCCACCATATTCTTCGTTTTCCGCCAATAGTAGTCGAAGCTACCTGTGAGGCGGTTCCTAAACATACCCCAATCAAGACCGATATTAGTATTGATGATCTTCTCCCATGTCAAGGAAGAAGAAATCAATCCCGGCACGTAAGCGGTAGTCGTCTTGGCACCATCTTGCAACCAAGTCCCAGAAACCGTTTTGATAGATAACGTCTGATAAGTAGGATACCAAGAAGACGTGTTTTGATTAGCGAGTTCACCCAAGGAGAATCGGAATTTCAGTGTATTGACTGTATTTTGCAATGGCTTCCAGAAATTCTCTCGTGCGATATTCCATCCTACGGAGAATGAAGGTGTCCATACCCAACGATGATCCCGGCGGAATCTTGAAGAACCATCGTAACGGAGATTCGCCTCCAACAGATATTTTCCATCGTAATCATAGTTGATACGACCAAAGAAGCCAGCGTTACGCCATCTCTGATAAGCACCACCAATGGAATAGGTATCTGTACTGGTTGTCAGGTCGAGAACCGGCAGACTCTCTGTCACCATATCATTGCGACTACCTGTCAAATTACGATAATCCATTTTCTCAGCCTGGAATCCAAGCATTGCCTTAAAATTATGAACATCATTTAAAGTTAAGGCATAATCCGTGTAAACAGTAGGGTTAAGGTACGTACTCTTATAAGAATACTCATACACAGCGTCATGGGTGGCACTGGTTGCTGATGGGATGTATGTCTTTTCTGGATCATTAGCATAATGCGAATAGGTCACATTCGTATCCTGATGAGTCCAGTCGTTATCTGTCTTTATGTTTATTTCCCCATAGATGTTCCAGTTCTTGATAGGAGTGATAACCAATCTTAATTGTTGGGAAAGACCATCATTATTGATGCGGTAACGACCACCGTCCTCCAAAGCCTCGATATAGTTAATGTCTGCCATATAATATCCATTAGGATCCTTGATGGCACGATTGGGACGGCACCGTCTGAGGATATTATTGTAGAAACTATCATTCATGGTTGTTGCACGCGAGTAGTTCTTACGGTTCCAACGAGTATTATACTGGATCTTGATAGCCTTTGTGATCTGAGCGCTAATCTTACCTGTCAAGGTATAACGCTCTGCCGTATCAGTACCATAGCGCATGAATCCCCCTTGTCCCATATAGTTACCAGAAACATAATAGGTAACCTTGTCATTTCCTCCACTCACACTGGCATTATGCTCCTGAGAGAAAGACGTATTCTTGTAATACTCGTCCAACCAGTCGACATTCGCATACGTATGGTCGTAGTTCCATTTACCGCCAGAACCCATTTCAACGAACACATCACTGGCTCCTGTCATATAATCGTACACCTTCTGGCGTTCCTTGTCACTATAAAGGTGATTGCCATTCCCATTGTATTGAGCCTGATCGAAGAATGTCACAAACTGATAAGAATTCATCATATCAGGCATGAAGACCGGAGTATTCCATCGTAAATTCGTATGATAGTTGATCTGTGCCCGTCCGCTCTTGCCACTTTTGGTTGTGATCAAAATCACACCAAACGGAGCGCGAGAGCCATAAATAGAACTTGCAGCAGCATCTTTCAAGACGGAGATATTATCGATATCCTGGGGATTGATGGTATTGATATCTCCTTCCATACCATCAATAAGGATCAATGGAGAGCCACTTGAGCCTGACCCAATAGTACCAGTTCCACGAATGCTGATACTTTTCGAAGCATTCAAGTCACCTCCGTAGTTGCCCGTATCGATGTTCAATCCAGGTACTACACCTTGCAAAGCTGCCGCAGCATTAGCAACCGGGCGGGCTTCAAGGTCTTTGGACGTAGCAAGACCCACAGAACCCGTCAGGTTCACCTTCTTCTGAGTGCCAAATCCTACCACCACGACCTCGTTAAGGGATTGAGAATCTTCCTGTAGTTTTATCGTGACAGGACCATTTCCAACCTTAACTTGTTGTGTTTTAAAACCGATATAAGAGATTTCAAGAGCAGTACCGGGTGTCGCCGTTAGAGAGAAATTACCATCTATATCAGTTACAGTCCCTGTTGAAGAACCCTTAATCTTAACGGTAGCACCAATCACAGGTTCCCCATTTTGATCCAGCACCTTACCATTAATTTTACCAGACTGCTGGACTGCTTCCACCGACTGTTCTGCCGACACCGTTTGGGGCATCACGGCAAGACCAGCTGCAAACGCCATCAACATCATCACATTCTTAGATGAGGTTGTCAGAAAAGTTTGTTTCATACATTTGGTTTTTATTTATTAAGTATACGTTATCACGAGGATAACAGTAGATTTTGCCGGCAAAATTATCCTAAAAGCGTTAAATTCAAGGGGACAAATCGTGAAATTGGGGATACAAATCATGAAAAAGCGATGAAGGAGTGCTTTTTCGTTAAGAAAATAATATTTTCCTTTATTTTTTGTATATTTGCATCAAAAATGTCCTGATGATGAAAAAGGTTCTATTTCTATTATGCCTACTTCTATCCGACCTTGTCTCAGCACAAGACTTTCCATACAGGTGGATGTCGCAAACTGTGACTTCTCCCTCAGATGAATATCGCAGTCTGTTCTTCGACCATAAAGGGTTAATGTGGATCGGTACCAGTTCTGGCTTAAAAGCCTTCGACGGTTACGATTTCTATACCACGAAGTCAACAGCCACATCGCCAGGCCTGCTTCCAAACAATACTGTCCTTGCCATTGCAGAAGACAAAGACGGAAACCTATGGATAGGAACCAGGAATGGGTTGGTTAAAGTCAATCAGATGACCGGAGAGCACTATACCTTTCCCATTACCAATGACAAGATGAGAAGCACCAATACTATTTTCATCTCCCATGACGGCACCGTATGGATAGGAAACAGTGAAGGGCTATGCAAGTATCTTCCCCAATCTAATACATTTTATAAATATGATGGCAACAAGGTCGAGTTCGTAGACACTCATGGCAAAGTTCACCATTATCCCAATTACGGTGTCATGTCTATCACGGAGGATAGATCCGGGAACATCTATTTCGGCACATGGAACAAGGGATTATTTGTCTTTAGCCCCCCCCAGAGGAACCGATTTTACCAATACCCGAAGTTAAACAAGGGAAATTCAGCATACTCCCTCTTCTTTGACAGCAAGAACAGGTTATGGATCGGATCATGGGGATTTGGGCTTCTCCGGTTAGATCATCCTCATAACATTCTCTCTCCCGGCATCCACACCTTCCAGGGATCGGGCAGCTTTGACACCTTCTACAAGGTCATCGAGGACCCTGTCACAAGAACAATCTGGGCTTCTACACGGGAAGGGATCTATATCTTGGGCTTGGACGAAGACATGAAGAAAGCGAGATTCTATTCCTCCCTTGGAGGGAAAACCCACCAAGACTTGCGATTCTGCAATGACATGGAAACAGACGGTCAAGGAAATATCTGGATAGAAACGCTCAATGATGGTATCATCCATGTCAATACAGTTCATTCCCCCTTCCAAAACTGGGATCTAAAGAATGCAGGATATAAGCTACCCATTAATTCCATCTGCTCCTTGTTTACTCCAGATGGGAGGTATCTCTGGATGACCATGAAACCCTATGGAATTGTACTGTTTGATCGATTCACACGGAGTGCTCTGTTCAATCGGTCAATCCCTGGATTCAATACCCTGCCTGATGACTTCATGAAAACCAGCATTACCTCTATTGCCAAGCGCTTCAATGGAGAGATTTGGTTGGCAAGCAACAGCTATGGCATCGCTATCTATACTCCTCAAAGAACCGTTAATCATCAGATGGCCACTCAAGTCCCGTACCTTCAAGACAACTACGTGAACGCCCTTTTCCAAGATTCTCATCATGTAATGTGGATAGGGCAGCAATCGTGTCTCTCCATTGCTTATCCAAATAATAAAGGAACGAAGCTGACAATGACTGAGAACGGAGAAGGATTCAGCAACTGCGATATCAGGAATATAATGGAAGATAGCAGAAAGCGAATATGGGTATCAACAGACAATGAAGGAATCATTCGCATAGAGGGGAACGTCTTCCGGCCTACATCGCTTCGATTTCACCATTATAGCCCAATGCATGGCAATTATGTCGTTGATGATGCTACTGCTTGTTTTGAAGATTCCCACCACCGACTTTGGGCGATCTCCAATAGTGGTGGGCTGTTCCAATACGATGAAACAGAGGATAAATTTTTATCTGTCAATGAAAAATATGGTATTCCTGGAGACAGAATCTTTTCCATCAATGAGGATGCTGATGGCAATTTATGGATGACAACAGACAATGCCCTCATCCGGCTACCTTACGGCAAGTCAACGGTTTCTATCAGTGCCTATGGCGAAGAAGATGGTCTTGCCAACCTACTTTTCTATCCCAACTCATCCGTGAGATGGGGGAACCAGCTCTTTTTCGGGACTAAACAAGGATTCTTTTTCTTTACACCCCAGGCCGTAGCCCAATATATGACTGCGTATAAGCCTCAACTGATGATTGTTGACCTTATTATTGATGACAAATCTTTTGAAGCCCTTGACTCCACCCTACGAAAAAAGATATCCAAGACCCTCCCACCCTATGCGAGAGAGATCACGATTCCATCCTCCGTCAACAAATTTGCTGTAGCATATGCCCTACTCTCCTACTCCAACCAAGAACTTGTCAAATACGCTTACTTACTGGAAGGTTATGACAAGGATTGGCATTTCAGCAAGGGCAGCCTGCACCGAGCTTTTTTTGAGAATATTCCCTCAGGGACCTATCAGCTTCACGTGAAGGCAGCAGACAGCAATGGAAACTGGACAGAGCTACCTTATACCCTTAAAATCAAAGTATTACCACCATGGTATGCATCATGGTGGGCATATCTTATATATTTCCTTTTCACGGTTTTCGCCATTTTCTCTGTCATTCGATGGTATGACGAACACCTAAAAACAAAGAATCGATTGCAGATGGCCGTCATATTCACGAATATCACCCATGAGCTACTAACCCCATTGACGATCATCTCAGCTGCCGTAGACGAGATCAAAGGGAAAGCCCCACAATATAAAGAGGACTACTCTCTTATTCAAAGTAACATTGCCCGCCTCACTCGCTTGCTTCGGCAAATCTTAGAAGTAAGGAAATCACAAGCTGGGCAACTTCGACTGTTGGTCAGCAAGCAGGATCTGGCAGCATTTGTCAACTCAGAAGTAAACAATATTCGTCCCATGGCAACAGCACGTGGAATCACGATCAGCACTTCTATTTACCCACAACCGATAATAGGCTGGTTTGACAGAGACAAAATGGACAAGATTCTCTATAACCTCATATCAAATGCGATCAAATATAATCAGGAAAATGGAAAGATAGAAATCGCTCTTTCCACGACAGGCAACAATGCCATACTCTCCATTGCAGACAGCGGGATTGGTATGTCTAAAGACAAGTTGCAGCATTTGTTCACCCGCTTCCTTGATGGAGATTACCGCAAGACAGGAACAACAGGCACAGGCATTGGCTTGTCCCTTACCCATGATTTAGTCACTCTCCATCATGGAACCATCCGATGCCAAAGCGAGGAACATCAAGGAACACAGTTTACAGTCACGATCCCTATCCATGAAGAAGCCTATACACGAGAAGAAAAAGATACAGGAGAAAAACCAGAAAAAGCTGACAATCAGACGATGGCTGCCATGATACCAGAAGAAGCTCATATATACGTTGAAGGTGAACCTGCTGAAGAAGGCTATACGATCCTGATTGTCGAGGACAATGTGCAGTTGCTAGAACTGATGAGACGTTTACTCAGCCACAAATACCATGTATTGACTGCAAAGAACGGACAACAGGCACTAAAGATCATTCATCAGTCGGAACTTGACATCGTTATTTCCGATGTCATGATGCCGGTCATGGACGGCATTGAACTGACCCATGCCATCAAGCAAGATGAGGATTATGCTCAGCTGCCTGTTGTACTCCTGACAGCCAAGACTGCCGACGACGATAGGAACGAGGCTTTTGCTACTGGTGCGGACGAATACATTACAAAACCCTTCCAATTGGCATACTTACAACTTCGTATTGACAATATCATTGCCAATCGGGAGAGAATAAGGAGGAAATTCAACAGGCAGACAGACTTCAACGTAGAAGAGCAACATTACAGTAGCCCAGACGAGATCTTTGTACAAAGAGCCATAGACTGCGTCATGAGCCACCTCGATGACACAGACTACAACCGAGAATCTTTCGCCAGTGACATGTGTGTCAGTTCATCCACTTTATATAATAAGTTACGTGCCCTCACCGGTCAGAATATAGTTGGCTTTATCACGTCCATCCGATTAAAAGAAGCCCTAAAAATAGTTCAGAAGGAACCAAATATTCTTTTAACAGATCTATCTTCAAGAGTAGGGTTCAACACTCCGAAATATTTCTCAAAATGTTTTAAGAAACAGTTCGGCACGCTGCCTAAGGAATATATAGAAAAGAACAAAAAGTAAGGCTTTGAAGGTATCAAGAGGGCTCGCCACAGATCAGAAAGACCTGTAGCGACCCCGCCTTTAGTTTCTCAAGCCCTGTTGCATCCACACGTCCATGAGTCCTGCCCCACGGTGTCCCCAAGCGTAATAAGGAATAAGCCTCATAGAGACATCCTTTAAAGCTACTTTACCATCTTTACCTACAAACGCTTCTTGTGCTGGCGTTGAAATTTCCGTTACCCGAAAGTATTTGCCGTCTGCCTCTGTATTTTTGATGGCATACCCTTCATGGACAGAAAACGATGGCCTTGCATTAAGAATACAATGGGAAAGATCGACACCGAGTTGATCAGCAGACTCCACGCAATAGACTAAAGGGCCACGTTCCACAGCAATCCTTCCCCTATCATCCTTCACTTTCGGATTAGCCATGACCGTACGAGGCTCCATATCAAAATGGACATGAATCACATCCCCGGTCTTTAACTTCCGAAGATAAACGTAACCATCGTTTCCTATGATGCCTTCCCCTTGAGAGCCCTTTCCAGAGAAGATGATTTGTCCATTCCGTTGAATCTCGAATCCCAGTTCTTTCCCATCATTATACGAATACAAGTTGCTTGGTACAACCTGATTTCTCAACCAGCCCGGAATACGCAGTTTCAGGTTGACCTCCCCACTCTTATTCTTCAATATCTTCACTTGAAGATCACCCTTCCAAGGGTAATCCGTAATCATTGAGATGACGACAGGTTTCCCATTTACAGATATGGTCGCAGTATTAGAGGCAAAAAGATTCAAATAGACATCTGTCCCTCTCACCGCATAAAGATAACCAGGCAAGGAAGGTATAAAGCGACAAAGATTACTGGGGCAACAAGCACAACCGAACCAAGGTTGGCGCGTCTTTGTGTGATCTGCATTGAAGTTAAAAATCCCATCAGAAGACAGAGGATTAGGATAAAAGAAACGTCCGCCATCCACACTCATTCCACTAATCAGTCCATTATATAAGGTACGTTCTAAGCAATCTATGTATTTGGATTCGCCATGAAGCAAGAACATGCGCAGATTGAGGTAGACCTGAGCTATCGCAGCACAAGTCTCGTTATATGCAGTCAGGTTAGGCAATTCATAATCAGCCCCAAATGCCTCACCTTGGTGGCGTGCTCCCACACCGCCAGTCAGATAGAATTTCTTTCCCACGATGTTATACCAGATACGGTCGATGGCATGGATGTAGGCGGTATCACCCGTCAATGCCGCCACATCGGCCATCCCTGCATACATATATCCAGCCCTTACCGCATGTCCCCATGCTTCATTTTGTTGAACAATAGGCTTATCACTTTGGGAATAGACATCACGAATCTTAGTTTTTCCACGATTATCAAGGAAATACTTCGCTTCATCTAAGTATTTTCTAACGCCCGTCAACACATAAAGACGAGCCAATGCCATTTCGGCGATCTGATGACCAGGCACTACGTTTACTTGTCCCGGTCCAGAACCCACTTCCTTGCAAACGCAATCGGCATAACGCATAGCGATATGTAGGAACTTCTTCGATCCTGTCGCTTGATAATGTGCGCAAGCTGCATCAACGAGATGGCCCAGATTATAGAGTTCGTGGCTTCCCTCTTCCACCCGTGACCAACGAGTTGCACCCGACCAAGAATGAGGATGTTCGGGATTCATAGTACGAGCTGTATATAAATAGCCATCAGGCTCTTGGGCTGGAGCAATGATATCTAACACGCTGTCAATGTAGGCTTTGAGTTTCCTATCCGGATATGTCTGCAGCACATAGCTGGCACCCTCAATCGTCTTATATACATCCGTATCATCAAAAGGAAATCCCATAAAGGCACTGACTTTGTAATCTTTGCTGGGATGGGCTGCCCTTACGAAATTGTCATAACGCCCCTCACTTTTGCATTTACTGAATGCCAAGGGAATGGTCACCTCACGAGCTGCTTGAATGCGATGGCCCCAAAACGAGCCCTGAGAAATTTTCACTGCAGTAAACGGCACCTGTGTAAAAGGATAACCCTTCAGGTATTGTGCGTGCACGGTCATGAAAGAGACGGCACAAAAAAGCAAGGCAATCATCTTTTTCATATCCAGGTTTTATTTAAGTTCAACTAAAGACCAAAAATCGCGCCACGTGATCACCGGTTTTCCCTCCTCGAAATCAATCGGCAGCCACACATAACGAGCATCACTAGGGTGCTTCGGACGCCAGATATCAGCCATGAAGATAAAAGCATCACGTTTGCCTTCTACCTTAAGGATATAAGTGCTCTGCCCTCCAAATGTGATCTCCCATTCCGGACCCCTGCAAGGAGAATCATATTGCTTCCATGGTCCAAAGATATTGGGGGCCGAGAACATCCTGGCCTTATTGGGTGCCCATCCTGTACAGCCACTGGTAACCATCCAATAAGTTCCATCTTTCTTGAAAATAGCCGGAGCTTCGTTTTGACCACCCGCTGCCACCCGGACGTATTTACCCGTGTGAGCAGTATAGTCATCACTGAGTTCCGCTATCTGCAAGGTCATGTTTTCTTCTGACGAGAAGATATGATAGGCCTTACCGTCATCATCCACATAAACGGTCTGATCGCGTGCCATCTGTCCTTGAGCATAATCTCTTTTCACATACAACCCCTCAGCTACCGCCTTGCGCCATTCGGGAGTATACCACTTTTGATATCCGTCCAACCGAAGTGAATCCAAAGTTTCCCTCTCTAAGGAGGTCATTCCATAAGGATAATAACCTGCATTCACTCGACCGGAGCGCAGGAATGTATAGGGACCCGTCACTTTGTCCGCAACTGCTACTCCTGCACGTGCGGCCTTATACCCCCTTCCCTTAAGTTCAAGATGAAACCACATGACGAATTTCCGGGTTTTCTGATTATAGACAACCTTCGGACGTTCCAAGATACAACCACGTTCGATATCGCTACCCTTTTTATCAGACACGCTTAAGGCAACCCCCTCGTATTTCCAGCGGATTAAATCCTTTGAGGAATAACAGGTAACTCCTACCATAGCTGAGCTGGTTGTGTCAGCCTTATGTTCTCCAAACCAGTAATAAGTCCCTTTGTAATAAAGGACTCCTCCACCATGGGCATTGATATGAATGCCACGATTGTCTTTCCACAACTGCCCAGGATAAATATAACCCTTGGCAAACAGCAAAGATGGGCACGAAAAAAGTACCAACAGAAACAGTTTACATATTCTCATCATCTCCTTTAGTTATTAGTTCTGGTACAAAATTAGCTAAAAGTGAGCTCTTGTATGGGCATTCATCATGAATTTAGGGAAAGAAATCGTGAAAATCGCTAATTAATCTTTGGCTTTAGTTCATCAGGCGACTCTTTCGTATACATATTCACGGGTTGAGCCTGACGTTCGAACAGATCGGTAATCGTCTGCGCATTCAAGACAACCGAGGGCTGGAAAGCTGAGCTTTCCATATAGTCAAGGATAGACTGGCGCAATTGCCTCGCTACCACGCGATGATCAAGGTCATTGGTAATATCCATGGTCGTCATCAAGAGTTTACCCTTTCCAATCCTTACCTCAATCAGCATTCCCAGTTTCCTGCTCACATGCCAAGTATCAATAGGCTGAACAATAGGCTGATAGTCTTTGGGGAATTCGGACAGGTTCATCACCTGAGTATGGTTGACCAGTTCCCACCAATTCAAGTTTTGCCAGTCATCTGTAGGGAACTTTGCAAAGACAGGATGGTCCTTTTGAATAAAGGCTCCAGTCGTATGAGGCGGGCGCATCTTAAACCAGCTCGTATTCCAAAATACTGGCAAATAGGTATGCACAACATCCTGTCCATAGCGAATTTTCCCAGCAGCTGTAATGAGGACCTTTCCTCCTTTCTCCAACCATCGATGGGCTTGTTGATCAAGAGAATCTGTTATGTAGATATCTTTCCCCTCCGGCATTTTTACCTGAGAGGGATAGGTCCAAAATTCCCAACTGTTACTTCCCAACACGCCTTCTTTTGCGACATCCACGCGTAAAGTCAACTTAGCAGGAGCTGATATCCCTGCAAGCGGAAAACGTATTCTCCCACAGGAAAGATTCTTACCTAAAGGGAGATCTGCCTTGAGGAGAGAGCCTCTGGCGATCGTCTTCCCTCCCATTAAAATAGCATAAGTAACCGTAGCATCATGGATCTGTTCTGCGCCTGCATGATAAATGTCAACAGGGATATCCAATGTTTCGTCTTGAGTAAAGACGAACTTCTTGAAACGCGCTAAAGGAACAACCGGAGAGCACCATTGCCGCCACTCAGTAGCTGTTACATAGCCCTTCTCTCTCCAGAACACATTCAAAGGACCTACCAATGCCGTTCCCTGACCACTATAGTCATTAAGTCCAAGAAGGGCAAAACCCGCATAGTCTTTCGTCCTTAGGTTGCGTTCAATCTCATACTTATAAGCCAACACCTGTAATTTTCCACTGGCGTGCAAGAACTTGTCAGTCTGTTCTGCCATACCATGATCTGCTAACAAGTCACGAAAAATCTCAAAATTCCTTGCCTGATAGACGCCTGTATACTGAGACACTTCCTTTAAGTCAGGAAAAGCACACCATTGTCCTTGCTCATGAGCAATAATGGGAGTTTGATTGGGCAAATGACCCTTATAATTACTGGGGAACTCTATCTGCCCATAATAATCATCGTCTGAACTAGGAGCACGATGTGTCCAATCTAATCCACGTGCACCTCCCTTCACATGATACTCGCTATTAGTATCCCATGCCCAGCCGCCTCCCACTGATGCACCTGCATAAACCCGGCGAGAGTCCATCTTTTTCCAGTAGTCGACGAACTGATTGCACCACTTCACCCAATCGCCTGCAGGTTCGTTGCCTGCAGCCATCATACAGAACGAGGGGTGATTGCCATAAGCCTTGACCATCCGCTGAGTCTCCTCCATCAAATACCTGTCAATAGGCATCCCTGTGCCCAACTTAACACCATGATTAGGCCAGGACGGTCCTTCTGGCTGAAGATAGAATCCTACTTGGTCTGCCGCAATAAAGGCAGCCTCAGGTGGGCAATAGGAATGAAAGCGCATAAAATTCAGTCCATAATCCTTACATATCCTGAAAATTCTTTTCCATGAAGGCACATCTGTGGGAGGATATCCTGTCAATGGAAAATCGCAATTCTCTACCGTACCTCGAATCCAGATCGGTCGTCCATTCATGTAAAACTGGCGTCCACGAATAGTCATCTCACGCATCCCGAAAGTAGTCACAGCAGAATCCCCAAGGCAAGAGGCAGACAATCTATACAAGTTTGGATGAAACTCATCCCATAGCTGTATATCTTTTAAGGACAAGACATAATCTGAATCTGAAACCTGCTTAACAGCCCTTATCGCCGAAGGCAGAAGATGGAAAGTTACCTTTGGGATTTTCTTAGAGGAAGCGAAAGACAAATGAACCCTTACCGACTGAGCATGGATATCGGGGAAGACTTGAAGGTTTGTGATATACTGTCGCGGATGCTCCTGAAGTTCGATACGCCCTATGATCCCATTCCAGTCACCCTGCGTCTGGTCTGTCACGCTATGCGAGTCCTGCCCCACGCAAACATTTTCCACCCCATTATAGATATCAATATCAATTTGATTGTCAGTACCACAGTGGACAAAATCTGTCACATCATAGCAATGGGGTACAGACAACGACATTTGATGTCCCACGCGCCTTCCATTTATCCATACAGTCGTTTCAATATGAGGTCGTTCCAAGAAAAGCACTACCCGATGACGTTTCCAATGATCAGGGACAAACACCGTTTTAGTATATTTCGCGTGACCAATGAAATGCCGATCAGGAGTGAGGAAGAACGGAAATTTCAGATGTCCTTCCACCCTATACTTTGCCATATAAGGGTTATAATAATAAGAGGAATCGTAGATGCTACCCATCCACGGCGTAGATAGTGAGACAGGATCTCCCTTCCCATTCGTCAGCATTGACCCTGGCAATTGTATCGTATCATGGCTATTGAACTCCCATGTTCCCTGAAGAGATATAACATGCTGTGCCACAGACAAAAATGGAGAAAGCCAGAAAATACATGTCAATAATACGAAAAAATGTTTCATCGTAGAGTAGTTTTAGAAGTTTCCGCAAAGGTAATACTATTTTTTTAAAAAGGATCCATCAAATGCAATAAAAAAAATCCTTTACCGTTTTTATAGTTAACGAAAAACTGGTGAAATGGCAAAACATATTATCGCAACACTGATCATTGGAGCATTATCTATGACGACAGGTATAGCTGCAAGCACAAAACCCATCACGTGGGAAATCAATCAAGGATGGAAGTTCCGCGAGGCACGACTCGACAATTGGTATCCCGCTACAGTTCCAGGAGTGATCCACACCGACTTAATGGCACATCACATCATTGACGATCCCTTTTTCAAGTTGAACGAGCGAAGCGTGCAATGGATAGACAAAGAAGACTGGATCTATGAAACTCATTTTGACATGCCCCAAAACGCCATGGAGCAAGAACATATCTTGATGACCTGCCATGGTCTTGACACCTATGCTGATGTCTATCTCAACGATTCACTCATCATGAAAGCAGATAACATGTTTCGCATCTGGAAAGCAGACATCAAGGGACTTGTCAAGGCAACAGGCAATGACCTACGCATTTATTTCCACTCTCCTGTCAAAATCGACTTACCCAAATACGAGGCACTTCCTTTCCAGTATCCTGCATCCAACGACCAAAGCGAAAACGGAGGACTTTTAGATAAGAAAATAGCTCCCTTCGCAAGGAAAGCCGGATATCACTATGGATGGGACTGGGGTCCCCGCCTATTGACATGTGGGATTTGGCGACCCATCACGATCACGGCATGGAGCGGGGTACGCATTGACAATACCTATTTCAAACAACCCCAGGTGAACCAGCGAGTAGCTCAGGTCTGTGAAGAAATAACCCTGGAAGCTACCCATCCCATGACTGCAGTCCTAACGCTCAAGGATGAGGCTACAGGCTACACCCACGCAAAAAAGAAAGTTAAGTTAAAAGAAGGCAACAACAAGGTTGTTCTCGACTTCAAGGTTAAGAATCCCAAGCTATGGTGGTGCAACGGCTATGGCGATCCCCATCTCTATCATTTCAAGACAATGGTCTCCACCGAGAAGGGGAGTGATCAGAAGACAGATAAAATCGGGCTTCGATCCCTCCAACTGGTAACGGACAAGGATGAAAAAGGGCGAGCATTCTACTTTGTCCTGAACGGTCAGAAGATTTTCATGAAAGGAGCAAACTATATTCCTTGTGACAATTTCCTCCCACGTGTCAATGATTCCATTTACCGAAAGACCATTGACGATGCTGTAGCCGTCCACATGAACATGTTACGCATATGGGGAGGTGGAATCTACGAGGATGACAGATTTTACGATCTCTGTGATGAGAAAGGAATCCTCGTTTGGCAAGACTTCATGTTTGCCTGTGGATTATTCCCTGCGACAGGACATTATTTAGAGAACGTCCGCCAAGAGGCTATAGATAATGTTATACGCCTGCGCAATCATCCCAGCATCGCTTTATGGTGTGGCAATAACGAATGTCAAGACGGCTGGTACAATTGGGGATGGAAGAAGAAATTCGAGAAGCAAAACCAAGTCTATGCCGACACACTTTGGAACCAATTCAAGCGGCAATATTATGAAGTACTTCCCGCTGTTGTCAAGGCATATGATCCAGAGATATCCTATTGGCCATCATCCCCATTTGCCGATTATGGTGGTGGCAGTAAGCCAAATATGGGCGACTACCATTATTGGGAAGTATGGCATGGTCGGAAGCCCATTCGTGAATACAATAGAGTCAGAGCCCGTTTCTTTAGTGAATATGGTATGCAAAGTTTCCCAGAATTCGAGTCGGTCAAGCGTTTCGCGCCCGACAGCAAGGACTGGGATATTCATTCTGAAGTAATGATGTGGCATCAAAGAGGAGGAGCGCATGCCAATGGTTTGATTGAGACTTATCTGGAAAGTGAATACAAGAAACCTAACAATTTCCAGGATTTGCTCTATGAGGGGCAACTCATGCAAGGAGATGCCATGAAGACTGCGGTTGAAGCCCACCGCAGAGACAAAGGCTATTGTTGGGGAACGTTAATCTGGCAAATCAATGATTGCTGGCCAGTTGCCTCTTGGTCTACCCGTGACTACTACGGTAGATGGAAGGCTGCCCATTATTTCATGCGTCAAGCGATGGATGACATCTTGGTATCTCCAATTGAGAAAGAGGATCAACTCCACATATATCTTGTCTCCGACCGATTGAAAGACGTGAAAGGAACGTTAACGATCGAAGTAGAGAAAATGGACGGCACCGTCGTCAATCATATCAGCAAGACGGTTAACGCCGAAGCAAATAGCTCTCTCGATGCATGGGTCATCCCCACCCATGACCTACTGAAAGGATCCGAAGGAAAGGATGTCTTCCTCCATGTCATGTTTACTGCAGACAAAACATATGAGAACAACTATTGCTTGGATGTCCCCAAAAACATGAACTTTCCAAAGGCAACCATCCAGAGTATAGTGAAAGATATCCCAGGAGGAGTTGAGATCACGCTTACCGCCGATCGGTTTGCACGGGGTGTGTTCTTGAGTATCCCCGGTCACGACTATTTCTTCGAAGAGAATTATATTGACTTGCTCCCAAGGATGTCTAAAACCATTCAGGTAAAAACCCCAATGACCTCTACACAGGTGAAGAGTCTACTCAAGATCGTCTCCTTGTCAGATATTTAACTTAAGGAAGAAAGACAATGGATAATCCTTATATAACACAATATCCTGACCTGATGTCAGGGAAAACTATACTATATATCCATGGATTTGGCTCTTCCGCACAGTCCGGAACCGTCAAGCGCATCCAAGACACCCTCCCAAATGCCAAGGTTATTGCCTATGACATGCCACTGCATCCAGAAGAAGCCATGGAACTTCTCCATCGGATTTGCGAGGAGCAAAAGCCAGATTTGATCATCGGCTCCTCTATGGGTGGCATGTATACAGAGATGCTATACGGCTTCGACAGGATTTGCGTGAACCCCGCCTTTCAGATGGCAGAGACGATGAAAGAGCATGGCATGACAGGCAAGCAGCTTTGGCAGAATCCACGTGCTGACGGGGAAAAGGAATTCATAGTGACCAAAGCCTTAGAAAAGGAATATAAGTTGATGACAGAGCATTGTTTTTCTCATGTCACCGCCGAAGAACAACAGCGATGCTGGGGAGCCTTTGGGGATGAGGATCCTTTGGTACACACTTTCGAATTGTTCCGGGAGCACTACCCTCAGGCCGCCCACTTCCATGGGGAACATAGGATGAATGACAAGAGCTTCCTCCATGGCATTGTGCCTATTATCCGATGGATCAGTGACCGCCAGGAGGGCAAAGAACGCAACATCGTATACATTGACAAGCAAGCTTTGATGGATGACTACGGCAAACCCATGTCGAGTCTCTACAAGGCATACGACTTCCTCATAGAGAGGTACAACGTCTACCTCGTCGCACCAGCCCCCACAAATGACCATGCTTCACTTGACAAAATTGCTCAATGGATAGAGCAGTATCTCTCTACCCCAGCCCACGACCATGTCATCTATACCAACCAGAAGCAACTGTTATATGGAGATTACTTTATTGATCCCCATCCCTGCGAGGAATTCATGGGCACCACTATTCAGTTAGGCAGTGATGACTTCAAGACATGGGAAGAAATCATCACCTATTTCGACCGTTTAGGAGGACAATAATTTGTTGTGATAAACATTGTACTAAATTCTATAAAGCAAGAAAATGACTAAAAAGACACAAGTGCTGCGAGCGTTCATCATGACCTTTTGCTTGTTAGCATTACTGATACCGACCACGCTCAAGACATCGGCAGCCCGAAAGGGAGGTACTTTCACCGTTGGCAAGAACACTTTCCTATTGAATGGGAAGCCTTTCTTGATTAAGGCTGCAGAAATGCATTACCCCCGCATACCTCGTCCCTACTGGGAGCAGCGCATTAAAATGTGCAAAGCTCTCGGCATGAATACCATCTGCCTGTACGTCTTTTGGAATATCCACGAGACAGAAGAAGGGAAATTCGACTTCACAGGGAACAATGATGTGGCAGCCTTCTGCCGCTTAGCGCAAAAAAATGGCATGTATGTTATCGTACGCCCTGGGCCTTATGTATGCGCAGAATGGGAAATGGGCGGGCTTCCTTGGTGGTTATTGAAGAAAAAAGACATTCAGCTGCGTACTCTTGATCCTTTCTTCATTGAACATGTGAGAAAGTTTGAACAGGAAGTAGGCAAGCAATTGGCACCGCTGACCATCCAACGTGGCGGACCGATTATCATGGTACAAGTAGAAAATGAATACGGAGCTTACGGCGCCGACAAGAATTACATCCGTGCCATCCGTGATATCGTAAAGGAAGCCGGCTTTAAAGACGTGACCTTATTCCAGTGCGACTGGGCTTCTACATTCACGATCAATGGTCTTGACGACCTGGTATGGACCATGAACTTCGGCACCGGTGCCGACATTGACGCTCAGTTCAAGCGATTAGGAGAGTTACGTCCTGATGCCCCAAAGATGTGCTCAGAATTCTGGAGTGGGTGGTTCGACAAATGGGGTGCTCGGCATGAGACCCGCCCTGCCAAGACTATGGTGGAAGGCATCGAAGAGATGTTGTCGAAAGGCATTTCCTTCTCGCTTTACATGACACACGGAGGTACGTCCTTCGGTCATTGGGCAGGTGCCAACAGTCCAGGTCTCCAACCTGACGTTACCTCATATGACTATGATGCACCCATCAACGAGTACGGACATGCCACGCCAAAGTATTGGCAATTACGCAAGACTTTAGAGAAATACAATGGAGGAAAGAAGTTGCCAGAGGTCCCTAAGCCAGCAGCACCCATCATCACTGTTCCTAAGTTTACTTTAGACGAATTCGCTCCTCTTCAGGACGGTGTCACTGCCACGCGCAAGAAAGTCAACGACTTAACCTTTGAAGATGCCAATATGGGTTGGGGATCCATGATCTATACCCATACCTTGCCAGAAATACCCGTTCCTTTCACTTTAAGCATCAATGATGTACACGACTATGCACAGATATTCGTCAACGACCAATATATCGGGAAGATAGACCGCGTCAGAAACGAAAAGTCCATTGCCATGCCTGCTGTCAAGAAAGGAGACCGACTGACCCTTATCATAGAAGCGATGGGAAGGATTAACTTTGGGGAGGCCATCAAAGACTATAAAGGTATCACAAAGGATGTAACCTTGCAAGCTGACATTGACGACAATGCCGTGACCTGGACACTGAGCAAATGGGACGAAGAACTGATTCCTGATGACTATGCTCATGTAAAAGAGGCTTTTACGAAAGGCAATACGTCAAACAGATTTGGAAAAAGAGGGTATTATCGAGGTTACTTCACATTGAACAAGGTAGGAGATACATTCCTCAATTTTGAGACATGGGGCAAAGGACAAGTATATGTCAACGGTCATCCCTTAGGCAGGATCTGGAGTATTGGTCCCCAACAAACGCTTTACATGCCTGGATGTTGGTTGAAGAAAGGTCGCAACGAGATTATCGTGCAGGACATTACCGGTCCAAAAGAGGCTGTTGTTTGGGGACAAGACCATCCTGAGCTTGACAAATTACAATTGGAAAAAACGAACAAGCATAACAATCCAGGAGACCGACCCGACCTTAACTCTGCAAAGCCCATCGCTGAAGGCATGTTTGCCAGAGGGGCGGGATGGCAAACCATCCAATTGAAGCGACCTGCGAAAGGTCGTTATCTGGCACTTCAATGCAACAGCAATCAAGATGGTGGAACTGTCTCTGCTATTGCCGAGCTATATTTACAGGATTCACAAGGAAAGCGTATCAACCGTGATGCTTGGGTTGCAAAGTATGCAGACAGTGAGCAAGGGAACCATGGCGCAGACAAAGCCTTTGATTTGCAGGAAAGTACTTATTGGCAGACAGAAGATGGGACAGAATGCCCCCACCTGATCGTTATTGACTTAGGAAAGGAACAAGCGATCAGTGCCATAGAATACTTACCAAGAGAAGGGGCTTCAGTCCCTCATAGCATCAAGGATTTTAAATTATATTTGTGGTAAATTCCAGGAATAACCGAATAGGTGGAATCAGCGATCACTGATTCCACCCACCACACATCAAAAGAAGATCAAGAAGAAATGCTACAGAAATTATTGGGATTCAACCCCAACACAATGAAAATGCGCACGGAGATTGTTGCCGGTGCCACGACATTCCTCACCATGAGCTATATTTTAGCCGTCAACCCGGCCATACTCTCTTCAACAGGCATGGATAAGGCCGCCTTGTTTACTGGCACAGCTATTGCCTCAGCCATTGCTACGTTGCTCCTTGCTTTTATGGCAAAACTACCATTCGCACAAGCACCATCCATGGGAATCAATGCCTTCTTTGCCTATACACTCTGTCAAGCATTAGGCTATAGTTGGGAACAAACCCTTGCCATCATGCTGGTCGAGGGCATTATCTTCATCCTGATCACCCTATTCAATATTCGAGAGATCATCATCAAAAGCATTCCGAAGAATCTACGCTTTGCGATATCCGCAGGCATCGGAATGTTCATTGCCTTTATCGGTCTGAAGAATGCAGATATCATCGTTTCCAATCCTGCCACGTATGTGTCTCTTGGTAAATTTACCCCCGTGGCGATCTTAGGTATGATCTCTATCTTGATGAGCGGAATCCTGATGACTTTGAATGTACGAGGCGCCCTATTCTTCAGCATTATCCTCTCCACGATCATCGGCATTCCCTTAGGAGTCACACATATCCCATCTGGATGGCTGCCTATTTCCGCACCCCAGTCGGTGGCTCCCATCTTTTGCCATTTTGATTTTACTGGATTCCTATCGCTTCGTACAGTCTTAGTGATATTCTCTTTACTTATCGTCAACATTTTCGATACCATCGGGACGCTTGTGGGTCTCTCTTACAAGGCAGGTATCGTTGACGGGAAAGGTAATATCCCGCACATCAAGGAAGCCATGATGAGTGATGCCATTGGAACAACTTGCGGTGCATTCTTAGGCAGTAGTACCATCTCTACCTATGTAGAGAGTGCTTCAGGAATTGCTGAGGGCGGTCGTTCAGGGATGACAGCCTTCACAACAGGCATTCTTTTTCTCCTCGCCCTGTTCCTTGCCCCTATTTTCCTGTTGATCCCGAGTGCTGCTACCAGCGGAGCGTTAGTCATCGTCGGTGTTTTGATGTTAGACTCCATCAAGAGCATTGACCTTTCCAACATGAGCGAGGCCTTTCCGGCATTCATCACCATCCTGATGATGTTGCTTTGCTATTCCATTGCCGATGGCATTTGCATGGGTATTCTCACCTTTGTCATCCTGAAGCTCTGCACAGGACAATGGAAAGCACTCAATGCCACCCTTATCATCTTGTCTATCTTGTTTGTGATTAATTTTATTCTCGGGTAGCGGAAGCTCCGAATCCTATAATCATGGTCTCTCACATAGAACAACAGCCTGAGAATATTACTGCGAAAGAATTGTTTCTAAGAGTCGAGGAGATACTCGATTCTCACCATATACCTTCACAGAGCATCAACAAAATGATGCATGAAGTGGTGGTACTCGTATGCCACGAGGGATTGAAATCATCACAACAAGCTTTTGGGAATCTCTTCTCACAAGTAGATTTTCTTTGCAAGCGTCATCACATTGCGGTTAGCGACACCCTTGCAATACAGAAGATGAGACGCGACTCCAATCAGGTTCAGCCCATCAGCCACGAAGAGCTATTGGATGATTGTCGGGCCCTGAGTCTATTGATCTCTGCCGTCTTTGACACAGATATCCCTTCCTCCTTAACAGTAAAGATACCTGTTACCTTCCATCCGAAGAGTGGGCTCAGGCATATTGACTATCGATGTCTTCGCTGTATCGTCAAAAGAATAGAAGAGACAAGATTTTCTGTCGTGCTCGACCAAGATGAAGGCGATGAATTCATGGAAGTTGACTATAGTGCCGAACATCTACGTTACCTTCAAGATGTCCTTCAGGAGGGCATGCAACTAAACTTACTTGACGTAAGTCGGGAAAGGAACGTTCTGATCCCCAGGCTGATCATCGTGGAACCAGACTATCTATTAGACATTAGTTCCTTGGCACGTTGTTTTACAGACTATGGGCATCATCCACTTTCTTTTACCCTCAACCGCCTTTCGCCTAATGCTAATTCGCAGGCCATTCTCATCGGAAATTTTGCAGGAAGCGCATTAGATGACATCATTAATGGCAAGGGCAATTATCTATGGACAGAAACTTTTATCAAGAATTTCAAGGAACGAGCATTAGAATACTGCACCTGTCCCGACCTAAATAAAAAAGAAGACTTTAAGGTTGCCGCACAGAAACAGGCTCAGAACATCCAACAGATCGTTGATGAACTATTTGACAAAGAAGGCTTCAGAAGGAGTCATGCTATCCTGGAACCTTCATTCATCTGTGAACAGTTGGGCATCCAAGGACGTGTCGACTTAATGACTACAGACATGAAGCTATTAGTGGAACAGAAGTCAGGGTCTAATTTCAGTATCCAAACCAATCGCCCTAACGAATACGGTAGTTTCCAGAAAGAAGACCACTATGTACAGCTCCTCTTATATTATGGCGTGCTCAGCAGAAATTTCAACTTGACAACCAGTCATGTAGACATCCGACTGCTCTATTCTAAATATCCACTTCCCGGTGGATTGGTTGCTGTGAATTTCTATCAGAAACTCTTCTTCAAGGCCATTCGTTTCCGCAATCTTGTCGTTGTGCAGGACTTTCATATTGCGCGAGAAGGCTTCGAAAGCATCCTAAGGTTTCTCACTCCAGATATCATCAACGAGAAACATATCAGCACTGTCTTCTATACGAAATATATCCTACCAAGGCTCAGTAGCCTTACATCCCCCCTCCATCATCTAACAGACCTGGAACGCAGCTATTTCTGCAGGATGATGACCTTCGTCTACCGGGAACAGCTCGCCTCTCGATTAGGTGTACAAGAGGGGATTGGCAACAGTTGTGCCGATTTATGGAACATGCCCATAGCAGAGAAGAAAGAAACTGGCAATATCTATACTGGATTGCAGATCACGAAGAAAGAGAAAAGTACAGACTATAATGGCTACGATACCATCACCCTTGCTGTCCCAGACCAAGGAATCGACTTCCTTCCCAATTTCAGGACAGGAGACTCCATCTATCTCTATGCTTATCACAAGGACAAAGAGCCAGATGTCAGGGCAAGCATTCTGTTCAAAGGCTCTTTAGTCCGTATCCATTCTGACGAATTAGTCGTCCATCTCAACGACGGTCAGCAGAACCCTGCGATCATCCATGGTGATGCCTTTGCCATTGAGCATAGTGAGATGGGTGGGAATGCAGGCATCAAAGGACTATTCCTTTTTGCGGTCACGACAAGTGATCGCAGGTCTTTGCTTTTGGCACAAAGAGCGCCAAGAAAAGATCAGGGGCTTTCCCTTTCGCGCAGTTACCATCCCTCTTACGATGAGATTCTCCTAAAGGCCAAACAAGCACAAGACTACTTTCTATTAGTGGGTCCCCCAGGAACAGGCAAGACCAGCATGGCATTACACTACATGGTGGAGGAACAATTGGCAAGTAGCGTGGGTGACATCCTACTTTTGTCATACACCAACCGCGCAGTCGATGAGATTTGCGGCATGCTGTGTGACCACCATCTTAACTTCATTCGCATCGGAAATGAATACA
Source organism: uncultured Prevotella sp. (assembly GCA_900316015.1). GTDB lineage: Bacteria > Bacteroidota > Bacteroidia > Bacteroidales > Bacteroidaceae > Prevotella. Next base: position 2,214 of record ONBG01000012.1, on the reverse strand, counting down.
CCTGCGATGAACGTTTCCGCCCCCACCTTCTCCAGCATGCCATCAACGACTGCCCAAGGCTAAGTGCCATTCAAGACACTATACGTTCTACTCGTATTATCGTAGGAACAACAACGACGATTCAGTCACAGTCATATCTTTTCAACCTCAAGCACTTTTCCATTGCCATTATCGATGAAGCCAGTCAAATACTGGAGCCCAACCTGATAGGACTACTGTCCATGACAGACGGAGGGAACAAAATCGCCATCGACAAGTTCATCCTCATTGGCGACTATAAGCAGTTGCCAGCGGTAGTACAGCAAGATCCCACTGCGTCCGCCATCAATGAACCTATATTGCGTGCCATTGGCATCAAGGACGGTCGAGACTCCTTGTTTGAACGGCTCATCCGCTGGGAACATCATGAACATCGTTCTGATTTTATGGGCATTTTGAGAAAGCAGGGACGCATGCACCCTGACCTTGCGGAGTTCCCCAACAAGATGTTTTACAGCAGAGAGCATCTTGAGCCCGTACCTTGTCCCCATCAGTTAGAGACCGCTATCTACTCTTCTGCCCCAACATCCATTGATCCTACCCTGCCTTATCTCAACCTACTGTTGAGACAGCGCGTGATCTTCATCCCTTCGGAATTCTGCAAGCGACCCGACCTGTCCGAGAAAGTCAACACAGAAGAGGCTCGCATCGTCAGAGATGTTCTCAAGACAGTCTTTGCCTTGAGTGGACCCTCGTTCCATCCAGACAAGACCGTGGGCGTGATCGTCCCTTACAGGAATCAGATCGCAATGATCCGTAAAGAAATAGAATCACTGAATAATCCCATCCTTGAAAAGATCAGTATCGACACCGTGGAGAGATACCAAGGCTCTCAGCGAGATGTCATCATTTATTCCTTTACAGTCCAAAATCGCTATCAGCTTGATTTCCTCACCAGCAATTGTTTCGTGGAGGACGGAAAAATCATAGACAGAAAGCTGAATGTAGCCCTAACAAGAGCCCGCAAGCAAGTGATCCTGACGGGCAATGTCCCGACCCTATCCCATAATCTTCTATTCAAGCAACTCATTGAGGAAGTTCAAGAAAAAGCAAAAGCCTGTTCTACGAAGATAGAGCTACCTAATAAAAATAGATGTTAATCTGTTCAATCCCATAGGACATTCTCTATTTTTGTAAATCAATTTGACTATTTTTGTAGAAAAATTCCCCAATCAGAAATAAAATGAGATCATTGATATTTATTAACTTAATTTTCAATTGCATTTCCATACAACGCTTATATCTTTGCAACAGTATTTAAAAATTTTATCATAACCAAGGGCTTTGCCCGAAGTATAACGAAATTCAATTGAGTATGAAAAAGTTAGTATTAATTGTCATGATTCTGATGACAACCCTTACATCAACGTTTGCACAACGCAGGTCTACCTATACACATCGTAGTAGTTCCAGCACCTCTGTGTCGATCATTCCGAAAGTAGGGCTGAATGTTGCCGATCTGACCAAATCAGACGGTGATGCCCGTATCGGCTTGGCTACCGGGGCAGAGTTCGAATTCCGATTCACACCGATGTTCAGCCTTACCTTAGGCGGCATTTATTCCCAGCAAGGTGAAAAAGACGCTGAGTTTGACTACTTCAACCTGCCTGTCTTGGCGAATGTATATGTTGCTCCAGGACTTGCCGTAAAACTCGGTTTGCAACCCAGTTTCAATGTCAATGACGATGATTATAACGGCGTAAAGTCAACCGATCTTTCCATTCCTGTTGGACTTTCCTACGAATTTAACCATTTCGTTTTTGATGCCCGCTATAACTTTGGAGTGACCAAGGTTGTAGACAACTATGATTGCAAGAACAGCGTGTTCCAGTTCACTGTGGGGTATAAGATCGACTTGTAAAGGAAAGCCATTTGATGCTGAAGGGGATGTTTCACGAAGGAACTCTCCTTATTACTTGTTCCATTCTCCCTTTTTAATATACGGAATGCGAAGCCTTAACATATTTTAATATGCATTCTCGTTTCCATTGCGTGAATATTTCTAAATTTGCGAAGAAAAAGAATAAGACATCTTATAACGACGGGTTATACCCGATAGGACTATTAAATTCAAGAAATATGAAACGTACATGATCGGCTTTCGCCAAAGGGAATGAAAAGGGAATTTTGTACCTTTGCCACCGTATTAACCCTTTAACCCCTACAGATATGGCG
>ONBG01000032.1 GCA_900316015.1 uncultured Prevotella sp. | reverse complement strand
TCCGCAGCCTGCTATTTCTTTTATTGTGTCAAAAAAAACAAGTTAAACCAGAATAGCCGTTTTATCGGCTGTTCACAATAGAAACATTTTCGTATGAAAGATAACTTTTCGCAATGCAGGAGATAACCTTTTGTAAAATGGACTCCACCTCCCAAGGCAGGCATCACGGAGAGGACTTTGCGACCGTCCTGCAAGGGTTGAGAACAAGGACAAAAAAAGACAGTCCTCTCACGAAGACCATCTTCCCAAAAATGTAATAAATTACCTTTTTCTAACGCCTTAGAATACATTTAACTTTGTTTCTAACAAAAACCTATCAAACTAAACCTATCAAAATATTAATTTTACCCAAATTAAAACCTAACTTCTTTTATTTATTTCAAAATGATCTTCTTGCTAATCATTGATCAGCACTACGAATCATTTCTGCTTACAAAGATACGTTTTTCCTCCCAAACACCCAAAAGCGATGATCAAAAGTCTGCCTTTTTTAAAAGGAATTGAAGAATCTTAGCAGGATATTAATGAATTATTACTTAATTTTACACATTTAGTCGTTTGTTTACACACATTCCTATTTCACGCTCTCCACTCGCAAGTCAGTCCTTCCGATGCTCTATAAAGCTATAGGAAGAGAACTGCTTTCTCGGAAAGACGAAGATCTTGTCATCCAATTCGTCTGTAGAGAAATGAGAAATCTTGACTGTTGTCCAAAAGAAAGCTACCTTAATGCGAAGGTACTTCGGGTAATGTGTCTTGCTGTCAAGAACGCCGACCACCTGCCGGATCCCTATCAAATGACTGGTCTTAGGCCTTAGGATAAGCTGGATCCCATCCTTTCCCTCCTTCCAACTGTATTCAAAATTGTTCAAGTCGTACTTGAACTTGGCAAGATACCCGTCCTTGTTATCATCGTCGGCACGGTAAATTTTCACTGCCTTTTTCTTCTTGTCTACCATATAAGCCGTCACCCCATCATTCCATGATAGGTAACGGTCTTCGATATACCTGCTTTTCTTGCCCTTATAAGAGATGATGCCTTTCGTCTTGTAGATGCCTATGATATTGACATCATAATGCAGCGTACATCCTTTCGACGCAAACACCATGCGATAGACACTATTAAAGAGCTTGCGAGCCTGCTGGGCATTGGATTCCCCGGCATAGAGAGACATCGGCAAAATGAGCAAGGCCAAGACAGCCTTCATAATCCTCGACATATTTACAGTATTCAATGAGGCTACAAAATTATGAAATATTCCCTATCCCTGCAAGAGTTTGGAGAAAACATGCAATAACAACGAAAGAATGAACAGAAAAGACATGGCTAAAGACATAAAAAAACTGCAGAGGATCACTCTCCTGCAGTTCCATATTTTGTGATTACTTTTTTCTAAAGGAAGTGCAACACCTTGCACATCTTTTGTTATCCTTACTTAACTACAATCTTAAAACCTAAACTAAATACCTAAACTGAATCACAATCTTTAAAACCTAATAACTAAAAACCTAAATCTATCAAACTTTACTAACCTAAAATCTATTAACCTTTTTGCACTGCAAAGATACGAAAGAATTCAGGATCCGCAATGGATTCTGGCACTGAAAACACTCATTTCATGCCTTTTCTTGACATGAATCAATCGATTGTGCCCGTGCACAACACTTTTAAACACTTCCTTTACACATTTTAAGGATGACAGCCGATAAACCATAGGCTGCAAGGTGGCGATCTGGCAGACATGCCTTACATGCCCAACCAACCGATACGGGCATACTGAAAATCTCCTGCTGCCCTCATAAAAAAGGGGAAATATTTGCTCAATCATAAAAAAAATAGTACTTTTACGACCTTTATGAGATCATAAAGTATGAATTGTAACAATAAATGAAAAGATGAAGAAAAAAGTAGTATTGGGTCTCGCCTTGCTCTTGACAGCTCTGTCGGCAAGCGCGGACAACAGTCAGAAACTCCGTATCAAGGGAGAACTCAAAGGATTCAAGGATTCCGTGGTCGTGGTAATGGGACGTGGGGAGAAGGTCTCAATGCCCATTCCAAACGGCAAGTTTGACTTTTACATTGAAGTCACAGAGCCCAAGAACATCCGCTTGACCGTGCCAGTAACATTGAAAGGAAACGAGCGCGCCAACTATCCGATATGTCAATTCGTAGCGATGCCTAACGAAACAGCGGTCATCACAGGTGACTCTACAAGCTACGACATCACGGGATCTAAGTTCTATCAGGAATACCATGAGATGGACTTGATGAGAAAAGAAGCCAGGAAGCCTTTGGAGGAATTGGTAGAATCCCTCAATGCGAGCATGAAAGCAGGCGGGAAACGGGATTCTCTCATTAAGATCTACAGGGAGAAATCACCAGCTGCAAAGCAGCATGCAGAAGATGCCTATATCGCTTTCATCAAGGCAAATCCCAACAATGAGGCAGGTGCCACCCTCATTGATGAGTTCGGGTCATTGGAAAAGATGGAAGAGGCAAAGGCACTGCTCTCCGACCAGGTGAAGAATGGCAGGATGAAAAAGATCATTGACGATCCTATCAACTACCTGAAGGAAGAACAGGAACGTGAGGCTGAAGCCGCAAAGAAGCAGGCAAGTGGTATCTTGGCTCCTGATTTCACGCTGAACGACAACCATGGGAATCCCTTGAAATTGTCTAGCTTGCGTGGGAAATACGTGCTGCTCGACTTTTGGGGAAGCTGGTGTATATGGTGTATCCGTGGCATTCCTCAGATGAAGGCTTATTACCAGAAATATAAGGGGAAGTTTGAGATTCTCAGCATCGACTGCAGAGACACTCAAGAGAAGTGGAAAGCTGCCTTGGAGAAATACCAAATGCCATGGCTGCATGTGTATAATCCCCAAAACAGTACAATCCTCAAGGACTATGGCATTCAGGGATTCCCAACGAAGATCTTGTTAGGTCCTGACGGAAAGATCGTCAAGACGATCGTTGGAGAGGATCCTGCCTTCTATACTTTCCTTGACGAGACCTTTGGCAAGAAATAAAAAGCGCATCCAACAGAAAGAGCCAATCCATCACAGGGTTGGCTCTTTTTTATAGATGACCATTCTATTCTTTAGGAGAGATCCATTTACTTGTCGCTACCGTACCGTTTGATCACGCTATAGGCGTCGTATAGCCCTTGCTCTCCGGCCTTGCTCAAGTCCTGAATGCCCTTTGACTTGTCATGGATATAGATATAGGCAAGGCCCCGATTATACAAAGCTTCCGCAAGATTCGGATCCAATTCCAGGGCCTTGGTATAATCATCAATGGCCTCAGCATATTCCTTTTGCTTGGCATGCAGGTTTCCTCTGTCAAAGTAGAGATAGGCATTCTTAGGACTCAACTGGATAGCTTTGTTAAAGTCGAGTATGGCACTGGCTGCCTGTAATTTGTTGGCATCGCCATGTGCGACATTGAATTCTACCATCATAGACTGGCAGACAGCACGTTGCCAATAAGCAAGTGCAGAAGCACTGTCAGTCTGGATATAGACGCCTAAGTCAGCGATCGCCGCATCATAGTTCTGAACGCAACTGTAAGCAACTGCACGCTCCAAAAGCTTGCTACGCGTAGAGGCTATCGTCTTGCTGGCCTGAATCGTAGCCGTCAAGGAGTCGATCAGGTTAAAGAATGTCTTCGACTGGCCCTCATTCAACTGTGGGGGATTGCAAGTGACGTACAGGCGATGGCGTGGACTTTCGGTACGGTTGAAGTCTTCCACCTCTTTATTATAGGCTTGATATGATTTCACCCCATTGCTGTATTTGAAATACGACACCAAATACATCGGAAGGAACTCGACATCGACGCTACGGTCCTGCACTCGTCCCCGATACTCGCTCTTATATTCGTGCTCCACATGTTGCTTATCCTCATCCTCAACGACGATCTGGTTATACTTCTCCGGGTTGACCTCACTGCGCTTTCGCATCTGCTTGATCTTATTCTTGCTCCAACGTGGTTGGATACCCAGATGCTTATCCATCTGTGCCTTGAAGATACGGAACTCATCCATCTCTGCCTTGGCCGTCATACCTAACCGGCGATAGCACCGGGCGCGATAGGAAAGACCCGTCCAGAAATTGGGGAACTGACTGATCACTTTGCTATAATCAGCAATGGCACCTCTGAGGTCGCCCGTTTTCTCCCGAAGAATTCCTCGATTAAAGATGGCCATGACATTCTGCGGCTCCATCTTGATGACATAGTCGAAGTCAGTGATGGCACGATTGTCATCTCCCAACTGCACACGCATCAGCCCTCGGTTATAATGAGCCAAGAAATTATTTGGGTCTAAGTCCAATGCCGTATCATAGTCGGACATTGCCCCACGCAAATTGTTGAGGTTGATACGTGCCAAGGCACGGTTAACATAGTTATTGACATTCTTCGGCTTCAGGTGAAGGGCCTTGCTCAGGAACTTATCCGCATCTTTCCACTGATGTCGTGCAAGGCTCATATAAGCTCGGGTGGTCCAAGTATCTGCATCATAAGGATCCAACTCCAGGCTCTTATCCAAGCACTTGGCCGCTTTTACCGTGTCTTTTTCTTGAAGATACACTTCCGCATTCAAGGCATAAGCCTGCGCGAAGTTCGCCCATTTCCGGTTGATCGTATCGATCTCTGCATGGGCCGCCTTGTATTCCTTGTTGTTCATCCGGCATATCGCACGGTTGAACCAATAGTTTTGCGCCATAGGCTTCAATGCAATGGCCTTGTTATAATCCTCTATCGCGCCTGTATAGTTCTTTTGCTTAATCCTGCAGATCGCGCGCAGGTCAAAGATATCATCAATGTAAGGGTTCAGTTTAATAGCCTCCGTCGCATCTGCCTCGGCACCTACGTAGTCGTCCAAATAGAATTTTGCAACGCCTCGGTATTGCCATGGCTGATAGAGGAAAGGCTTCAAGGATATCACACGATTGAAGTATTGAATGGAAAGCACATAGTCTTCATAGTGGAGCGCTATCTCTCCACTGATCATCAGCCGGTCAACATTAAACTGTGCCTTTGCCATGACCGGCAGAAACGTCATCATGAAAATAACAAGGTACCTTCTCATTCCAAAAACAATCATGGATCCATCAGCAGGAAACGTACCAAGCCCCTTGGTCCTGCCTTCTGCATCACCTGCGCACGGGCTTTGTACGATAACCGCAGCGGTATTTTCCTTGCAACAAGGAACGCAACTTGTTCTTGACCAACTGTTTGCGAAGAGGAGACAATTTATCCACGAACATAACCCCATCCAAATGGTCGAACTCATGCTGCATGACGCGTGCAAGATACCCCTCCACCCATTCGTCATGCGGTTGGAAGTCCTCATCCATATACTGCACATGAATGCGAGTCGGCCGTGTCACATTCTCATGGATACCTGGGATAGAAAGACAACCTTCCTCCATGCTTTCTTTCTTAGACTCCTCATCATACTCGATGATATGCGCATTGATGTACGCCTTACGGAAATCCTTGTATTCAGGAAGATCCTCAGACAATACATCAAGGTCGATCACCACCACGCGGATGGCTTTGCCAATCTGCGGAGCTGCCAACCCCACCCCATCTGAGGCAGTAAGGGTCTCGAACATATTAGCGATCAACTCCTTCAAACCTGGATAATCCTGAGGGATGTCCTCTGCCTGCTTTCTCAATACAGGCTGACCATATACATAAATAGGTAATATCACTTGAAAATCTTATTTTGTTATTGTATAGCAGGAATTATTATTGCCTATGCACAGACTGCATATAATCCTGCAAGATAATGGTAGCACTGATCTCATCCACCAAGGCTTTATTCTGCCTTGCCTTCTTCCTTAACCCACCGTCGATCATTGTCCGGTGGGCAATGACAGAAGTAAATCTCTCGTCATAGTACTCGATGGGAATCTCCGGGACCGCTTTTCGCCAACGGGCGACAAACTGGCGCACACGAGCCAAGTTCTCACTGGGCTGCCCATTCGGCTGCTTGGGCTCACCGATAATCATCCGTTCCACTGGCTCACGGCGAATATAAGCCTGGAGATAGTCGAAAAGCTCAGACGTAGCAACAGTCGCCAATCCCCCTGCAATGATTTGCAGAGGATCGGTGACTGCTAACCCCGTACGTTTCTTACCGTAATCTATCGAAAGGATACGTGCCACGTAAAAGGTAGGTTATTTCTTAAAGAGTAACCAAGCATCTGGGTATTTGCTCCGGAACTGGTCACGCGACTGAACAGCCGAGCCCTTGCTATCAAAGGTGGACGCTACGACACGATACATGTTGCGCGCTGAGTTGTAAGCAATCTGTGCATCATACCCAGCATTCTTCAAGGTATTCTGCAATCCCTCAGCATTGGCTTTCAAAGAAAAAGAACCAACCACCACGCTGTAGCTCTTCAGCCCAGAACCACTAACCAAGGTGACATCCTCAGTACGAGTAGACACGTTATCATAATTATCTGTTACCTTCGTCTCTGTGACAGGCTTTTCCGTCAGGGGAGTTACCACTGGAGCTTCCGTCTGTGCTGTCTCAGTCTGTTCCTGTGCCTGAGCCTTTTCATAGGCCTTACGATAAGCACTTTCCTTGCTGGTACCACAACTTGACAACGCTAAAGCAGCACACAAACCTGCGCACAAAACCGTATATTTCTTCATGACTCTAAATGATATTGAGATTAAACTTATGTTTTATTTTATCTGCGAAATTACAAAATATCTAATAAAAACCGTTCAAAAGCCCGCATAAAGTTTGTTAAATCAACGAAATACAATGATTTTAACAAAAAATGGCTTCCACCATGATGACAAATAGAGAAAGTTTTACTACATTTGCGAAAGTGTTTAGAACATTATGTTGAACCAAATAATAATAAAATTATGAAGACATTAGGTTATATTGGAGCTTTCCTTGGGGGTGCGATTGCCGGTGCTGCATTAGGCTTACTGATGGCTCCCGAAAAGGGTGCTGACACGCGTACGAAGATTTCCGACGCAGTAGATAATTTTTGCGACAAGCATAATATCAAACTGAGCCGCAAGGAAGTGGATGACTTGGTAGACGATATCAAGGATGCCGCAACCGATGCAGCAGAATAAGGCAGGTGAATGTTCTCGAACGATAAGAACGTGGAAACCATAGGCCAGCTAGTCGAGGTCATCAAGCATTACATCGGGCTTCAGACAGAATACGTGAAGCTCGATGTAATAGAAAAGGTAGTGCGTCTGCTGACCGTTGCGGTCATGACGCTGATTCTGTCATTGTTGCTAATCTTCGTCCTGATCTACCTGTCGTTCGCTGCGGCTTACGCCATGGAACCGGCGGTAGGTTCAGCGGTTGCTTTCAGTATCGTTGCCGCCTTTTACCTGATTGTCCTGGCTTTGTTTGTTACTTTTCGGAAGAAATGGATTGAGCGTCCTTTGGTAAAATTCTTAGCGAGTCTTTTAATGGAGAAATAAGCAATGGCAGAGAACGAGAATAATGATATTACATCCCACCAGCAGTACAAATCCTTAGAAGAGATTCGCACGAGGAAAGAGCAGCTCAGGAATGACATCCAAAAGGATGATGAACAAATCAAGAGGTTGTGGAATGACTTATTTCATAAGCCCGACTTATTAGATGCCTCAACACCCTCCAAAAGAATCAGTGGTTTGGTAAACACCGGTGCAGGCATCTTGGACGGCCTGATTTTAGGTTGGAAGCTCTACCGGAAATTTTCCGGCAAGAACAGTTCTCTCTCTTTCTTCGGAAAGAAGAAACGATAAAACGCCCTTCATTCCCGCCATACGAATGCCTTTTTAGTTAAAAAATCTTATTATCTATTATATATTAGATCAAAAGCATTGCTCTTAATAAGATAATTCGTATCTTTGCAGTGTGTTTTTCATAGTATTAGATTTAAGGTTAACAAGGTTGGAGTACGGCGGTACTCCTTTTTTTGTCTAAGAATACTCGTGAAAGTGCTTTCTAAAGCTCTATATTGATTACCTCACCATCATAGGCAAAATGGAAGCCATCTGGCAAACGGCGGTTGGCATCGTCATGCAATCCAATTTGATGGGTTACATGGATAAAATAAGTTTGTAGGGCTCCTATGCGATGAGAAAACGCGATGGCATCATCCACCAATTGATGGCTATGGTGCGGTTTCTCGAAACGAAGTGCATTGACCACCAAGACCTCAACGCCCTTCAGATACTTCATCTCGGCAGGATCAATCGTCTTCATATCAGTGATATAAGCAAACTTCCCAAAGCGATAGCCTAATATGGGCAACCAGTCGTGCATGACCTGCACAGGGAGGACATCTACATCTCCAATCTTCATCTTTTGATGAGGAACCACAGCATGTAATTTCAACAAAGGCACACCTGGATAGAGTTTCTCCGTAAAGCAATAAGGCATCATCCGCTTCAGGCTGCTCACCGTGTTCTCATTGCCATAGATATGGATATCGCCAAATTTACAATAAGGACGTAGGTCATCAATACCAGCCACATGATCATAATGGCTATGCGTGAGAAGGACTGCATCTATCTTCCTGAATGCAAAAGGCAATAACTGCTGCCGGATATCCGGTCCACAATCGATCAGTATGCGCGTAGACGCTGTCTCTACGAGGGCGGCACAACGAAGTCGATGATCATGGGGGTCCATACTGCGACAAACTTCACAATCGCATCCTAACACCGGTACGCCACTGGATGTTCCTGTACCTAAAAGGGTGATTTTCATGCCTTATGCCTTCCGTCTATTAATGTACATTCACTTCCGGGTGGATCTCTATGCCAAACCTTTGACAAACATCATGCTGAATGGCGTGCATCAGAGCCACTACCTCCTCACCAGTAGCTCCTCCCCTATTCACTAAAACCAAAGCCTGCTTATCATGGACACCTGCACGCCCCAAGCTTTTTCCCTTCCATCCGCATTGGTCAATCATCCAACCTGCGGGGATCTTCTCATGCTCCGAGTCAATCGTATAATGGGGCATTGCTGGATACTGAGCAGCCAATTGCCTATATTTCTCCGTTGAGACAATAGGGTTCATAAAAAAGCTTCCGGCATTTCCCTGGACTTTCGGATCGGGTAGTTTAGCATTCCGTATATCAATAATGACACTACGCAATTCTGCTGCCGTAGGCTGACCAATCCCCATCTCCGACAACTTTGCTCGGATATTCCCATATTCTAATTTGGGGGTAAAGATCTTGGACAATTTATAAGTAACTCCCGTAACCAAATACTTATCCTTCCATTCATGCTTAAATTTACTTTGCCTGTAGCTATATCCACAATCGACATTCGCAAAGGACACCTTCCTACCTGTGGCAATCTCCACGGCATCCACTCTATCTATGATATCCTTTGCCTCAGCCCCATAGGCACCTATATTCTGAACAGCACTCGCCCCTACCTCTCCAGGAATCAATGACAGGTTTTCCATGCCATGATATCCATGGCGAACTGCATCATCAACCACATCGTCAAAGGTAGTACCTGCCCAACAACTCAAATACACAGTTTCAGGCGATTCCTCCCGAACAGAAACGCCGATCTCCTTGCGATTCTCTGGCGTCACGACAACTCCTGGGAAGTCCTTGGTCAACAACAGGTTGCTTCCCCCTCCCAAGATAAGCAGGGGCTGACGGTCAGCCTGGAGGATCCGGGTAACTTCTACGGCCTCTTCCATAGAAGCATACTCTAAGTAACGACGACACTTGACATCAATGCCAAATGTATTATGGGAAAGTAGACTATAGTCTCTCAGGTCTTTCATTATCCATTGAATTTTATAAGTTTCCAATGCCCACGAATCTTCTTAAACACCATTTGGGCTTCCATGCTATTGGAAATTCCCCGGGAAAGTAGGATCTTTCGATTACTTTCCTGATAAGTCTGCCCATAAATGATATTGTAGAGGATCCCGTGAGGGATCAGTTCTGGTTTAAAATCAGGCCATTGATCAGGAGTGATGATGCCTGTTTGATCTTTATTATCGTTGTCGGGGTCAGGACTGGTGAACTCCACCTCATCATTCATGCTTGCCACCTGGAAGGCACTGTCAACAGCAAACCGAGAATAGAACCGCATGAAAGACGCATTGTTGTTCGAAAACATTGATTTGGTATTGAGGGACGTGAGCATCCATTGCCCGTCAACACGATTGAACACAAATTGTTTTACCTTCTTTGTCTTGAAGAAAATTTTCTCGATCACTACATGGTCAATCGTGGTATCCTTCGCCAAATCCAACTGCCGCATATTATCCAAAATCAACGTATAGTATCCTTGCCGCATGAAGAAATGTTCTATCTTCCACTGATCCTTCTCCATTTTCGTAAAGAACTTGCCGTTTCGATAAACCGGTAAGGGAAATACGATTCTTTTATATTGCAGTTTCTTGTTTGCCGCGAAATTGAAGATAAAATCATCAAAGAGCTCGTCTGCAGCCTTTGGCATAGGCGTCTCCGCAATCAAATTATCCACGCTGTCCGCTGGGGTAGAATCAGATTGGATCGTGTCAATAGTGGTCGTATCCGCAGCAGGCTTCTTGTCAGAACATCCTACTGTAGAAAAGCTAATCGTAGTGAGAACGACTAATACAATAAACAAAAGAGCACACTTTCTCATACTTTTATCATATCTATTTTTTATATGCCTCTCAAATTCCTGCAAAAGTACAATTTTATTTCGATATATTTCTTTTTTTACCATAAAAATATTACCTTTGCATCCAAATTAACAAGGTACCCCCAACAGGTGCCCCAAGCTTTTTATCTTTAAAGATAAGAATATGATACTCGACAAAATAGACGAACTTCTTAAAGAGGTAAGCAACCTTTCTGCAAAAAATGCAGAGGATGTTGAACGGTTACGGCTGAAATATCTCAGCAAGAAAGGTGAGATCAATGCGCTTATGGCCGATTTCCGCAATGTTGCGGCAGACCAAAAAAAGGCTGTAGGCATTAAGATCAATGAACTGAAGCAAAATGCCATTTCCAAGATTAATGAACTAAAAGAACAGGCAGAGACAGCCCAGGCAGAGAGCGACGACATCGATCTAACACGTACCGCTTACCCTATTCAGTTAGGAACACGCCATCCGCTTACCATTGTTAAGAATCAAATTATCGATATTTTCCAAAGAATGGGATTCTCCTTAGCAGAAGGTCCTGAGGTAGACGATGATCAGCATGTATTCACAATGCTGAATTTCGCGGCTGACCACCCGGCGCGAGACATGCAAGATACGTTCTTCATTGAGCAAAACCCCAATGATGTGACCAAAAACATCTTGTTGCGCTCCCATACCAGTGGCGACCAAAGTCACTATATGGAATGTCACCAGCCTCCTTTGCGTATACTCTGCCCAGGACGAGTCTATCGGAACGAGGCAATCAGTGCCCGCGCACATTGCTTTTTCCATCAAGTGGAAGGGCTGTATGTCGATAAGAACGTGTCATTTACCGACTTGAAACAGGTTCTTCTGACCTTCGCCCGCGAGATGTTTGGACCAGATACGAAAATCCGTCTTCGCCCAAGTTACTTCCCTTTCACAGAGCCCAGTGCAGAAATGGATATCTCCTGCAATATTTGCGGAGGTAAGGGATGTGCTTTCTGTAAACACACAGGATGGGTAGAAATCTTAGGATGTGGAATGGTTGACCCGAATGTTCTGGAGGCATGTGGGATAGACAGTGCAGTTTATACTGGTTATGCCTTTGGCATGGGCGTTGAGCGCATCACGAACCTGAAATATCGCGTAGCCGACCTGCGTATGTTCTCAGAGAACGATGTTCGTTTCTTACGTGAATTCGAAAGTGCCAACTAAGGTGTTGGCTAAACATAGCTTTGCGAAAGAGGGCGATCAATCTGATCATCCTCTTTTTTTCTTCCATACAGCATCATAAGAAAGATCCCTTTCCAGTGTTATTCTGTAACCGACAACACGAAAAGATAATCGGATAAGCGATTAAAGAATCTTAATATCTCTGGATTGACTGGATAGGTACGGTTCAATGACCAAAGGCGCCTTTCTACAGTTCGGGTTTTGCTTCGAGCCACATGGAAGATAGACTTAGAAGGAATGTCACCGGGGACAACAAACTGGAAACTTCTTTTTGTTGAGAACTTGTCCATACGCTGTTCTAAGGTCTTCGTTAGATTGTCAATATCTTGGTGGAAGCCTGGAGAGCAAGACGAAGGCAATGCGGCAATCCAGCTCATAACGTCCATGAGCATAAGCTGGATTTTTCGTATTCCATCACCATCAGGGCGCACGGTTTGGAAAGAAGCCCTGACCACACCTAACAGCGAGTTCAGTTCATCAATCTCTCCATTGACCTCAATCCGCGGGTCATCCTTGGGTACCCGTTGCCCATCCCTTAATCCGGTGATTCCCTGATCACCACTCTTTGTATAAATCATACTATTTGTTTTTTGCGATTACATAAATGATCACGGGTGCTCCCAACAAAGGAGTGACCGCATTCAGGGGAATAACCCCCGATGTTCCAGGCATATAGCAAACTAAATTACAAATCAGTGCCATGGCTGCCCCTGATAACAAAGTAGCTGGCATCAGGAAGCGATGGTTTTCTGTTCCTAACAATAATCTGGCAATATGGGGCACAGCAAGTCCTATGAAGGCAATCGGTCCGCAAAACGCTGTGGTGATGGCTGTGAGCAATCCTGTCACGACCAATAGCCAATTACGGACTCTCCTTGTGTTGATGCCAAGGTTCTCTGCATATTCCTCCCCTAAAAGCAGAGCATTCAGAGGTTTGATGAGGGTGATGGAAGCTATCAATCCCAAGAGCGTGATGATACTAAAGACGGGGATCTGCGAAAAAGACACGCCACCGAAGTTCCCCATCCCCCATATCATATACGACTTTACTCCCTCTTCAGTCGCGAAGAAATTAAGCAAGGTGATAGCTGAAGAGGCAAGATAGCCGATCATAATGCCAATGATCAGCACCATGATAGAATTACGAACCCACGTGGAAAAAAAGAAAATAATGCCCGTCACCGTCATGGCCCCTATGAATGCGGCAAATAGGATCGCTGCGAATCCTGTTGCCGTAAAACTTCCTGCTGACATGCTGCCGCCAAACATCAACATGACCAATGCCACGCCAAGCCCTGCCCCACTATTGATCCCAAAGATAGAAGGACCTGCCAGGGGATTCCTGAAAGCAGTTTGTAACATCAATCCACTGACAGAAAGGGCCGCCCCACACAAGGTTGCAGTAATCGCTTGGGGAAGGCGCGACTCGATGACAATAAACCTCCAACTCTCCCGCTCATCTATATTTCCAAACAGGATAGACAGGGTATCACGGATGGGTATCCGTACAGTACCCAAGAAAATGTTGAGCACAAAAAGGACAACGACCCCTGCGCTCAACATCAAACTGTATCTGAATCCTTTATTCAACCTTCATTACTTCTTTTTCCCAAAAATACCTTTCACAAACCCACTGACCTTTTTTCCCGACCGTTTTACAGCCTTAGAGACACTCTGAGTGACATTTGTGCCCACACTATCAATTTTATCCACAAAATGATTGGTACGCCCTATCGTTGTCGCCTTCAAATAGCGCGTACGATATTCCGTATAATCAGACAACTGGTCATCTGTCATCTTTGCCTTATAAATATTATGATATTCAGCAGTCATCTGGTCGAAGATGACGTTCAGTGAATCAATCTTGGTTGCATTCAAGGTTGTTTTATCTATCTTCTCGACATTCGTCACAAAAGACTCATACTTCTTTAAGTATGCAGTAGCGTCGGTCTGAGCCTGAACAGCTAAGCATAGCAGTCCCAAGCACCCTATCATCCATAATCTTTTCATCGTACCAAAGTATTTGAATTTAACATACCTGCTCCTTTGAGAGAAGGGATTAATTGTCCAAAGATAAGAATAAAAATGAAAAGTATATGATATTTCTCCCCAAAAAATACGCTATTTAAGAAAAAATCACTATATTTGCAGCAGAATAATTATTAAATTAAACAATCATGTATACAGGCCTAATCGGATTTATCCTGTTGTTCGTTATTGCTCTCATTGGATGGGGCATTTCGGAAGCCAAGTACAAAGCCATCAACTTCACAAGGTCAGAAGCTGATTTGGATGAGCAAGCTGAACTGGATGAGGCTGCAAAGCGTAACGGTTATCAAGAAATGAATATCCGGGATGTAAAGAAAACGCTGTGTATCAAAGGATATAAAGCCATCTAAGCAGGATAAAAGTATTATTGAAACAAACATGGGCGGATGCTATTCAGGCTTTCCGCCCATATTGTTTTCTACAACTTCCGGTTCTTTTTGAGTTTGTTCCTCACGGGGTTTGCATAGATGCCTAAAAAGATATCTTTCAGTACATCCGGTTCCGTGATATCAAAACTGTTCAGATGTTCCATGTGGTGGATAAAGGCTTCCCGCTCCTCATCTGTGTACTTATCGCGGTAAATTTCCTGCCCATAGCGCAAATCATGGGCAATGAAATTGTTGGGATACAAGACATACGCATCGATGATTCGTTCATCCATGAGCGCGGCAACCCGCTTGTGGTACTCATTATTGGTACAATCATAATAACTCATCAGATCAAACTTCGTAATAGGACGGCAGAAGGTAATATTGACATTTCCCTTGCGCTGGATAATACCAGTGAGAATACTATTCAGGTCCTCACCAGGTTTCTTGACATATTTCTCGAAACGGGACTCATAAAGTTCAAGGGCTTTGAGAATATCACAGGATTCCCATTCATAGCTCACGCTTACCGGTACGATATGGAGGTCGGCCAACGCCTTGATCTTATCTTTCTGCTCACTCATACAGAACATCTTGATAATTCCTTGATCAGTATGGTCGATACCATCCTTTGTGCGCCCATTTCGTTGCGCGATCCATACGCTCTCATGCTTTTGTGTAATATCATAACGAATATAATCAGAAAGATGGCGGCTGCTCATATAAAAGTCTTTCATATTTCCTCCTCTTTCTACCCGGAACATCTTATTTATTTTACCAATATCGATGATGAGGGGTGAAGACATGAGGTTGGCACCAAAGGTTATCTCTGAAGTTTCACATCCACACTTTACCAAGACATATTGAAGAAGACTGGCATCTAAGAAAATATCACGGTGATTACTGACAAAGAGGTATTTCTTGTCGGATTCAAGTTGGTCTGTTCCCTGGTATGTAAAATGTGAGATACTCCGTTGGATCACCTGTTCATTCACTCGCATCATGACTGTATATTGGAAATCACGAGAGGTCTTGCATTGGGATACCATCTCCTTGACATCCTCTAACGGACGGTCCGGGAACACGTATGACGCGAGCAAGGGGAAGAAACTACTGTTTACCAACCGATCAATGGCAGCTGGTACTTCTTCATCGTAATAAGGACGAATATCATCAAAAGGACTGGGTTGTATCATCTTTTTTATTCTTTTCTTTACGTAAATACTGAATCCACTTCTCTAACCAATGATTCTTGCTCACCCCAAAGCCATGACCACCAGTCGGATAAGGAACATAAAGATGACTCTTATGATGGATGGTAAGGGCTGAGTCGAGCAATTCACTATTATGAAATTTAACGATAGGATCATCTTTGCAGTTGGTGATGAACACGGGGCAATCGATCAATTGTGCATGTAATTCCAAGGAAAGGGAATCACGCATCACGGGATCATTTTTCTGATACTCTCCTAACAAACCCCTTCGGGAGCGCCGATGCGTACAGGGCGCGGTGAAAGACACGACTGGATAGACCGCAGCTACGAAAGCAGGTCGCAGGGAAACCTCTGGTACAATACCCAACGGTGCTAAGAAATTCGTGCGATAGTATTCAGCAGCCGTCAGCACTAAGTGACCTCCAGCCGAGAACCCCATCAGTCCAACATTTTTATACTTTTTCTTGACAAGCATGATCGCTCGCTGCAGATCTTGTATCATGTAGGGATGATGGTTGCCTCCACCAAAAATACGGGTATGCCAAGCAAAAGCTGCCCATCCTGCCGTACGATAATGCAGGACATAAGCTGCGATACCATATTCATTGAGTGCCTTGGCAACGTCTGTTCCTTCCACGGTCTTCGACAACCAGCAATAACTCCCCCCCGGACAAATGATCACGGCAGTTCCATCTCCATTCTCTGGGAGGAATTCCGTCATCGTGACCTTCTTTTTCGCCACACTGGTTCCCTTCCATATTGGAATGACCTTCTGACCAGCAATTACCTGAATGGAGATCCAAGACGAGAATACGACTAAGAGTATTTTTCTCATTTGAAATGATTGATTTGACAAGTTATCTTATCCGCCCCTACAATAGCCTCTGCCGTATTGATGGCCGTCAGGGGAACGCCACAAAAACCATGCAGGTTTACATTTTGACCTGTCATTAAGAGGTTACGAACTTTCGTATAGACAGGAACCTGCGATTGGGCAATATGCTGGCAGTCTTTACGAAGCCCATACAAAGCACCATCTGGTTCGTTATAATAATCGCGTATGGTCAGTGGGCTGGAAGCGAAAACATGGGCAATCGTACTGTCAAAGCCTGGATATAATTTCCTCATCACGTCCAAAACCTTATCGAGGTGCCTCTGTTTCCAAGCTTCATACTCAGGTCCTCGATGCCCAGTAGTGGTACCTGCCCAACGAGCGACCACTTCTGATGGCATGATACAATTAATGATCATCGTCGATGCCCATGCCCCTTGACCCTTCACTACTGGGGTCATGTACAGGAAGCCCCGCGGCCAGTCTTCCTCATCATATTCGTTATAATGCCACACCATGCCATAATTCTTCTGGAAATAGCATGTATGATTGATAAAAGGAAATGTGCCAGGCTTAAAGACCACATAGACGCAAAAAGACGAATAGCTGTTGGGGGCCTGTTCAATCCTGTTCCTATAAGCTTTGGAAAAAACCTTGGAATCCGTCATCCCTAACAACACAGAAGGATGGACATCTGCAATGACACGGGCTGTATCACAAGCCATCAACAGTGACTGTCCGTTTTTCTCATATTGCAAGGATCGCAATTGCCGATCCTCTATATTTAGTTTGGATACACACGCCCGGGTGATAACAGAGCCCCCACCCTCTTCAATTACCTTTGCCAAAGCATCCGCCATCTGCTGACTATTCCCAACAAAGCGACTGGGACCATCTATATACAGAACATTGATTAAGGCATGAATATAAGTAGGAGTATGCCCAGCAATTCCTCCAAACATCGGATTCATATAAGAGATAACATCCCTGAGTCGATAGTCTTTCAAAAAATGGTTGACGAACTGGTCAGCAGGCCATAGGAAATACTCATTATGACTATAAACATGCTCATTCCCTGTACGCAAATAGAAAAAGTCAATCTCATCTACTAATTGATATAAAGCCTCAACATAAGCATGGATTGAATTCTTCTCAGCAGGGAATTCCGTTGAGAAATAATCAGCAAAGGCTTCCTTTCCCTGAGGAACGCGATAGGTCTTGCCATCTGAGAGGTAGGTAATCTGGTCCATACAGTCGTGGTCTACATCCCTAATCTCCAACTGATCCATAATACCCAAATACCGGCATATCTTATAGATCGACTGTCCAGGATGCAATCCACCCAAAAGATGCATTCCACTTTCAAAACCGGCACCATAACGATAGAAGGTCTGCAATCCACCCCCGATCACCGGATTTTTTTCCAGGACAGTTACTGGATATCCTTCCTTTGCTAACAACGCTCCAGTAAAAAGTCCTCCCAATCCACCACCTATGATGATAATTTTCTCCATTGTCGTCGTATCTTATGTAAGATTACTATAAACTACATAAAGCCTCTCACGTTTCCTTTTCCTTCAACTGTCTGAAGATCTCTTCCGATGTCAACAGCTCCGAACAGGTAACGATAGTCCCTACCAAAACCCCAAGGATTCCATGGGAATTGATGTTCTGTCCTGTCAGCAACAGATTCGGTATCTTCGTTCGATGATGGACACGTGAGGCAGGTCCTAAGTGAATATCTTTTGCGATGCCATACATAGAGCCACCCTCTGTTCCCGTATAATCATAATAGGTAAGAGGAGTAGAGGTGTCATAAGCCGTGATCTTGTCACGGATTCCGGGGAAGTCTTCTTCTAAGGCATCCAGGAGCCTTTCCGCATGTCGCGCTTTAAACTGTTCATAATCCTGCCCTCGATGTCCAATCTGAGTGCCTTTCCAAGGGAGGACATCCTCAAAGTTCATATAAGATAGGAGAACTCCACTGGTTGCATATCGTTGACCTTCCTTTTCACAAAAATGCATGTAGAGATAGCCTTTTGGCCACGACAGATTGTCGTATTTCTCACATCCCCAAGGCGTATCCTGCCGATAACCATAAAAATTATAGTTCATATAAGGCACAGTATTCTTCTTAAACTGTAAGTATACGGAGAAGCCACCAACAGTATTAGGCAATGCTGCTACCCTTCTTCGATAAGCAGGACGCAGCAAAGGAGAGCTCACCCATTCGATGGTCCGTGCCGGATGGGCATCAGAGATCACGACATCAGCAGGATAAAAATTTCCCGTAATGGTTCTCACGCCAATGGCATGTGTCTCATCACAAACGATCTCTGTGACTTTTTGGGAAGTAAAAATACTTCCCCCTTGGGCCCGGATTGACTGAGCCAAAGAGATAGCTATTTGATCACTTCCACCTACTACACGCCACGCACTTTGGTTATAGAAGTCCATGATAAAAGCATGGATGGAAAAAGGCGTCTTATCCCATTCTGCCGCATAGAGTGGAAGATTGCCTACGAGCACTTTCTGAAGGTGCTTGTTCGCTGTGATCCCAGAGAGGACCTCATTGATACTACGCAATTGGTATTCCGTATTAACTTCTTGGTTTCCTTCCACATGACTGAGGCTATGCATCGAAGAAGCATGTGACACCTTTTTCACTAATTCACAGTATTTGCGGAGATGATCCTGTTCTTCTGGGAAGTATTCCGCCATCTGATGGATGAACCGTTCTTGACCATTGGCAAAGCGATAATGCTCCCCCCGTAAGGAGATCACATCATATCCTAATGGATCGAGCTTGCTCAACCGTACATTGTTCCAAACATCGAGGAAGTTGAGCAACCGGTATAAGGTCTGCCCAGGTGACGCACTCCCGATGAAGTGCATACCCGTTTCGAACTTCATTCCGTTCCGCCAGAAACACTGCAAGCAACCACCTATACGTGCATCCTGTTCAAGAACCGTAACCTCATATCCATTTCTGGCAAGGATCAACCCACACGATAGTCCACCTAATCCGCTCCCGATGATCACGCATTTCTTTGTCATGCTTGCCCCTCCGCTCTTCTTTCTTCTTTGGTGATGTGTAGTCCTTTCGTAATATGAAGGTTAACAGGCAGATTTGCCATATTCATCAACAAGCGGTAGTCATCCTCTCCAAAAACAGAAGCATAGACCTGTGTTTCCGGGTGTACCAATGCATAAAGATATGGCAATTCTCCCTGCCCTACATCTTCAAAATGCACTTCCTGCAGTCCCCTTGCGGCGGGTGCATCAATGATTGCGGCATAATCATCGTTCTTTTTCAAATTCCGATGACAGCGTCGTTCCACTTCCGTTCCCTTATACATATACTGATACTTTACTTGTTTCGCCCAATAATGCGATGTCTCCAAATGCTGGCATAACTGCTGATATTTATCCTGAAAGAGGTGTTGCATGTTCTTGGTAACTGCCCTATAGCCATCCCCCATCTCTTGATGGTCTGCCTGTAAACGGGGCAGAATTTCCGCATACATTGTTCCCTCCCTCAACAGAAAGTCCACTTTTGGCAAGATATGTCCCACTCCATGCAAGACTACAGGTACGATATCTGCATGCAAGAGTTCCGCCAAATAGAACGCTCCCTTGTGGAAACGATGAATTCTGAAATCTGTAGAGCGTGTACCCTCAGGAAAGATGCAAATAGAGTATCCCCGTTGATACAAAGAACGGAGTTCATCAAGATGTGCCTCTAATCCATCCGAAGCCGGAAGAAATTCTGCCCGTTGAATCAATTTCCCATAAAAATGGTTAGTATAAGCCCAATGGTTCGTCAGGAAGATCATCTTGGGATGCAAGATCATCAAGCAAACAATATCTAAATGACTCTGATGGTTTGCTACGATAATAGCTGGCTTTTGGAAGCTCTCACCCGTCGGGTTTTCCAAATGAAATCTTACACCCGGTATCTTTGTGACAATAAAACGGGCCATCCAGCATAAGAAACGATGGTAATTGACTCGTTTCTTCTCCGTCACCTTCCCTATCATGAAATACAACGAGGAAAAAGGCATGACTAAGAGATAGACGAAAGAGACGAAGAAAGAGATGGAAAAAAACGAATACCAAAGGTTTTTCAGCGTCAAGGGAACAAGTCGTACCCTATCCTTCTTCATGGTTATCCATCTAAAGACAATCGGAGGAAGATAATTAGCCATCAAAACCACGGTAGCCATCCCGATCACTGTGACGATTCCTAAAGAACGAAGGGCTGGATGTTTTGCAAAGGATAGCGTGCCAATCCCGATGAACATGATGAGTGCCGACAAAGCAACGCTCTTCTTGTAAGCAGCCAATCGCTTCCTGCCATAGGCATATTCATAGATCAGGCCTTCCGTAATAAAAATGGTATAATCATCACCTTGTCCAAAGATAAAGGTAGCTAAGATGATGTTCACAATATTGAACTGTTGCCCGAAGACCTGCATCAAGCCCAAGATCCAAATCCATCCTACTGCCAAGGGGAGGAAAGACAATAGTGACAGTTCTATCCGTCCAAAGGAGACCCATAAGAAGAAGAACACGACAAACCCACAAACGAACCCAATATAATTGAACGAATCATTCAAGACATCCACCAATTGGTTGCTGATGTCCTTGGAAGAAAAGGCATAGACAGAAGCACTTTCTCCTCTCACCATTGCCTTGATGCCATCCTCATGCTGGTCATCAACCAGGACATAAGAAACGATACGTGTCTTCTCACCCTGCCTCAACATGAAATGGGAGCCCACTGGGTCAGTAATCGGCTTGAAATATGCCAATGGACGAGGTTTCGGCACTGCTGTCACCGATTCTACAAAAGGTTGGAAAGCATCAGCGGAAAACCCCTGTCGTTGGCATTCCTCTTGGAAGGTCTTGAGGAAACCTACTTGTTTTTGCTTAGCATGCCAGAAAGCATGCCACCGCTTACATGCCTTCCGCTGTTGTTCCTCCGAGAGGATAAAATCGCCAATTCCTGTCACCTTGATCGCCAATCCCTCTTTCTTGATTTTCTTCAGCTCCGGAGAGACATACTGTTGATATTTAAGCAGGGCATCACCTATATCTTTTCCTTCAGCTACGACAAATACAGATGATCCTTGTATAGCAGGAGAGAGCAATTGGATGTTCTGCTTCTGGTCGGCAGTCATATAATTAATATGAGAGAGATTCGAATCGAAGGATGTCTGCAAGGAGAAATAGCCGAGGACAAGGGTAAGTAGGACTACAGTCCAGACAAACTTTCCTGTATGTCTCCTATGAGTACTATCTAAGGCAGATGCCCCTGCTGGCGTGCTTACTGATGCTTGAACCCGCTTAACCTTGATGAAAAGGGGCAAGAATACCAACACGAAGAGTATGGTACCGATGAGCATCAAGGAACCAAACACGCCAAGATCACGCATGGCCTGTGCATCTAACCATACAAGACAGAGAAAAGCTGCAACAGTCGTTATATTACCAATAAGCAATGGGGGAACCATCTCCTTTAATGCCGTTCGTTGGATTGGGTCTTGCGCCTCTGGATCAGAAGATAGTTCTCTGACATGGTCGATGAAATGCAGAGGATAGTTGACTGAAATACCAATAATAACAGAACCAATGCCTAAGACAATAATGGAGACACTGTCCTTGAAGACTGCCATCCCAGCCAAAGCAAATAACCAGCCAAAACAAATAGACACTGTGATCCATAACAAGTCAGACCGCCGGCGATAATGCCTAAATAGTAAGATCAGAATCAGGACAATAGAGACGGAAACGGCAATCATGGAGTCCTTTTTGATCTGCTGTGCATTAGTGACAGCAATAAAAGGAGCACCTATCGCAGAGACATGAAGGTTAGGATAAGCTTTCTCTGTTGCTTCAATAAGGTGGTTGACCCTCTCTAACAATTCCGCATTCTTATAGGTCTCACTGGATCCATAAGGAGTCGAGAAAGTAATCAAGGAACACTTTCCACCCTTTGTGAAAACATAACCATCGTCAACCATGAACTGATGGTTCGGCTGCAGCGACTGTAGTCGATTGAGTACCGGAGAGAATAGATGCAAAGGATCGTATTTTAGCGTCTGCATGGCCACTCCTCCCATGGGAAGCATCAACGTTCTTTTGTCCTCTTCTAATTGCCGATGGATATAGGAGGGATCGTGTAGCAAACTATCTATCCGGGCATAGTCTTTCTCTTTCAAGAAATAGGGATAGTTTTCTCCCATAAAGGTTAACATACGTAGGACCGCATCTTCGTCTACCTGTACCTGAAGGTCTTTCACTATATGCAACTTATCCAACTGTTCTCCGAAAAAGTTCATCGCTTCCTCCAGACTATCAATTGAAACCACGCGGTCTGTATCACGTGAGGAAAAGACTACAGCAATCTGATTTTGACGGGTGATTGCCTGATAAACAGCAGCATATTTCTCATCCAGTTCATCTCTCGGCAGGAACTTGGAGATATCTTCCTCATACTTGACATGCAAGGTTATGCCTGCCAGTCCTAAGAACAGCGCGACCACTAAAAAGGCACTTGCCTTTCGGTGGCGACTCAGCATATCATATATTCTTAAGAAGAACTGTGTCATTTTCTGATTGCCCTTAAAATTTTAGCAGGCAAATAATAGAAGATCGCACCTGCACAAAGTAACGTATTTACTGCACTGATACGGGCAAAGTCCATATAGGGACGGAAATGTGTAACCCTCTCTTTCTTCGGGGGATAAAATACCCGCACAGGAATCTGAACGATTTTCACATTCTTCCATGCCGTATAAACTAAGAACTCCAACTCTGCCTCATACCTTGCTGTGATAAACCATCCGCCATTCAGCATGGATAACGGGTAAAGACGATAACCCGACTGTGTATCTTGTAGATGCTTGCCGGTTTGTACGTAAAACCAGAAATTAGAGAATTTGTTAGCAAATGTATTCCCACGAGGCATATTGTTTTCCGTAAGATTTCGTGCCCCCACTACCAAGGAGCCCTTGTCCTTTTGGAATGCGTCTATGAAAAGGGGAATATCTTCTGGAAAATGCTGTCCATCACTATCTATGGTGATTGCGTACTCGAATCCCTGGTGAATAGCTGTCTCGAAACCAGTCTTTAGGGCATGTCCCTTACCTTGGTTCTTGTCGTATCCTACCAAGGTGATGCCCAATCCACAGTCTTCGAGCAAGGACTTAGTATGATCCGTACAACCATCATTGACAACAATGATATCGTCTGTGTATGCCTTTATCCTTTGCAAGACATCGATAATAGTGCCTGCATTATTGTAAGTTGGAACGATCACACAGATACGTTCTGCCTTCATGATCTCACGCGTTGTTGCTACGTTCATAGGTCAATGAATATTTAGTAAATATATGGTCCCCATGCCGAAGGATCCCCTTCACCTTATAACCCTTTGCCAAAGGTTGAATCAAGTCGAAGCAGGCTTCCACCTCTGGATTCTGCAGAGGGGAGAGTATGTCCACGAATTTCAGGTTCTTCACCTCGCACAATGACAGACGTTCCTCCAACAGGGTCTCTAATAATTCTGTGACGACCTGCACGATACACACCCCAGGCGTGATCGGGTTTCCTGGGAAATGGGCACGATAGATAAAATGGTCGGGATTCATACGAATATGGAAAATCTTTTCCTGACCCTCCTGTTGCCCTAATATGTAAAACATCTGATCCTTTAACATATCACTACTGCTCGTTAAGACTCCGTATCTGATAATAATGATGATACTTCAAGTTCTTGAGTATGATCTCCCCACTATCTGATAACTCGATACGCCTTTTCTTATAGTCCTGTCCAAGACGGGAACGCGCAGACGAGAACAAATATTTCAGGTCACCCTTGATAACCTTCCGGATATACCATTTATTCATCTTTGGCATCACGCTCACCAAGGAGACCTTACGCCTGTCGCCTGAAACGATGAAGTTCATGCCACTAATACCGAACTCATTCATCATGGTTCCTCGCATGTTACCAGCATCGTCCTTTTTCAAGACTAAGATTCCACTCACCATAGCATTTTTGAACTGTATGGCCATCTGGTATTCTAATTTGTCCTGCGCTCCCTCGAACTGTATCACATAAGGATCGGAAGACTGTTGAGCCATCATGACCATGACAAATAACCACGACAAGCTAATTGACGCGAAACACCTTTTCATTGATCGCTGCATTCGTCTTCACTCCATATAATTGGATAACCGTCTTATCTCCACTTACCTCGTTCATTTCCACTTGGGAGACAACGCCTTTGTTCTTGTCAAAAAACAATTTTATTGTCTTGAACATTTTCTTCATCTCACTTCGCTTGGGGGTCAAACTTGCAATCCATTCATTCCCGTTGACATACATGGTGACTCCGAAATCGCGATTAGAAGCAAGACCCTTCCCCGTGACGCTGTACATCATCACCTGGGTAATGCTCTTGAAAATACGACTCTGACGGACATCAATAGCATTGGCTGCCTTATTGCCCGACTTGATATACACCTTATTATCATTGATGACGAAGATATATTGATAAGGAGAAGTGTACTCCCACCTGAGTTTACCTCCATTGGAATAGTACATCACTCCCTTAGAGGTCATCTTATCATGCATAAACGACATGGTCTTCGTTTGTACAAAGGTACTCTGAATACTCTTTACTGCAATGGCAGTCCTGTTAATAGCCGCAATCATCGACTTCTGCTGGGCAGGAGTAGCCTTTATCTGGGCCACCACAGGAATGGCGGACAAGCAGGCAAGAAAGGACAGACCTAACACAATCATTATTCTTTTCATCTCTCTATAACTTTTTATTTTGCAACTAAGAAGCAACCGCAAATGATCAAAAGGACCCCTAACCAACGAGTCAGTGGCACCTGCTCCTGGAAAAACAGGATTGCGGCAAACATTCCGAATACATAACTTAGGGATATCATAGGATAGGCCATGCTGAAAGGAAAATTCTTGATAATGTACATCCATAAGACAGTAGCACAGGCATAGCATACGCCACATCCTAACCACCACCAATTGGTCAGCTGTCTCACAAAGAACTGCATACTCCAATGGAAAGGTCCCATGTCCCTGAGGGCAAACTTCAGCAAGACTTGCCCGCCGCAAAGCAGCAAGGACTGCACGATGGATATCAGAATCAGTTTCATACTTCCTGCGTAATGACAAAAGCCTCATCATCCTGATCGCTATGATGCACGATCTGGACATCCACTAATTCACGCATAGGGCTTATCCCCTTCTCTATCAGATAATCCCCGGAGCAGAGCATCACGGCAATGGAACGATCACAAGCAATCCCGCCTTCTAAACGCAGTGCCTCTATTTTTTCCCTTAACTCGTCCGTGATCTCATCATTGGCGCAAACAAGAGCAGTCTGAATACGCCCGGTCTTCAATTGCAGGAAAGCATCCAAGAGTGCACTCTCAAATGAGATCTTCCGATGCGAATACGTGCAGTTGTATCCATGAGTATGAGTATAGATGCCAATCAGAGAGGCTATCGTATTATGGGTAGACTGCATAAAATGGGTAGGCAGACTGGCATTCTCACCTTCCTCGACCAGCGCATCCAACAATTTCTCCGACTCGGACAGGCAACCCAACGCAGTGCCATTGATAATGGCATCTGGATGCTCTATTCCGCTGTCCTGGATGACCTTGATAGCCGTGACAAGTGCACGCTTGAGCAACCTGCCATAACGGCGGGTCTTCATGGGGTTGATATAATGACGGTACTCAGACTCATCAACATGATCTACCCGACTGACCATAAACACCCTATTCTCCATATCTTGACAAAATCAAGGAGGAATCATTTCCTCCGAATCCAAAACTATTGCACAAAACATTCCTGATGGGATGCTGAGGCATTTCTTGTTGCACGTAAGGAACGATACAGTTCTCGTCCCGTTGCTCCCATCCTATATTCCTGGGGATAAATTGATGCAACAGGGACAAGAGGCTGATCACGGCTTCAATCCCTCCGGAGGCACTCGTCGTATGCCCTGTAAATCCCTTGGTAGAGGACACTGGCGGGAGATTCACTCCAAAGACCCGGCGCAATGCCTCGCTCTCACTGGCATCATTGTTGGGAGTCCCTGTTCCATGTGCATTGACATAATCCACATCTCCCGGCGTCAATCCTGCTTCCTTCAGGGCATCTGTCATCGACAAATAGGCCCCATCTCCGGTTTCCGAAGAAGCTGTCTGGTGAAAGGCATCACAACGGTTTCCACAACCCGACAACACAGCCAGGATTCTGGCGCCCCGTTGCCGTGCAGATGTTTCACTCTCCAAGATCAAGAAACCTGCACCTTCGCCGAGATTCAAGCCTGCACGTGTGGCATCAAACGGTCGGCAAGGCTGTTCGTCCAATATCATCAATGACTTGAACCCATTCAGATGGAAACGGGTCAAGCATTCACTTCCTCCCGCCACAATGATGTCCCGACGTCCACATTCAATCAATCTGGCGGCAAGAATAATGGCATTCAGGGCAGAGCTGCATGCTGTAGAGAGGGTTGTAGTAAAGTCGAAATTGCCAAAGTAATCCGCCATGAGATTGGTTGTTGCGCCACAATCATGCCGATTAAGGTCCTCAACCGTCAGAGCATCCGGATAGTGGAGCTCCGTCTGGTCCATACCTCCCACTGTCGTCCCTGATATCAAGGCAAGTTTCCTTGAGCCTATCCCGGCTTCTTCCAAAGCTTCTTGAATAGCAAGGATCCCCAACAGTGAGGTACGGTTCTCGTAAGCCAAAGGAGAGATACCAAGCTGTTGCCTCATCTCCTCATTAGAATGCTTCACCTCTCCCATTGGATATTCGGTGTGAGAGGTAAGCAGATATTGCACACTACCAATTCCTGACTGGCCATTTTCCAATGCCCTCAGAGTATTTTCCTTGCCCATGCCAATGGCGGAAACAATGCCAGCTCCGGTAACAACCACTCTCTCTAAAGACATAAGCAATTATTTCTTTCTATTACGGCTGACATAGTCTGCCATTACCTTCACCGACCTGAAGATGTCCATTCCCTCCTTAGGATCCTTGATCTTGATTCCGTAGTTTTTCTCTAACAGCACGATCAGTTCCAAGGCATCAATGGAATCGAGCCCGAAGCCCTCATCACCAAAGAGAGGAGCCTCATCGTCAATATCCTCAGGTTTCATATCCTCAAGGTTCAAAGCCTCTATGATCTTCTTTTTTAATTCTAAAATCAAATCTTCCATCTATTTCTTGATAATATATAATTTTGCATTGAATTGCTGAGTGTCCTTCAAGTCAACCCACCCCGTAAGGACACTCTGTGTTGCCTGATCCTGGAAGGCATCGGCAACGATCTCTTCCATCAGCTTTGGGTTTTCTTTGTCAAGTACATAAAATGTGGTCTCCCCTTTCAACTGATTCCTAATGGCAATCTCACCGGTGACAATATTCGCCAAGGTATAGACGAAGACAGCAGGACTGGGGTAATAATTGTCAATCCCTGTGATCGTTGTCTTATACTTCCTGTCACTGCATATGGATCCATGACGGTCAAAAAGAATCACTGCCCGATGGTCCGTGTCCTTCTCCCGATTACCGTCTGCTTGTAAGAGGAGCACAGAAGCGATATACCCTAATTTGCAAAGAGGATCCATCTTAAAGAACCTCGGGTAGTCATTAGCATATCTCCGATAGAGCTCTGTCAGCAGTTCTGCTCCCTGATGCTCAGTCGTGACCTGCAATCCGTCCACGACGACTTGCATAGGCGTGATTTCTACCCGATGAGCAATGTGCAATGGCTGTGGTATGACCATGCCCTCCTTTTCTACTGGATGTTTTCTAAAGAGTATTGCTGCATTGCATCCCCCAAATCCAGAGAGAATCTTAATAAAATCTTTCTTATGAGTGGTGCTGTTCTCAGCTGAGATATGAACGGGATGGGACACCCCACAATGCTTGTAACCTTTCGTCGCGAGGAGGGTATGGTCATCTAAGGCTGCCATGGTCAGAATGCTTTCTAAGATCCCTGCCGCCCCCATAGTATGTCCGAAATACCCTTTCAAGGAGTTGATGGGCACATCCTGCAGTCCCGCCATGAAGATCGCCACAGACTCCATTTCATCATTATATAAAGTTGCTGTACCATGTACATTGAGAAGGGCAAGGTCCTCTATCTTCTCGTCATGAAGCACAGCCTCTAATGCCCTTCGCGCTCCTTCTCCTGTCTTAGACGGGGTTGAAATATGGTATCCGTCATTTCTGATTGCGCCATTCTCTAAATGCCACAAAAGATCCTTGCCATGGCAACCCATCCTTGAAGATTCTAAAATGAGGGTAGCAGCCGCTTCCCCAGGGTTTAGTCCCTTCCGCTCCATGTCGAAAGGTCGACAAAGCTCTGCAGAAACCGTCTTGAACGATTGAAAGCCTGAGATGATAAAACGAGACTGTTCATCAGCTCCAGTCACAATAGCCCAATCATATCGCCCACTTCTCAGTGCCCTCATGGCTGTAATTTGTGCGCATAGTCCTGACACACAAGCATTCGAAACGACAATCGGTTCATTGGGATTCCCAAAATATTGAGCAATGAGCCGAGCCGACGTTCCCAAATGTATTCGCCCTTCATCTTTCCACCCTATCCGAGGGTCCAAAAGGCTCACATTCCCTTTCGTAGTAGACAAGACAAACAGCAGCCGAGGCGAGGAGGCATCGATGTCCGTAGATTGCAGGGCCTGCCACACGGAAAGAATGACCATCCTTTCAAATCGTGTGTAAGATTGTAGGTCTAATCCACATTCATATATCCTACGATCCAGGACAGAGGAGTCTATCAAAGAAGCCGTGAACGGCTCTGGGATATCGTCAAAATGCTCATAGCGGCATAGTCCCGTACGCCCCTCCTTCACCGCCTGGTAATTCTCTCTTGTCGTTAACCCTAAGGGTGAAATGATATTATCAGCAATCTTTATAACACCCATTTTTCTTTCCACGTCTCATAGAACTCCGGATTCGTCCACAACAGCTGATACTCCTTGTCAATAAACACCTGCGTAGAATGTCCGGTTACCAACAAATCATTGTTCTTGGTGTCATGGATCTCATAGTCGAATTCTATCTTTGCAGCCATGGTCGGTCGGTAGATAATATCAATGCGAGGATGCATACCATAGAACATCGGCTTTGCATAGTGAAAAGTTAGGTCGACCAACGGTGCATAGCATCCATGGCCAAAGATATCCAAGTATCCCAAACCGTATTTCCTAACAAATTCCTCTCTGGCATCCTCGAAGTACTTGGCATAAGAGCCATGCCATACATACTTCATCGAATCCACTTCACTGAATCGGATCTCAAACTTTTTCGAAGCCTTCAATATCCTGCCTATCGTCTTTTCCTTCATTTTATTTCCATCTCACTCATGGCAATTTTCATCTTAGCTGTTGCTATCACCTCTTTACCTGAGAGAATGACAGCATCTACCAAGGTCATCTTCATGATCTCCTCCAACACACTAATCGTTGTGGTAAGTGTCTCCCCAAGCCGTACTTGCCGCAAGATCTTCATGTCCCTCACAGAACCTATAAAGCCCAACCGAATGCCTACCTTCAAAATATATTTATTATAATATCCCAATCGAACAGCTGCCGTCTGGGCGATATTCTCTATCAAGGCACAATTGTTCAGGAACCTATTCTCAACGAACAAATTGTCGGCACAAATAGTCAAGGTTGTCGTCGTGGTCTTATCATCAAACCACAATAGCCTGTCGACCAATACGAAGGGCTCCTGCTGGGGCAACAATTCATGGATGTCGATTGCCTCGAATTTATGATCAATCCCAGAATTCATAATAATTGAACCATTGCGTAGGATACTGGTCAACGGCATCCTCTAAGCGCGAAGCGAATTGCTGTGCCAAATGCTGTACCTTATCCTTATTATTCTCACCAACTGCTGCAAGCTCATGGATCATGATCCTGTATTTCTTACGGCTCTCTTTCATTACCATCACCGTCAAGACCGGCACCTCACGCTGGACGGCAAGGGTGAACGGACCTAAAGGAAACTTTGCCTCAGCACCCATAAACCGGCAAGTGACATGGCGGGGGGATCCAAAGATCCGGTCACCCGGAATGCTCACCACCTCACCTTCACTCAAGGCATTGCTCATGACAAAGAGATGCGACATATCCTTGCTTACAGGTATCATGTGGATACGATGGGCAGACAAGATCCTCTCGCGATTTTCCATCACAGTCTCCACTTCACCTCCATAGACCAAGGCATTGAAAGGCTTGTCACTTGCCACGAGCGAGTATCCTGCAGCCTCATAATTGCCAACATGAGCACTGAGGATCACAAATCCACCTTTTTGCCGGGCGAGTTGCAAGTAGCGGTCATAGTTCTCTATGTCAAACTCGAACGTGCCCCCTCCATACATATAAAACCTATCGATAATGATTTCGGCAAACTTCACATGGTTCCTGTAAGTGGCGAAGAACGACTTCCAAACGCCATATCCCATCCGGCGAC
Organism: uncultured Prevotella sp.; assembly: GCA_900316015.1. Classification (GTDB taxonomy): domain Bacteria; phylum Bacteroidota; class Bacteroidia; order Bacteroidales; family Bacteroidaceae; genus Prevotella. The sequence goes on along the minus strand of ONBG01000032.1, from coordinate 8,292 downwards.
GGAAGAAATGATAGATGGAGAGATAGCCCTTATGGGCGAAGATCATACAGAAGGGGATCACGAAGACGGCTGCACCCAAATAGACCCATCCCAGGGGAAGGACCTGTAAGGCACGGATCAACGACCGATGCATGCCACCGGTACCTGCTGTCGTTCCTTTCCACTCCCGATGCTCCATTGCTGTCAGCAATTCACCTTACTCTCGATATAATCGCAGAACTGGCTAAGTGTCTTGACTGTCGCCATCTCTTCCGGCTTGATCTTAAAGCCGAATTTCTTCTCTACGATCACGACAATATCTACGAAATCAAGACTATCGATGCCAAGATCATCTTTCAACAAAGCTTCTGGCTTGATCTTCTCCTCATCAATTTCGAGATCATCGATCAAGAATTCTCTAACTTTTCCTTCAATTTCTTCTCTTGTCATTGTTATTCTATATTGATTTTTTACATACTAATATGGAATGTCCTTGCCCTAAATGGTCGTGAATGTCCTCTACTTCAAGTCCAGCTTGCCGTATGATCCGGATCAGATCGTCGGAATGGTACATCTTGCTGTTACCATTGGCAATGGCAGAAAAATAAAGGCTGATCTGTGTAAGGCAGAAAGCAGCAGGCTCGTATTTCTGACGATCCCACAGCGTCTCCATGATGTACAGGCGATTCTCCTCATCCATGATATCCGCCGTCCGCCGGAGTATACTCAGGATTTCCCCTTCACCGAAGCAGTCGAGAAACTGACTCATCCAAATGGCATCATAGCGTTTGTCCTTCGGAAAGGCATTACTTGGGTCAAGGAGGTCCATGCCATAACCATGGATACGTTCAGCCCCTTCTTTTCCTTGGGTCTGTTTCCTCATCATCATCAGTTGTTGAGGCAAATCGACAATAGTTACCTGGACATCATGATCATAATGGACACATTGTAAGGCCCATCGTCCAGTATTTCCCCCAACATCAAGCAAGGTCTTGGGATGCCGGGCAAAGACGACCCCTAAGGCTTCGGAAAAGGAAGAATCAGAATAGAAATGATCAAAGGCAAACCAGCTTTGCTGCATGCCTGCTGGCAATTGAGAGAGCCCCTCATACACAGTATGCCAGTTTCCAAAATGCCGAAGCCCAGCAGGCTTCCCTTCTTTCAATGCCTCCTCCAAGTGGAACCATCCCTCATAGTTGACATCATGGTTGAAGTCGATGTTCACCCTTGTAGCAGGATCATTGAGTAAGAACCATCCTGTCTTGGAGAGGGAAAAGCGGTTGCTAGACTCGTTCACCAAGATTGTCCCAATGGTGAGCGATGCTTCCATCAGGCATTTAACTGCATACAGCGACAGCCCAGTGCGTTGAGCCACTTCCTCAAGGGTTAGCTCCTCATCTCTGAGCAGGTCGAGGATGCCCCATTTAACCATCAGTCGTGACACTTCAAACACCACAGGACCAAAGGCGATAAACTCAGCTGCACGCTGAGCATCACGCGCAGACAGCGTATCCTTGGTATATTTCACTTCTAATGCTTCTGATAAATGCATTTTATTTCGTTATTTTCTTTGCCAAAAAAGAGCCTAATCGTTTGCCTGCACTTCTAAACCCATCGCCCCAGAGATTGGACATGGTCCCGAAATGCCCGCCCTTGCCATCAACGGTCAACTGGCAAAGTTTCTCTCCTGTTGCGGCATCACGAATCTGGACCCGATCCAGATTGTTTCCTTTCTTATCCACATTCACGGGGATGAAAACCAAGACGTACTTGGCTTTCTGAGGGGCTGGTAAGAAGGCAACATCCTTGACCTGCATATACTTGTTCAGCTGCGGAAGGACTTGCTCCAGTACCGTGGGCTTCAATTCCTTGTCCAATTCTTTCCGAGCATCCCATTCAGGCTGCTCCGCAGAACGATAAGCGAGCCAATCAGCAACGCCCAAATTGTTGATCTTCAATTGCGACCAATCTACTTCAAATTTCACAGTCTGACCATATAGGGCAGGCAATTTGCCTTCCGTAATGGACTGTGCATTCATTGTCAATGACATCAAACATGCCATGAGTAAAATCACTGTTTTCTTCATACTATCTTATGTTAATTATAAATTTTTCAAGACAAGCGCGGAATTCGTTCCGCCAAAGCCGAAAGAGTTAGAAAGAACAGTGTTCACCTCCATCTCTATCGTATTCGTGGCAAGGTGGAGGGGCTCACTATATTCATCGGGATGTTCAAAGTTAATATTAGGGGCGATGAAATGCTTCTTCATCATCAAGATACAATAGACAGCCTCAGAAGCCCCAGCCATCCAGCATTCATGCCCTGTCATACCCTTGGTAGAGCTGATCCAAGCATGCTTACCTTTGAATAGGCGATCCAAGGCGATCGCCTCGAACATATCTCCTTGCCGTGTTGAAGTGGCATGCGCATTGACATAGTCAATATCCTCAGTCTCCATCCCGGCATCCTTCATGGCACGTTGCATCGCAATAACAGAGCCATCATCGGAAGGCTCGGAAATTCCACCTCCATTCGAAGAGAATCCGTACCCACACACTTCTGCCAAAATAGGAGCGCCACGCTTCATGGCACTGTCATAGTCCTCTAAGACCAATGCAGCCGCCCCACCGCTGGGGATCAATCCATCACGGTCCCTATCAAAAGGCCTCGAAGCCTTTGTGGGCTCACTCATCCTTTTGCTGAAGGCATTCAACGCATCAAAGGATGCCATACTATAATAATTGGTCTCTTGGGCAGCACCTACCAAAATACGGTCTTGCAAGCCTTGCTTGACGAACAGATAACCCAAGCCTATGCTGTGAGAACCACTTGCACATGCGGAGCTAACCGAGAAATTGATGCCACGAAGATGGAAGATGGAACTTAAGTTCATGTTCACCGTTGAGTTCATCGCCTGAAAGATAAATCCAGACCCTAGCAACTGGGTATCATGTTTTTCATCCATCACTTTCGATGCCTCAATCACGGGTTTCGCCGAAGAGTCATTTCCAAAGATGCAACCCACCTCATGCTGTTTGAGGTATTCCTCATCCATACCTGCCTGTTCCAAAGCCTCCTTAGCAGCCATATAGGCATACTCAGCTTCTTCTGACAATCCTACGCGTAAGCGCCGGGACAGGATACCTTTCAACTGCGGCTGAGGGACAACGCCCGTTAGATCCGACTGATAGCCATACTCCAACCTCACGGGTTCTTCACCAATGCCGCTCTTCCCTTTATGAAGGGATTCTGCTACTTCTTCCTTATTGATACCGATGCACGACCAGATGCCCATGCCGGTCACCACAACTCTTCTTTCCATCAAGTATACAGTCCTCCATTGATTTGAATCACCTGTCCTGTGATATAGGCGGCATCCTTGCTGGCAAGGAATGCAGCCAAGGATGCCACCTCTTCCGGTTTGCCGAACCTACCTACCGGTATCATCTTCTTCAGCTTCTCTTGATCCAAGTCGCTCGTCATGTCCGTTGCTATAAAGCCCGGTGCGATGGCATTCACTGTAATTTTTCGGGCAGCAACCTCTTGAGCCAATGCCTTAGTAGCACTAATAACAGCACCCTTGGCAGCTGAATAATTCGTTTGCCCAGGCAATCCTTTTATCCCACTGAGCGAAGCCATATTGATAATACGCCCACAACGATGGATAAGCATATTCTTCAATACACGTCTGGTGATATAGAAGAAAGCATTCAATGTAGTGTCCAACACCTGATGCCATTCCTCATCTTGCATGAAGATCATCACATTATCCTTGCGGATGCCCGCATTATTAACCAATACGGAAACAAAGTCTTCAGGATGTGCATTCTCCCATTCAGCGATAGCCTTCTCTATAGCGACAGGATCGGACACGTCAAAAGGAAAAAGCTCTGCCTTCCCACCAGCTGCCGTGATTTCCTGAAGCGTCTGTTGAGCTGCCTCCTCATTTCTTCTATAATTAATCAGGACAGGTAAGCCTGTTGCTGCTATCTTCAAGGCAATCGCCTTTCCAATGCCCCGAGAAGCTCCTGTTACCAATGCATACTCCATATCTTCATATTACTTGTAGGGTGCAAATATACAACTTTTTTCTCAAACCTACCCTAATACTTAGGATTTTTAACTGCACCCCTCTCATTTTCAAGGAGTCCCAATACTTCCTGTTGAGGCTACCATTTTATTAACTGCAGCAGCTTCCCCTACTATGTGGACTTACTTTGCCAAGTATCTTCACATACTTTGCCAAGTATCCTTACATAGTTTGACATTTATCTTCACATATTTATGATGCCTTCTGACTATCGTTCATGGTTGTCCTTTCCCTACATCATCTTTATTCTGAACCACTGCTCAAAGACTGGATCGGTGATTGTGATGCCAGCCTGCGACGAAGAGTCGATGAGGTCTGCATTGATGAGGGAAGTTTTTAGCCGATGGATGTTGGAGTAGCTTCCGAGATAGAATTGCTGGCGGATGTTTTCCAAGGTAAAGTCCTTGTTGACACCGGAAGCAATGGCACGCAAGAAGTTCATCTGATACTCTGTCAATGGCTCTACAGCTTGTATAAACAACACATCGTTGATAGCTAAAAGATCGTTGAAGCCGCTGTCGATCTGTCCGTCGGTGATGACGCAACCTTCTTTGGTCTGAGAGAAAATGATGGCACATCGGGTAATTCTATCAACCATCTGATAAAAACTACAGTAATATGGAGAGGAGCCTTGCTCGGAGGTCTTAGCGCGGCAGCAACTTATGGTATTGGCTCACTCTTCGGACAGGCTGGCTCGTTTGGCCATGAAATGCTTAGAGCTGGTGCACATGGCTTGTCTAATGGTGTGTTCAATGCGTTAAATGGAGATAATTTCTGGAATGGATTAATTTCTGGTGCAGCTTCTTCAGGTATGGGCTCGTTTGCACAGTCGTCTAATTGGAGTCCATATTTATTAATGGCATCTACAACTGCAGCCGGTGGAGCGATCGCTTGGGCTGCAGGAGGTGATTTCTTGCAAGGCGCCTTAAATGGTTTGCAAATTGGTGCTTTCAATTTTGCTGAACATGATGGATATGATGGTAATGGAGGCCCTGGATATGTAAAGAGGTTACCTGATGGAACACTAGAAGCTCAAGAACCTTTGCAAGAAGTTGTTTGTAAAGCATCTTGTCCACGTCGTAGCATTTTATTCGACAAGCCGTCAGATGCAGGAAAGGTTTCGGCTTTATCGCGATCAATTATTATGGATGCTATGGCTGAAGCTGGACTGACTGTAGTTCACATAACAAGTACTGTAAGAAGTCCGGAGTCTCAGGCTAATGCGATGTACTATAATGAAAGTCATGGAAAGCATATTAGATATGCACCAGCTGGGAGAAAAGTTCTGGAATACTATTCGAATAAGCAAAAGATGATAGATGAAATCTATGAAGTAGGACCATATAATGTGTCTCATCATTGTGGAACACCTGAAACTTTAAAGAAAATGAATGTTATTGATATCTCCTATCAGAAAGTTCCTATAAATAAACGAACTGCATTTCATAATGCACTGATTAGGCGAGTAACAAAATTATTAGATCCTCTAAATTCACATGATCCTGCATATCATATAGAAATTAAGCAGTACTAATAATATCTCTCATAAAGTCACATGAGTAAGAAAAATAAAAACAGTGTAAGTTGGCGATTAATAGAGCATTCAACAGCAATGAAAGACTTCTTTTAGGGGAAATATAGTTACCAGGGGCTTTACACGTTCAATGTCTCGAATGCTACGCTGAGTATATTCTCACGTTAATTTTGGGGTTGCATTGTAGATTTTACCAAGAACATTAAAAACTTTGCAAAAAACCTCTGCCATACTAAAAAATATAGTAACTTTGTCTGCGGGAATCATGAGACGTTTGTTAGAGTATTGCAAGTATTCGAAAAACATCTCTTATCTCCAAGTCTTTAGATAGTTTCAATTTAATCGAACTCGAGTTATTTATATATAAAGTAATTAAATATGAAAAAAATATTTTTTATTTCAACAGTTGCTTTTGCCATGTTGTCTTGTATGGCTTCATCGCCTCGACAGAGTTTACAAGACCGATTATTTGGCACTTGGCGGGCAAGTGATGATCAGATTGCTGTTTTTCAAATCGACAAGGATAGCTTGTATTATATTGATGAAGATCCTATTGTAGCGATATCTTATAAGTTTGCAGGCGATAGTATGTCCTTAGACTATTGGGGAGAAACTATCGTACAACACATTTCCTTTCATAAAGATACGCTCGTTATGAGAAACAAGTTGGGGGAGATTAATTGTTTCGTACCTGTTAAATGAGGTAGGTCAATTCTGTTAGTCAGAAAGAGAAAAGGCCAGACAATAATAGCTCAATTTGTCGCTTTATATTATGTCCATATCAAAATATGACCATTGCTATTTTGAATACTTCGAAAGCATACGTGACATCAATATAAAAAAATAATAGCTTTTATGAAAAAACTTATATACTATTCAAACATATTGAATTATGTAATTTGTGATTTACTTGTATGTATTTACCAAAGTACACACTTCTTGGATTTGTTAATAAGGCACATCAACCCTTCGTCCGTTCAAGAGGATAGCCGAAAAGATTGCCTTTGGTTCTTTGGCAATCACTCAATAACGTTTCTGGTTTTATTCACCGTTCCTGCAACATTAATGATAGCATATTTTTTAAAGCTATTTACACATATAGGAACAGTTTATATTATTGAGACGGGGTTTTTAATACAGGTAATATTCATTATATTCGTTTATTTTATTTCACATGATAGTGATTATTATTTTAAAAGGTTTGAAAATATAAGAAATTTGAAAATAAAAAAATGGAGAAAGCATTGTTTCATATTTGCCTTAGTAGACTTTGCTATTGGTCTGTTTTTTATATACCTCTTCTTGCGTTAATATATTTAGAACTGATAAGTTCAACAAAGAAGAGCAAGCTCCATGATAGTGTGGTAAGCTCGCTACCCTGTATCAGTTACATAGGAGGACTTTTAATTGTTTTTCCTCATTGTGCCATCGTTACTTCTTTGAGCAGCCTCTCCGATAATTCTTCGAAGGAGGTTCCTTCTGGTATCTTTCCACTAACCAGCTCATTGGCTACCTTTGACATGCATACAGCACCGACTGCAGCCATGGTCGACAGGTACAGCTCTTTGGCAAGATAAGTTGTGAGCCTTGACAGCAATTTTCCTATTTCGAGTTTATCTGTAATCATAAGTCTAATATTAATTGTCTAATTCCTTTTTCAGTACAAAAGCAGTATTGGATGTATTCCGGGCCTGGATATTTCAGCAGTTTTGCCAACTTGATGAGGTTTGAACTTCTGTCGTATGCGTTGCCATAGCTCCTTCGAGACTCCTAATATGGCATCCACACGTGAGTCCGCAACAGGACCGATGACAATGTCATAGTCATGCTTGTAGGCATGGTCAGATAGAAGCCACGACCAAAGTCCTTGAAGTCCTTGCTCTTTGACAGGTCTATATTGGTTATCAATCGGTTACTGCCGTGATAGAGTATCATAGACGGCCACCGTTATTGGCACATACACGAGAGACATCATTGACAATCTCTTGATTGCTGAGGGTCTTCTCAATGTCCTGGTATTGGCGTAGAAAATCCATTCCCTTGAAAGTCACGATATAGCTGTAAGCTTGTGTGAGAGGGACCTTCTTCTCGTTCGCGAAGTTGTTGATAACAGACACGACAAAATCGCTCTCCTCTGGGTTAAAGCCCGATTTGTCAACGACATTAATCTGTAATGCCGACCCCATCTTGCCAAGAATGAAAGATGCCACCTCAGGTGTTATCGGTGCGCCATGCTCAATCTTTGATACGCGAGACTCCTTCAGGCCGATCAGTCTGCCAAGCTGGGCTTGCGTAAGTCCTTTCTTCTTTCGCTCCTCGCGTATGATCATCCCTAAACTCTTGTTCTCCATATCTACCTATCTATTGTTGTTTACCGCAAAGGTAAGTAAAACTTTCCAATTATGGAAAGGTATGGGCGGGAAAGTTGTACTTATAAAAAGTTAAAGACAAGAGCCTTTTCCTTAATATTTTATAACAACAAGTAGAACGCCAGCTCAAAAATTCGTTATTACAAGCGTATGTTCTCTTGCACATTTTTGTACCATTTACCTTGTAACTGTTTGATTATCAAGCTGCATTTTATTTCAAATGAAATGACTCATCCCACTTATATGGATTGTTTTCCTCTGTTGAAATGGTTTGAAGACTGACCTCTTGATTAGAGCATGAAAAAACAAGAGTTAATGC
>ONBG01000005.1 GCA_900316015.1 uncultured Prevotella sp. | reverse complement strand
GGCTCTCTGCCGAGGAGATCAAGAAATTGTAAAGGGTGTTGCGATCCATTTGGATCGCAACATTCGTTCTTACCACCTTCTCGCAAAGGAAGAACTCAAAGCAAGCTTGGCTCTGCTCATCAGGCTTATCGAAAACGTTGGATTTCATCCTTCGTTTTCTCGCCATGGCAGAGCTCGAGCAAGCTTGGCTCTGCTCATCTGGCTTACGAAAACGTTGGATTTCATCCTTCGTTTTCTTGCCATGGCAGAGCTCAAGCAAGCTTGGCTCTGCTCATCTGGCTTACGAAAACGTTCGCTTTTTATGCATCAGCCGTCATGGCTGGAATGATATAAATACATAAAAGCAGATCGTTAATTTCTCATAAAAAATGTCCTTGGCTCTTGTATATTCAGATTCCTCATCATATCTTTGCGATATCAAAGTGATATCAATTTACACATTAACATTAATACCAAGGATTATGGAAAATCAAGAATTCAAGTTTGAGGGGATGACCATCAATGGCTTCTCTGCATTGACACTACTGATCGTATTTGGACTCTTAGGCATTGCCTGCACAATCTTCGGAGGAAATATAATTGACAGCGAGAACTATCTGGTAGGAATCCCTGTGTTCGTTCTTGGGGTCCTCATTGTGATTGCTGTCCTATTCAGCTTCAAGGGATTCATCCAACAAGAGCCCAATGAGGCACGAGTCATGATGTTCTTCGGTAAATACCGTGGCACTTTCACGGCTGTAGGCTTTTATTGGGTCAATCCTTTTATCAACGCGAAGAAACTATCCCTGCGCGCACGCAACTTAGACGCGGAACCTATCAAGGTCAATGACAAGATCGGGAACCCGGTCATGATCGGGCTGGTCATGGTTTGGAAACTAAAGGACACGTACAAGGCCATGTTTGAAATTGATGCACAAACCATGGCACAAAGTACAAATGCGATCGCGCGTGATGTCAACACGATCATGAGAGCATTCGAGAACTTCGTCAAAGTACAGAGCGATGCCGCCCTTCGACAAGTAGCGGGCATGTACGCCTACGACGAAGAGGACATTTCAAGCCATGAACTGACATTACGTGGAGGTGGAGATGAGATCAACAAGCAACTGGAAGCCAAGCTCGACGAGCGCCTGGCCATGGCTGGCATAGAAGTTGTGGAAGCCCGCATCAACTACCTTGCCTATGCGCCAGAGATCGCTGCCGTCATGTTACGTCGCCAGCAAGCCTCTGCTATCATCTCCGCACGTGAAAAGATCGTTGAGGGTGCGGTCAGCATGGTCAAGATTGCCCTTCAAAAACTTTCTGATGAGAATGTCGTTGACTTGGATGACGACAAGAAAGCAGCCATGGTCAGCAACCTGATGGTGGTGCTTTGCGGAGATGATACCGCTCAACCTGTTGTCAACACGGGAACATTGAACATGTAAGCCATGAGGGCAATAGACGTTTCTCAACTGTAGATACATGAAAGAAAAGGAAAACAAGTCGAAAAGTTTCATCTTGCGCATCGATTCCGAAACGATGGAAGCCATTGAGAAATGGGCTGCTGATGAGTTCCGTTCTACGAACGGACAACTGCAGTGGATCATCACGGAAGCGCTGCGCAAGAATGGACGGTTACCGAAAAAGCAAAAAGAAAAAAGCGAGAACAGGAACAAGCAAGGTGGCAATTCTTAAAAGGCCTCACGATACTTGTTCTCATCCTTGTCCTCAAGCATGGAAAGATAGCTCTGATAGCGGCTTTCTGCTATATAATGCTCTTCCACCGCCTTGCGCACTGCACAGCCAGGCTCATGGGTATGCGTGCAATTGTTGAACCTACAACCTTTGGAGAAGTGGAAGATTTCCTTAAAATAGCTTGTCAATTCTTCCTTTTCGATATCAAAGGTCCCAAATCCCTTAATGCCCGGGGTATCAATCACGAATCCCCCTTCGGGCAAAGGTAGCATCTCACTGAACGTGGTCGTGTGCATGCCCGTGTTATGGGCATCGCTGATCTCTGCCGTCTTCAGATGGACTCCTGGAAGGAAGAGATTGATGAGGGTTGACTTGCCCACGCCACTGTTGCCACTCAGCAATGTCACCTTATCCTTCAACAAAGGACGGATCTTGTCTATCCCCTCTCCCGTGGATGCAGACACCTCAAAGCATGGATACCCGATCGTATCATAGAGCGTCATCATCATCTGCTCATAATGCAATTCTTCCGCATCCAACATGTCCATCTTATTGAAGACAAGGACAACCGGTACGCGATAAGCCTCTGCACCTGCCAAGAACCTATCGATAAATGTCGTGCTGGTTTGCGGATAGTTCACTGTCACCACAAGAAACACCTGATCAAGGTTGGCGGCAAGGATATGACTCTGCTTGCTGAGATTAGGCGACTTGCGAATGATATAGTTCTTCCTGTCCGCAATTGCCGTGATAAACGCAGTATTCTCCTGGTTTACCAAGATCTCGACATGGTCACCCACAGCTACCGGATTGGTGCTGCGGATGCCTTTGAGCCGAAAATTTCCCTTGATCTTACACTCGATAACCTGTCCATCATCCGTTTGGACGGTGTACCAGCTACCTGTATTCTTAATGACAAGTCCTTTCACGCCTTACACTGTCATGATTTCCTTGTTCTTGGCAGCGATCAGGTCATCAATTTTCTTGATGTACTTGTCATGTGCCTTCTGCAATTCTGCCTCGGCATCTTTCTCATTGTCCTCTGACAGGCCATCCTTGATTGCCTTCTTCAACTTCTCCTTGATCTCTCCACGGACGTTACGCACTTCCACCTTGCTGCGCTCGGCGATCTTGGCACATTGCTTGGCAAGCTCACGGCGACGCTCCTCAGTAGGCTGCGGGATAGCAAGCCGGATCACCTCACCGTTGTTCTCTGGCGTGATCCCTACGTCACTGTCCATGATACCTTTCTCTATATCTTTGATCTGCTTCTTGTCCCAGGGGCGAATCGCGATGGTACGCGCGTCCGGAGTAGACACCGTCGCAACCTGATTCAAGGGAACCATAGATCCGTAGGATTTCACTCTGACACCATCCAAGATGGCAATATTGGCCCTGCCAGCACGAATCCGCGCCAACTGCTCCTCAAGGTACATGGCTGCCATTTCCATGCGCTCGCCTGCGTCCTTTAGTGTTGATTTAACGTCTAACATATTTTTGGTATTAATATTATGTCCTACAAATTTAGGGATTAATTTTTAAAATGCCAACTGATTGGATATAATTTTAGCAATCTTTTCGAGATATCGCTTGTCAACGGCATCAAAAGCATTCAACTCCTTGCTATCGATATCGATTTCCCCATACACCTCGTTACCTTGATCCAACAGTGGAACGACAATCTCTGACCGTGACAGAGAGGAGCAGGCGATATGCCCCGGGAACTGTTCCACGTCAGGAACGATGATCGTCTGCTTTTGCTCCCAAGCCGTCCCACAGACGCCCTTTCCCTTTTGGATATGCATACAGGCGACACTCCCCTGGAAAGGTCCCAGTTGCAGTTCTCCCTCATTGACGCAGTAGAATCCCACCCAAAAGAAGCGTTCCGGGAAGGTTTCCTTCAGGGCAGCGCTCACATTTGCCATCACGCTTACTGCCTGGTGCTCCCCACTGACCAAGCTCGTTATTTGCTGGCACAGCAATTCATATTTTTCTTCCTTTTCCATCAGTTTACTTAGATGATACTTATCGGTATTCGACATCTGTTACTTTCAGCAATTCTTGATAACGCGGGCAAGATAGCTCATGGTCATTGATGATGCCGATTGCCTGCAGATGGGAATAGAGGATCACAGATCCCAAATACTTGAATCCTCGCTTCTTCATGTCTTTTGCCAAGGCATCAGAGAGCTCATTACGCGTTTCCCATTCCCCTTCTTCCTGATGGCGATGGTAGACAAGCGTCTTTCCCTTGGTGAATCCCCAGATATAATGATCAAAGCTACCAAACTCCTGCTCAATGGCCAGGAAGCATCGGGCATTATGGATCATGGCCCGTATCTTACGGGGAGAGCGGATCATGCCTTCCACGCCCATGATCCTTTCAACATCCGCGTCGGTGAACTTCGCTACCTGACGGAAGTCAAAGTCAGCGAACACAGTGCGGAAAACCTCACGTTTCTTCAGCATCAGCTCCCAACTAAGGCCACAAGACATGGCCTCAAGAACCAGAAACTCATAATGCTTGGTCTCGTCATGAACTGGAACGCCCCATTCCTCATCATGATACTTTTTCAAGAACGGGCCTACAGCCCAAGCACAACTACTCATCACTTATTTCTTTTTGCTTGCAAAAATAGTAAAAATACATAGACTTCAACCTTAAAACTAAAAGAATAAAAGCATTTTCAACAAAAAACATTGTTAGAATTGAGAGAATTCGTTAACTTTGCTGCTATAGAACACGTAATCCAACATGGCCTCTTACAATTCTTCACCGACCATAGCCCCAAAGGAATGGGACGAAGACACATTCCATGAGCTTTATAAACAATATTATAAGGCGTTGGCGAGCTATGCCTATCAATTTGTAGGCGTTGATGAAACAGCAGAGGACATTGTCCAGGATGTATTTGCTATACTTTGGGAAAATAAAAGCAGTTATAATAACCTTGCTGCCTTGAAGGCTTTTCTTTATAACACAACCAGGAATAAAGCAATAGATATTCTCAGGCATCGCCATTCGCAAAAAAGGTATATGAATAAAACAATGGAAAACGGCATGCCCTTCCGCATCAATCCAGATGGGGAAGAAGAATTCTTTGATGAAGAAATTTACCGCCAACTCTTTATTGCCATCCATGAGCTACCAGAAAGGCAGCGAGAGATTTTCATCCTTAAAATGAAAGGCAAGAAGTATAAGGAGATCGCCCATGAACTAGATATTTCTCTATCGACGGTAAAGACACTCAGGCAAAGAGCATTCAATACCATAAAAAAGAAGCTAAACCAGGAAGCCTTCACCTTGTTTCTTCTCTTATTTGCTTAATTTTTAGAATTATTCTATATCTCCTGTCATCCTTTTTGGGATCCTTTACGATTTAGGATTATAAAAACAAAAACAGATGAAGGCAGAAGAAAGCAATTCTATCAACACATGGATACGGAAACTCCTCATGGGGCAGGCTTCTGACGAAGAAAAGCTTCGCATTGAATCATGGGCACAAGAAAAAGAGGAAAACCGTAAGATGCTGGACCAACTCCTTAATTCAAATGACTTCGAACAGAGATATTCCCTTTTTGAGCAGTTTGATGTAGAAAAAGGTTGGATGAGATTCCAACACAAGTATTTCCCTGCTTCCCAGGATACCCAAGACCATCAAGGCCATCAAGAGCCAGGAGACTCCTTTGAACTTCCGGGGAAAACACCAAGCAAAGCTAAGCAATGGTGGAATCACATCCAGAAGCCTTTGCGCGCGGCAGCTGCAATCGCCATTCTTATCATAGGAGGGGCACTCTTCTATACACATCGGCATGTAGAAACGGCCATATTGCCACAACTGACATCAGAAGAACAGCATGCAAGGGAAATGTCACAGAAGGAAGGTAAAAATATTGCCACCTTGACGTTAGGCAATGGGCAGAAGATCACATTAGTTTCAGGACAAGGCATCAATGACAGTACAGAAGCTGTCCTTTCTGAAAGCAGGGAAGAAGGAGAAGGCCAGAACCAACTCAGGACAGAACGTGGACAAGAGTTTTACGTTACGCTACAAGATGGCACTCGTGTGCACCTTAACTATAATACCACACTAAAGTACCCTATCAAATTTGACCGTTCTAACCGTACGGTTTACCTGCATGGGGAAGCTTATTTCCAGGTGGCTAAAGATTCCAAGCGACCCTTCCACGTCGTCACTGACAATGGCACGATCACAGAGTACGGCACAACGTTCAACATCAACACAACGGATCAGAATGGCAAGACACAAGTAGTATTAGTAGAAGGCAGTATCAGCGTAACGACACATCAAGGGAAAGAATGTTTTCTTAAACCTGGGCAAATGGCTACGCTATCACAAGGAAGAGACATCTCCATCAACAAGGTCGATGTCAAGGCTTTCACATCCTGGAATATCGGATACTATCAGTTCGAGAACTGTACACTGGAGAAGCTGATGTCCGTGATGAGCATGTGGTACGACCAAGAGTTTGCCTTTGGCTCAGATGAAATTAAGGAAATGAGATTCACTGGAAGCATCGATAGATACAAGCCCCTGAGCTCAGCTCTTGAGGCCATCCAATATGCAACAGGACTCAAGATAAGCAAGGACGACCATACGATCACAATTTATAGATAATTCTATTTAGGACTTATATATTAATAAATGCTTTATGAAAGATCCCCTCAAACAAACACAGAAAGCAATTAAATGCTGTTTAATGATTCTGCTATGTTGCCTTCCTCTTTCAGGAAATGCACAGGCAGTTGAGACAAAGAAAGTGACCATTAACATGGAATCAGGCACACTCGTCCAGTTTTTTGAGCAAATCAGGAAACAAACAGGGCTTGATTTTATCATGTCTTCTGAGGCACAGCCATCAGGCTCCAGAAAGGTTACAGTCCATGTGTCCAACCAGCACGTAGGCAAGGTGCTGGACCAAGTGCTCGGGCAACTGGGATACACCTACGACATTAGAAATGGCTTTATCACATTAAAAGTCAAAAAAGGCAAGATGACAGGACAAGTCTTGGATAAAAATGGTGATCCCATCATCGGCGCAGTCATCAGAGTGGATGGAGATTCCAAGCCAGGTGCCATCACAGACGTGGATGGGAAGTTCTCTATCGAAGTGCCCAATGGACATTCAGATATTACTGTTTCCAGCATTGGATATGAAAAGACTCATTTTAAGGCCGTCCTCAACAAATTGGTTCGTATCATCTTAAAAGAAGACGAGCATAGCCTTGACGAACTGGTTGTCGTGGGATATGGCACCCAAAAAAAGTCTGCGTTAACCAGTAGCATAGAAGTCGTCAAAGGCGAGGACTTAATTAAGGTACCTACCCCTAACCTGGACGAAGCCCTCAAAGGACAAGTGGCAGGCTTGTCTGTCATCTCCTCTACTGGTGACCCAGGATCACCTAAGGAAGCCTCCATGCGGATCCGAGCCGTTACGGGTGCAAACGCTTCACCTCTGCTTGTCATTGATGGAGTACCTCGCTTCTCAGAATACACATCAGATGGGGAGCAACGCTTAAGTGACCTCAATCCTGATGACATTGAGAGTATTTCAGTACTCAAGGATGCCGCTGCTGCTGCAGTATATGGCGTCCGCGCAGCAAACGGAGTTCTCCTCATCAAAACAAAGCGTGCAAAAGGAGACGCTAAGGTGAGAGTCAACTACCGTGGTGAATATGATGTACAAAAGTCAACCCATCTCCCTCACTTTCTCAATAGCTATGAATTTGCCAAGCTATATAACAAGGCTGTTGAAGGGCAACCGAATGTCCAGCCTTATACAGATGAAGAACTGGAAATGTTACGTACCCAATCCCATCCCGATGAATACGCTAACTCTAACATGCTTGATTACCTCAAAGACCATGGCTATTCAACAACCCATTCCTTAAACATATCCGGCGGCAATCAATTTCTCAGATATTATTTCTCAGGAGCATACACCAAGACCATGGGATTATATAGTGAAGTGGGAAATGACAGGTTCAATTATGCCGCACGTATGGACGCCACCCTCATCAAAGGGCTGACCCTTTCTCTTGACTTCAGCGGGGTTAGATCTTCTAACAAAAATACCAGTTATGCCACCATTGACCAAGCTTATTCCTATTCTGCAGTACAGCCCCTCATGCTCTCCAATGGGGAACTGGCAAGCATCAATGGGAGTAATCCCCTAACATCTGTCTATGGCTTAGGAGGATACACGAAGAACACCATCAAGATGAATACGATTACGGCTAAGCTCAATTGGGATCTTCCTTGGGTCAAAGGATTATCCGTTTATGTCCGCACCACGATGGACAACAACAACTCCATCAACAAGAGATTCGACAAGCCTGTAGCCCTATACATGTATGACACGAAGAAAAATGAGATCGTCGTAGACCCTAATACGATTTATCCCAAGGCAAAGATTTCCCTGTATCAGATGGATCGTTTCGTAGACAACATGCTATTAGAAGCTGGAATCAACTATGATCAAACATTTGGGCAGAAACACCACGTAGCGGCATTGCTCGTTGCGAACTATCAAGACTATAAGAACAAATCAATGGATGGCACGAACAGCGACTTACCCGGTATCTATCCCGAGGTATTGGGATCTTCTACGACAGCGACCTTGCATGGAGCAGAAAGTGAAGTACAAAGAGCTTCGCTCGTAGGCCGCGCGACATATAGCTACAAAGATAGATACTTTACCGAATTCAATTTCCGTGAGGATGGCTCTGCCAAATTCCATCCAGACCATCGATGGGCTTTCTTTCCAAGTTTCTCCGCCTCATGGATTCTCTCACAGGAAAACTGGTTTAGGAAATGGAAGCAGAAAGTACTGAGCAATGTCAAGTTTCGTGCATCCACTGGGCTCTTAGGAAGAGACGGCGGCATCAGCGACTATTCCTACTTGCTTCGATATATCTACTCTGCCAACAATGGATATAACCTTGGAGGCACTCATACTCCAGGAGTGGTCGTCGCTACGGGTAATTATCCTAATAAGGACTTGGAATGGGAAAAAAGCCGAGACTATAACCTTGCTATCGACCTCGGGTTTTGGAATAACAGGTTTGGGTTGACATTTGAGTATTACTGGCGTTACCGCACGAATATGCTACAAAGTGCCCCAAGCTATCTCTATCCCTATTCAACAGGTACCAACGGAAGCGTCCCTTACATGAACTTTGGCAAAGTTAAAGCTTGGGGATACGATTTGACGATAACTCATCGCAATGGGATCAGGGATTTCCATTATGACGCACAGTTCATTCTCTCACTTGGAAGAGATAAGATCCTCGACTATGGGGACGAATCAGGAGAGTTGGAAAACCTGAGATATAAAGGTCACAGCACCGGAACAATTTGGTTATACGAAGCTCTGGGATTATTCCAATCACAAGAAGAAATCGACAGTTATGAGTTGAATCAAGACCAATCAAGGAAAGGCAAGAACCTGACCATCAAGCCTGGGGATATCAAATACAAGGACCAAAATGGAGATGGCGTCCTTGATCGCTATGACCTTGTTGCTTACAAAAGCGGTACTTACCCAGACTTTACAGGGAGCTTAAAATTAGGGTTCAATTGGAAAGGCCTCTTCTTTAATATAATGCTTCAAGGAGTAGCTGGATATAAACAATATATTTCAGAATCCTACACCTTAGAAAATGGCAGCATTGTAAAATATCAAGACTATCATCTAACAGAGTGTTGGACACCTGATCATCCCGATGCTGAATATCCACGGGTTAAGATGGCAACATCAGCGGACAACAACAGGAAATCCTCATCCTTTTGGCTACGAGACAATAGCTTTATACGCCTTCGCTCCCTGAATATCGGATATCAAGTTCCCAGGAGCTATCTACAACATTTGGGGATCACTTCTTTGGCAATCACCCTTTCTGGAGGTAATCTTCACACATGGAGTAAACTGAAGCACATGGACCCAGAGTCTCACTTAGGATACCCTATCCAACGTTCCTACGGCGCGAGTCTTCACATTGGCTTCTAAACAAAAACATTTAAAAAGGAAAAAAATGAAAAAGTATATATATACGGCATTACTAACATTAGGAACATGGATGTTCTGTAGCTGTGACAATATTTTCAAAGAAGAACCGGTTGACAAGCTTACTGAAGAAAGCATCTGGGAGAGTGATATCCTGCTCGACGAGTATTCGTTGGCCTGGTATAACAACATGAGCAAAGGTTGGAAAAATTTGATGAGCTCCAGCATGCTATTCCGTAATCTTTCCTATGGAAACCCAGTATGGTACGGTGATCAAGTTACTTATTCTCATTCCAACTGGAGTCGCACCGGTGTTGGATATTTTATCGCGGGCAACGAGAGTACGATAGAACTCTATGCCCGCAAGGAGTGGGCAGCTTACTATGAGCAAATACAAAGCATTAACCGATTGTTAGAAAATGCAGGGAAAATCAAAAATGAAGAAGAAAAAGAACGCTTGCTCGGTGAGGCTCACTTTTTCCGGGGCTACTACTATTATATGTTACTACGCCACTTTGGGGCACCTATGCTGATTGACCATCTTTTTGACCCCCTCAACGATAACGAAAAGTTTCCCCGGTCGAGCTATGAAGAAATGACAAACTTCATCGCTGATGAAGCGCAACAAGCCGCAGACAGATTGCCTGTCAAATACGATTCCAGGAATGAGGGTAGAGTAACCAAAGGAGCAGCCCTGATGCTTAAGGCCAAAATCTATTTTTGGGTAGGCTCACCTGCCTTTCAAAATAAAGACAAAGAACTTTTTGGATTTACCAACGACCGCTCCAAACAATATATGCAACAAGCAATGGACGCATATGATCAGCTCATCGACCTCAAGCAATATCGTTTGACACCTATTCCAGACAAATCCCAACAAGGAATAGCTGAAGATTACGACAGGATCTTCACTACCAGAAATGGAGAAGAATCGATTCTTGAATATGAACATAGTGCTGATGGCATCATTGATGACCTTGGGCATACATTAGACGAAGATGCTATATCTCCCTATTTCGGAGGTATCAGATGTGCATACTGCCCAACCCAAAATCATGTGGACGAATATGGGATGCAAGCAGGAACCACTTATGACCCACAACACCCATACGAGAACCGCGACTATCGCTTTTATGCGAATATCTTATATGACGGAAGCCAATACAAAGGGCATGCGATGGATATACATTATACCATCAAAGGCGGAAAGGAAGTTGCTGGTGTCGACCTGACTAAATATGGAACGATACGCACAAACCCATTTACACGCACAGGGTATTATATGCGTAAATTCCTCGACCCCTCTACTACCTTATTCGGGGACGAGAAATATGGAAGCAAGCAAAACTACATCATCTGGCGGTATGCTGAGGTATTACTCGACTATGCAGAAGCTGCCTATCGATGTGGCAAAACGGATATCGCGCTTAAAATGATAAACCTAATACGAGAACGGGTTCACATGCCGACCTATTCATCAATCACCTTGGAACAAATTCTCAATGAGCGACGTGTTGAAATGGCTTTTGAGGAAACCACCTATTGGGATTTTTTCAGGCTGGGTACTACATACGAGAAGCTGAACGGGGAAACCAATCCCTTAAAGATGATCAAAATCGTCGAAAAAGAAGATGGCAGCAAGACGTACACAATCTCCGAAATCGCAAAGCAAGAGACAGAAAGAGTATTTCTTGAAAATGAAAATTATTATCCTATCCCTTGGTCTGAGATAGAATATCATGGCATCGAACAAAATCCAGGATGGACAAGACAAGAATAAAAACGACAATCAATATGAACAAAGTATTTTGTATTCTACTTATTGCTATTTTAGCAGTTCCACAAACAGGTCTTACCAAGAAAAAAGACAAAAAGGCAGCAGCATTGGCATCGTCGGTCAAAACAGACGATTATACAAAAGCCACCAAAGGAGCCAAGAAGTCACAAGGTGTTTTTACTGTCTATCTCAACAAAGATGGAAAACTCTACTTTGAAATCCCAGACTCGGCATTCAGGCACTTGTATATACTTGCCAATCGCATCTCCAGTACCAGCAATACCCATGATTTCGTGGCTGGACAGATGATTAACACTCCGATGCTGATCAGGTTCTCACAAGACAGCATCCGGGTTTACATGCATGAAGTGCATTCGGAAGATATTGTCGATCAGCATGATCCCATCTCTAAGGCATTCAAGACGAACTTTGCCGATCCCGTATTGAAAGGCTTTAAGATCGTAGCACGTCATCACGGGAATGCACTCATCGATGTCACCAATTTCTTTGGAGGCAATGAAAAGAGCATCTCACCTATCAAACCCGACAATCCTTTATCAATACTCTTAGGTGGGCAGAAAAATCTCAAAGGCTCTTTTGATGCTGATGCATCCGGTGTAAAAGAGGTCAAGGCATTCCCAAGAAACATTGAGATTCTATCAACCCTAAACTACAATCTCACACCCGAGAACAAGCCCTATACAGTAGAGGTACACCGCTCACTTTTCCTCGCTCCAGATGAGCCGATGAAGGTCAGGCTACATGATCGCCGTGTTGGCTTCTTTAGTACGGAAAAGAAAGTGTATTCATCTTCCAAGGACAAAATAGAAGAAATGTCCATCATCAACCGATGGCGCTTAGAGCCTAAGGACTCCGCCGCATATTTCAGAGGTGAATTAGTTGAGCCAAAGAAGCCCATTGTCTATTACGTGGATACTGCTTTCCCAGAAAAATGGCGGTCAACGGTCAAACAAGGCATAATGGATTGGAACAAAGCTTTTGAGGCGGCAGGTTTTAAGAATGCCATTATCGCAAAAGATTACCCTACGGATGATCCCAACTTTGATCCTGATGACATGAGATATAACTGTGTCAAATATGCGGTCACGGAAACAGCCAACGCGATGGGACCCAGATATATTGATCCCAGGACTGGAGAGATTCTCACTGCTGACGTAATTTGGTACCACAATGTCGTATCATTACTGCACAACTGGAGGTTTGTCCAAACTGGAGCAGTTGACAAACGCACGCATCAGCATGTCTTTGATGACGAACTGATGCGAGAATCCATGAGGTACGTGGCCTCACATGAAATCGGACATACACTCGGTCTCATGCATAACATGGGAGCCAGTTACGCTTTTCCTGTGGATTCACTGAGGAGCCCATCGTTCACCCAAAAATACGGAACCACGCCAAGTATCATGGACTATGCTCGGAACAATTATATAGCTCAGCCTGGCGATATGGAAAAGGGTGTAAGGATGACCCCTCCTATTTTAGGAGTCGCAGACATCTATGCCATAAACTGGGGGTATCGCCTCATCAAGGACGCTAACGCTCCTGAAGCAGAAAAGACAACCTTAGACAAATGGATAAAAGAAAAGGCTGGAGACCCCAAATACGAATTTGGAGCACAGCAGTTTATGAGCACAGTCGACCCTACTGACCAAACAGAGGACCTTGGCAATGACCATGTACGTGCAGGTAATTATGCTATCAGTAACCTCAAGATTATCATGAAGCATCTCGAAGAATGGACACGAGAACCTGGTGAGTCCTACAAGAACGTAGCAGACATGTACAAGGAAGTCGTAAAACAATACCGACGCCATCTGGGCCATGTCATGCCCTATCTCGGCGGGATCGTTTTTCACGAGATACGACAAGGTGACCATGGATATGCAAAGACTTACATTGACAAGAACACCCAGCACCGTGCCATGGAATGGCTCGTCAAGCAGGCACGTACTTATAAAGAATGGCTGGCACCAAGAGACCTATTGAATAAGTTTAATGAGGAAGACATGACATCCATTCATATTTCAGGATCTGTTATCAGTGCTATCTACGGAAGCACGAAACTACAGCGCATACAAGAAGGGTATCAGGTAAATCCAAACAGCAACTACAATATCAAAGACTATATGTCAGATGCCTTTAACGAGATTTTCCGTCCTACTTTGCAAGGAAAATCCCTTACTGAAGAAGATATGGAACTGGAATCTCAGACAATTGATTTCTTCAAGAAAATGAGCGGATTAGGACAGGCAGAAGAAAAGCCAAAAGGACTTTTCAGCCTTCATGGCATGGGCGAGGAGAAATTGCTTCCTTGCGATAATTGGAATCCTGACCATTCCTTTATGAGAATCAATTATGGACTCCCATCACTCCCAGCTGAACAATTGAAACCTCTGATGTTAAGTCAGATCAAAAAAGTAAAAGCACTCCTTCTCCAAAGAAGAGGGACCGGAGACTCTAAGACCAGGGATTTCTATGAGTACAAACTATTAGAGATCAATAAGTTACTTAAAATTTAGGCTCAGAGCAATCACACAAAACAAAGAGGACTCTTTCTTGATGATGAAGAAGGGTCCTCTTTCTTTAATACTTTACATGCCAACCTAATCCATATCAGTCTGATGTTTCTGACTGCAAATTACGCATCTTTTGCAATTCTTCCGCCACGATATTAGTCAGGTCGATGAATTGAGGAACCGACAATTGCTCTGGACGTTTCGTCATGATATCCTGTGCATAAAAGCCAGAGGAGACTGTCATGCCAGGGAACATCTGCCTGAGGCTCACCCGCAACATCTTACGCCGCTGGTTGAACACTGTCTTCACCAATCGCTTGAACAAGGCCTCATCGCAGCCCAAATCCTCCACTTGATTCCGATTCATCCTGATCACGGCACTCTTCACCTTTGGTGGCGGGTTAAAGACGCCTTCGTCTACCGTAAAGAGGTATTCCACATCATACCATGCCTGGATCAACACGGAAAGGATACCATACGACTTATTCCCTGGGGCAGATGCAATACGCTGGGCAACCTCCCTCTGGATCATGCCTGTGCAACAAGGGATCAGATCCTTGTAATCAAGCATTTTAAAGAAAATCTGGGAGGAAATATCATAAGGATAATTACCTGTCAACACGAACTGCTGCCCATCGAATATCTTATTCAGGTCCATCCGCAAGAAATCCTCTCCGATAATATGGTCTCGGAGCTGGGGATAATGCTCATGCAGATATCTCACCGACTCAGCATCGATCTCTACAGCCTTGACCTCCCGCCCCTTCGTAACCAAGTATTGGGTAAGGACTCCCATTCCGGGACCGATCTCCAAGACAGGAATATCCGGGCAAGCATCAACGGTATCCGCAATGCGCTTGGCAATGTTCAGGTCAGTCAGGAAATGCTGACCTAAGTTCTTCTTCGGCTTAACAGTTTTCATCTTTCTGTATTTTATCATGCAAAGATAATGGAATCAAATTGTAATTCAAAGCAAAATCAGGTTTATTTCATTTCTTGCAGGGTGCCAATACCCACGGATCACAAAACGAATTTACTGGCTGAGCCCAAATAAAGCAAGTATTTATTTCGCATTATCGAAATTTTCCATTACTTTTGCAAATACATAAAAATACAAGACCTCTTTGGAAAAGAAGAAAATAATAAATAATACATTCCAGGTACTCCTTTCACTTCTTTTGGGTGGTGCCATCTTATATTGGATGTATCGTGGGTTCAATTTCCATCAGATAGAGCATGTGATGTTCTATGAGATGGACTGGACGTGGATGCTCCTGTCTTTCCCCTTTGGCATTATGGCCCAGGTCTTCAGAGGATGGAGATGGAAGCAGACCCTGGAACCCGTCGGAGAACATCCCCGTACATCTGTATCTATTTATTCCATTTTCATCTCTTACGCCTCAAGCCTGGTGATTCCAAGGGTCGGGGAATTTGCTCGTTGTGCGGTTTTGAAAAGATACGACCATGTTTCTTTTCCCAAGTCATTAGGAACTGTGGTCACGGAAAGGGCGATCGACTCATTGCTGATCCTCATCATTACCGGACTGACCTTCCTCTTCCAGATAAGGGTCTTCACGAATTTCTTTGCAAAGACAGGTACCAGTATAGACTCCTTCTTCCACCGTTTTTCGTGGGAAGGATGGCTCGTTACTGCCATCTGTGCAGTGGCAGCACTTGCCATGCTGCATGTACTATTGAGAAAATTGGCTATATATAATAAGGTAAAAGAAACCTTGCAGGGGATCTGGCAGGGCATCATCTCCTTAAGGAACGTAAGGAACGTGCCCCTATTCATCTTCTTCACCCTTGCGATTTGGGGGAGCTATTTCCTGCATTACTACCTTACCTTCTTTTGTTTTGACGCAACTTCCCATTTAGGAATGGCATGTGCGATGGTCACCTTCATCGTGGGAAGTATCGCTGTCATCGTTCCGACTCCTAATGGGGCTGGTCCATGGCACTTCGCTGTCAAGACCATGCTGATCCTCTATGGCGTAGCTGACAACGATGCGCTGTTCTTCGTCTTGATCGTGCACACCGTTCAGACCTTGTTGGTCGTCCTTTTAGGTATTTTCGGTTATATCGCACTTGCCTTTACTAAAGCCAGACGAAATCACGAATGAGATATCAGAAGGTATATGATACCTTCATTATTAAACACTAAATACATTACAACTATGGGTGAAATTAAAAATCTAAAACCTGAGTGCATCTGGCGTCACTTTGATGCACTGACACAAGTACCCCGTCCATCAGGACACTTAGAGAAAGTACAGCAATTTCTATTGGATTTTGCTAAAGAGGTTGGCGTTGAAGCCTTCAAGGACGCAGGCAATAATATCGTCATGCGCAAGCCTGCCACTCCGGGCATGGAAGGCAGAAAGACGGTCCTCTTGCAGGCACACATGGACATGGTACCACAGAAAGCTCCGGAAAGCAAGCATAATTTCGAGACGGATCCCATCGAAACCTATATTGATGGAGAATGGGTAAGGGCCAAAGGCACAACCTTGGGCTCAGATGATGGCATCGGTGTTGCAGCTATCATGGCTGTCATGGAAGCCAAGGACCTCAAGCACGGACCCGTGGAAGCCCTGATCACAGCAGATGAGGAAACGGGAATGTATGGGGCTAATGCCCTGCCAGAAGGGGAATTGCATTCGGATATACTCATGAACTTAGACTCTGAGCTTTGGGGTAAGTTCGTCATCGGGTCTGCAGGTGGATTGGATATCACAGCAGAACTGGACTATCAGGAAGTGGAAACGGATCCTAATGACGCTGCCTTGAAAGTGACCCTTAAGGGATTACGTGGCGGTCACTCCGGTCTGGAGATCAACGAGGGACGTGCCAATGCCAATAAACTGATGGTACGCTTCGTCCGCGAAGCCGTTGCTGAATGCGAGGCACGACTGGCAAGCTGGCACGGAGGCAACATGCGCAATGCCATTCCCTTCAAGGCTGAGGTGGTGCTGACCCTGCCGAAAGAGAACATCCAGGCTGTCAACGACCTCGTAGCAGATTGGAAGGAAAGCTTCGAAGACGAATATAAGACCATTGAGAAAGACATTGAGTTCTTCACCGAGGAAGTGGACACGCCTAAGACAGAGGTTCCACAGGAGATCCAGGATAACCTCATCGATGCCATCTATGCTTGTCATGACGGAGTTGTCAGGATGATCCCTGTCTATCCGAATGTCGTAGAGACCTCCAGCAACCTTGCCATCATCGACATCGAGAATGGGAAGGCAACCGTCAAGATCCTTGCTCGCTCCTCTCGCGAGGACATGAAGGACTATGTGGCTACCATGCTGCAGAGCTGTTTCAACATGGCTGGGATGAAGGTTACCCTGAGTGGCAGCTATAGTGGATGGGACCCGAACCCGGATAGCGAGATCCTGAACCTCCTGAAGAAGATCTACAAGGAGCAGAATGGGGAGGAAGCCGTTGTACAGGTTGACCATGCTGGATTGGAATGTTCCGTTATTTTGGGCAAGTACCCCAACCTGGATGTCGTCTCCTTAGGCCCAACGCTGAAGAGCCCGCACACTACGAACGAGCGTTTCCTTATCTCCACGGCCGTTCCTTTCTGGAACCTGCTGAAAGAAACATTGGCTGAGATACCAGAGAAATAAAGGAAATAGATCATTCAAAGGGAGGAAAGACACGAGGGATTTCCTCCCTTTCCTTCTCGACAGGCCATATCGCAGAATAGCAATGGGCACGGATCCAATTCTTTTCCCATGCTTGTTGACATGACATCGCGGATGAGTAAACCTGAAGGAAAATGGAACCTACACAGAAAAAGAGATGAAAAAGAAAGAATTAATGAAGAAGTGGATTTTGTTTCCTATCATCCTCCTCTTCCTCTGTTGGCTGTTCAGATGGCTTGATTACCTCTTAGCTTCAAACCCAGAGGCAACTCCCCCATCCCTCATCACGGTCGGAAGTATTGCTTTCATCTTGATCGTAACCATCTATTTAAACGTTTCGGAACATCATAAGGAATGATGGATGAGGTATTTACCTACACGATTTAATCCAAAAGAAAATCTGGCAAAGGGTTGTCCGTTTGGGAAAATTGTTATATCTTTGCACAAATAAAAAAGGAAACAAGAATTTATGGACGATTATCACGCGGAAAATTACAATCTGTAGGCTGGGGAAAAGACTTTGAGAGTGCTGATCTTCAACCTATTAACGTATGGAGATTAGCGAAATGAGAACATATTGGAATATCAACTCAAATCTGAAAGCCATCGAAGAATGGCAGCCCAACTGCTGGATACAGGTAACATGTCCAACTGATGAAGACCAGCAATTGCTGGAAGATAAATTCAAAATACCAGAGTATTTCCTCTCGGACATCAGCGATACCGATGAGCGTGCCCGTTACGAGTACGATGACGGATGGATGCTGATCATCCTCCGTATTCCTTATGTCAAGGAAATCCGATCACGCACGCCCTATACGACAGTACCCTTGGGCATTATCCACAAACGAGACGTTACCATCACCGTATGCTACTACGAGACAAACATGATGATCGACTTTGTGAGCTATCAGCAAAAAAGAGGTGTCGGATTTACTGACTATGTAGACCTGATCTTCCGGCTTTTCCTTTCCTCCGCCGTGTGGTACCTGAAAAGGCTGAAGCAGATCAACGCCCTGATTGAGAAGGCAAAGCACAACCTTGACCATGGCGTGAACAACGAGAGCCTGATCGGACTCAGCCGATTGCAAGACTCCCTCACCTATTTTATTACGTCTATCCGCGGAAATGAAAACCTGCTCGCTAAGCTGAAGTTCAAGCTACAGGTAGATGAGTTGGACGCAGACTTGATCGAAGACGTGAATATCGAGATGACCCAGGCAAGGGAAACCACCAGTATCTATTCCGATATCCTTGAGTCGACGATGGATACCTATTCAAGCATCATCAACAACAACATGAACACGGTGATGCGAACCCTTACATCCGTGAGTATTATCATGATGTTCCCAACCCTCATCGCCTCCCTTTTCGGCATGAACTTGATCAACGGGATGGAAACCTACAAGTATGGATTCCTCATCGCATTGGTCATTTCCATCATCGTATCAGGACTCTCTTGGTGGATTTTGAGGAATAAACGACTCCTTTAAATGCTTTTTTTGAAAAAAAATTGCCTTTCATTAGGATTTTACAACTTTTTTATCTAAGTTTGCATTTGATAAGGGGATATGGGGAAAGAAGTGCTCCGCCGTATCTCAAGTTGAAATACCGTGTCATAAACTAAAACAGTGAAATGATGGACTCTCAAGAGAACGCTCTGAATCAGGGCAATTTAGAAGACGAGAAAAAAGTAGAAGAAACAGTAGCAAAGGATTCCACCACTACTGATTCTCAAGTGCAGAACGCGCAAGGGGATACTCCGAAGGAAACCGACGAAGGACCTCAGGCTGAGGTAACGGCGAACGAAGAGAAGACGGGAGAACCGGAAAGCGAGGCATCAACCAAGGTCGATGATCCCGCCAAGAAGGTTTATACGTCCAAGAAAGAGGTCCTGGAACGCGTGAAAGAAATTGCCAATAGTGATGAAAATCCCAATAAAGAGGAGATCGACCATCTGAAGACCACATTCTATAAGATCCATAACGCTGAGCGCGATGAGCAGCAGAAGGAATACTTAGAGGCTGGCGGAAAGCCTGAGGAATATGAGGTACTGCCGGATGAGGACGAGGAGATGTTCAAGGCTGAGATGGGAATCATCAAGGAAAAACGAGCTAAGCAATTCCAGGAACAGGAAGCTGAGAAACAGGAAAACCTCGAAAAGAAACTTGAGATCATCGAAAAGATAAAGTCATTGGCCACTTCACCGGAGGAAGCCAATAAATCTTATCAGGAGTTCAAGGACCTGCAACAGCAGTGGAAAGAGATCAAAGCGGTGCCCGCTGATAAAGCCAATGAGCTATGGAGAAATTACCAGCTCTACGTGGAGCAATTCTACGACTTGCTCAAGCTGAACAGTGAGGCTCGGGAATATGACTTCAAGAAGAACTTAGAGCTGAAGACGAAACTCTGCGAAGCTGCTGAGAAATTGGCTGATGAACCAGATGTGATCAGTGCGTTCCACCAACTGCAGGAACTGCATCAGGAATATCGCGAGATCGGTCCGGTAGCCAAAGAGCTCCGCGAACAGATCTGGGCACGCTTCAAGGCGGCATCTACCGTCATCAACAAACGGCACCAACAGCACTTTGAGAACTTACGTGCGCAGGAGGAAGAAAACCTGACCAAGAAAACCGCACTCTGCGAAAAGGTAGAGGCAATTGCCAAGGAAGAGAATAAGGGCGCAGCTGATTGGGAGAAACATACCAAAGAAATCATTGCCATTCAGGCTGACTGGAAAAAGATCGGGTTTGCCCCACAGAAGATGAATGTGAAGATCTTTGAGCGCTTCCGCGCCGCATGCGATGATTTCTTCGGAAGGAAAGCTGAGTTCTTCAAGGGACTGAAACAACGCTTTGCCGAGAATGCTGAGAAGAAAAAAGCATTGGTGGAGAAAGCACAGTCACTGCAAGACAGCACGGACTGGAAGTCGACCAGCGATAAGTTGATTGCCCTCCAGAAAGAATGGAAGACCATTGGCGTGGTGCCCAAGAAATTAGGCGACCAGCTGTGGAACGACTTCCTTACGGCTTGCAATCACTTCTTCGAAGCCAGAAATGCCGCGAATGCGGGAACCCGCAACGAGGAAAGGACGAATCTTGAGAAGAAACGCAATGTCATCGCACAACTAAAGGAGTTGCTCGAGAATACAACGGAGAATGCCCAAGAAAAGGTACAAGAGCTGACCGAGGAATACAATGCGATCGGACATGTGCCTTACAAGGAGAAAGACAAGATCTACAAGGAATACCATGACCTCTTGGATAAGGTCTATAAGGAACTGAACATCTCTACGGCTCGCCGTCGCCTCGACAATTTCCGCAATAACCTGAAGAACGTGGCAAAACGAGGCGAGGATGCCCTGGATAACGAACGGGGACGGTTGATGCGCCGCTACGAACAACTGAAAGGGGAAATCCAGACCTATGAAAACAACCTCGGCTTCCTGAACGCATCGTCAAAGAAAGGAAACAGCCTGATCGATGAGATGAACAGGAAAGTGCAGAAGCTGAAAGACGATGCCAATCTGGTTCGCGAAAAGATCAAGGCGATCGACAAGCAGAACGAAGAGAATGACGAGGTAGAAGACAACGAAGTTTCTTAATTCTCATCTTTTAAGAACTATAATGGGAAGGGGGCCAAGTGTTCCCTTCCTTTTTTTGTCTTCATCGCCAGGTTCCCCTTCCTTGCCATCATCCTACCTACTTTGCAATGGGTCATCTCCTGCCACGTAAAAGACCATCTATCGCCGCGTGAAAGGTCATCTATCGCCATGCGAAAGACCATCTTTTACAATCCGCTCTCTTTCCAGCTATCCATGACAAATGGTGGGCATAAAAAAACTAGATAACTTCCGTAGAAGCTATCTAGCAAACCTATGAGTTGGGATACCCGGATTCGAACCAGGAATGACAGGACCAGAATCTGTAGTGTTACCATTACACCATATCCCAAAGTACAGCATTCATCTCTGAATTGCGGTTGCAAAGGTACTGCTTTTTTTGGAACTACAAGCATTTTTCGAGATTTTTTTTGTTAAAAAGCATAAATCTGCATGACATTCTGTCAAATCATGCCGATTCGGGCCCCCTGACAGTGACCATTCTGTCAGATATCCAGTCCCTCCATCCCACCCTGTTGATCGCAAGAAAATCATAAAAAACTGCAAATATGGAACTGATTTGATGGGAATTCCAATATTTCACTGTAACTTTGTAAACTCATATAATAATGTAAATTGTAAATGGTTAATACAGAGCAACTGGTACAAACTATAACCAAAGGAATTCAAGAGAAGAAAGGAAATGGCATAGTAATTGCCGATTTAAGTAATATCGATGGTTCCATCGCCAATTACTTTGTCATCTGTCAGGGTAATTCCCCCACACAGGTAGAGGCGATATCGGAATCCGTCAACGATTATGTAAGAGAGCATGCAGGCGAGAAGCCCACTCATGTTATAGGACTGGGAGCCGACCAATGGGTAGCCATGGACTATAGTGATGTCTTGGTGCACATTTTCCTGCCGGACACCCGTGCCTTCTACGACTTAGAGAATCTGTGGGAAGACGCCAAGCTCACTCGCATTCCAGATGAAAATTAAGCAAAACAACGATCATGGACAATAAGAATTACCATAATCCCGACAACAACAAGCAACCGAAAATGCCTAAGTTCAACATGAACTGGGTCTACATCTTGTCGATTGTCACCCTCCTCATCCTGTTCATTTCCGGCGGAGGAAACGCCTTGGGCACCTCGGCAGGTTACAGCAAGGATGTCACCTATACGAAATTCAAGACATTCGTGGCAAAAGGGTATGCGCAGAACGTGATCATCAACAAGAACGAAAGCTCGCTGAAGATGTATGTCAAACCCAAATACATCCGCGACGTGTTCAACATGTCTGCCCAGCAAGTAGGCACGGCTCCTTACCTCAACGTGGAGTTTGGATCGGTAGATGAAGTAGAGAAATATCTATCTGCCGAATTGAAAGCGGGCAAGATCACGGACTTCAGCTATGACAACAAGTCAGAAAATACGGTGATGAATATCCTCATTGGCTTAGCCCCGTACCTGCTCTTGGTCGTACTCTGGATACTGATCTTCCGCCGATGGGGTGCCAACTCCGGTGGCGGGGGCGTCTTCAGCGTGGGAAAGAGCAAAGCCAAGATGTACGAAAAAGGCAATGAGGTCGGCGTTACCTTCAAGGACGTCGCAGGACAAGAAGGTGCCAAGCAGGAAATCAAGGAGATCGTCGACTTCCTGAAGAACCCGAAGAAATACACGGACTTAGGTGGAAAGATCCCAAAGGGTGCCCTGCTCGTAGGACCTCCGGGTACGGGTAAGACCCTGTTGGCCAAGGCTGTGGCTGGAGAAGCTGGTGTACCCTTCTTCTCCATGAGCGGCTCCGACTTCGTGGAGATGTTTGTCGGCGTAGGCGCAAGCCGCGTCAGGGACACCTTCCAACGGGCAAAGGAAAAGGCTCCAAGCATCATCTTCATCGACGAGATTGATGCCATTGGCCGTGCCAGGAGCAAGAACCCGGCAATGGGCGGCAACGATGAGCGCGAGAACACCCTGAATGCCTTGCTCACCGAGATGGATGGCTTTGGCACCAACAGCGGCGTGATCATCTTAGCAGCCACAAACCGCGTGGACATGTTAGACAAGGCCTTGCTCCGCGCCGGGCGTTTCGACAGACAGATCAACGTCGACCTGCCTGACCTCAATGAGCGGAAAGCTATCTTCCAAGTCCATCTGAAACCTGTGAAGATTGACGATTCCGTAGATATCGACCTCTTGGCGCGCCAGACACCAGGATTCTCTGGGGCGGATATAGCCAACGTATGCAATGAGGCTGCCCTGATCGCAGCCCGCCATAACAAGAAAGCTGTGAACAGGCAAGACTTCTTGGATGCCGTCGACCGTATCATCGGTGGCCTTGAAAAGAAGACCAAGGTGATGACTGCCGCAGAGAAACGCACCATCGCCCTCCATGAGGCTGGCCATGCCACCATCTCTTGGTTCTGCCAGTATGCCAACCCGTTGGTGAAGGTAAGTATCGTTCCACGTGGGCGTGCCTTAGGGGCAGCCTGGTATCTCCCTGAGGAACGGCAGATCAGCACGAAGGAAGAAATGCTGGACGAGATGTGCTCCCTGCTCGGAGGACGTGCCGCAGAGGAGTTGTTTACTGGGCATATCTCCACGGGTGCCATGAACGACCTGGAGCGCGCCACGAAAAGCGCGTATGGCATGATCGCATTCGCCGGCATGAGCGACCGACTGCCGAACATCTGCTATTATAATAACCAGGAATACCAATTCCAACGCCCTTATTCCGAAACCACAGCGCACATCATGGACGAGGAAGTTCTCAAGATGATCAACGAACAGTACGACCGCGCGAAGAAGATCCTCTTGGAACACCAGAAAGGGCATAACGAACTGGCAGAGCTGTTGATCCAGAAAGAAGTGATCATGGCTGAGGACGTAGAGAAGATCTTTGGGAAACGCCCTTGGATCAGTCGCTCACAAGAGATCATGGAAGATGAGCAGCCCAAGATTGAGGATATGCCTGACGAGGTAAAACAAGCTGAGGCAGAATATCAGAAAAAGAAGGGTCTTGAAAACAAGGACGACAACTCCGATTCCCAAGAAGATGGTGCGAAAGAATAGCAATCCGGCACCATCAGCGACAAAAGGAGACCGACAAAAATAAGGAAAGGCATCATGAGTGATAAAGGGAAAAATTTAGTGATCAGAGCCATTACCGGCGCGCTGTTCGTCGTTGTGATGATTGCCTGCTTCCTGCGGGCAGAGACGATGATGATCTTGTTTGCCATCATCACGGGCATGACGATCTGGGAATATACGGGATTGGCGAACCAAGTGCCCGAGGTTACCGTCAACCGGTTGATCACGACCGTTGCAGGAGTCTATTTCTTCTTTGCCATTGCCGGCAAGAACTGTGGGTTGATACAGTCAAATGGTGTCTTCCTACCCTATGTCTTGACCATCGTCTACTTGCTGATCAGCGAGCTATACATGAAGACCGCGAATGCAGTGAACGACATGGCATATACATGCCTTTCGCAATTGTATATAGCACTTCCGCTCTCCATGATCAATGTCTTGGCTTTCCGCGAGGATGCAGCAGGAATCCACTACTCTTATATCCTCCCGATGTGCGTGTTTATCTTGCTTTGGATCAACGATACAGGTGCCTACTGTAGTGGTTCCTTGTTTGGGAAGCACAAGCTCTTTCCAAGGATCAGTCCCGGGAAAACCTGGGAAGGCAGCATTGGTGGGGGCATCATCGTACTGATCGTATCTGGCTTGATCGGATACTTCCAGAACCAAGGAGACAACATATCTGGCCTAAGCATCTTGCAATGGATAGGCTTAGGCTTGGTGGTAGTCGTCTTTGGCACATGGGGCGACTTGGTAGAGAGCTTAATGAAACGGACATTTGGCATCAAGGACAGCGGGCATATCCTGCCTGGCCATGGAGGAATGCTCGACCGGTTCGATTCATCCCTCTTGGCAATCCCGGCTGCGGTGATCTATATCTACTCCCTGCAACTGTTCCTGGCCTGAGCCTTACGGTTCAAAAGATCAATGATGAGGGTGGCAGCATTGTCAGGCGCGACCGCATCACCTAATTTCTGGCAAACTGTTTGATAAGCTGCCTTCATGCGCGTGCGCCCTTCCCTACCGGGAAGGATGCGTTCCAATTCCTGTTGGATATTCCCTACGGTAAACCGGTCGGCAAGGAGCTCGGGCACGATTTCCTCGTCAGCGATGAGGTTGACCAGGGATATATATTTGCATCGGATGATATGATTGAAGGCAAACCGGATGAGATGCGGGACAGGTGTCTCATAGCATACCACTTGCGGAACGCCAAACAGGGCTGTCTCCAAGGTCGCAGTACCGCTGGTAACCAACGCAGCAGTAGCATGAGAAAGCAAGGGATAGGTTTGGTTCCTGACGACCTTGACCGAAAAACCTTGTAAGAACTTTCGGTAATAGCCATCCTCAATAGAGGGAGCACCGGCTACGACCACCTGATAATCCTTCAGGTTCCGAGTCGCCTTAAGCATGGCCGGAAGGTTATCCTTGATCTCCTGCTCCCTACTCCCCGCCAACAAGGCAATAAGGGGTCGGTCATCGAGCCCACATGCACGGCAGAACGACTCCTTCGTCTCGTGATAGCCAGAACGGAACTGTCGCACCTCATCTGCCGTTGGGTTCCCCACGTAATGGATGGGATAATGATGCTTCCTCTCATAGAACGGTATTTCGAAAGGCAGGATGGAGAACATCTCGTCCACATCCCGTTTGATATTCTTGATCCTCCATTCCTTCCACGCCCAAATCTTAGGCGAAATGTAATAATAGACAGGGATTTGCGTCTTGCTATGCACGAAATGGGCGATATCAAGGTTGAAACCAGGATAGTCAACAAGAATGACGACATCCGGGTGCCACGCTAAAATATCCTGCTTGCATAATGCCATATTCCGGAATATCGTACGCAAATGGAGGAGGACAGGCACGAATCCCATGTACGCCATCTCCTTGTAATGCTTGACACAAGTTCCTCCCACCGCTTTCATCAAGTCGCCGCCGAAAAAGCGGAAATCAGCCGCCGCATCCTTTTTCTTCAATGAAGCCATCAGATGCGAGGCATGCAAATCCCCACTGGCCTCACCCACGATCAAGTAATACCTCATAGATTCCAGTTTTTGAGATCATCCATCACCTGATAAGCCGTTACATCCATCAGGGTAGGTGTCACCGCAACATACCGATGTGTCAAAGCCCACTGATCCGTATCCTCGGCATTCGGCTCATCATTCCGATAATGCCCAACCATCCAAAAGTAATCGTATCCCCGAGGATGGCGCTCCTTCACGACTTCGTTCACCCACGACCCGAAGGTCATACGGCAAATCTTCACCCCTTGGAAATGATCACCCGCAGGGAAATTCACGTTCAGGCAGACCCCCTTGGGAAGTCCTTCCTCTAAGACCCTGTCCACGATATTGCGAATGTAGGGTCTAAGCGGCTCCAGGTTCGCATCTTCGCTATAGTCACAACTGGAGAACGCGACAGAAGGAATATATTTCATGCAACCCTCCATTGCCACGCCCATGGTCCCGGAATAATGATTGTTCACCGAAGAATTATCCCCATGATTGATGCCTCCTAAGATCAGGTCAGGCCGACGCTCCTTACAAAACTGGTCCAAAGCCAACTTTACGCAGTCGACCGGTGTGCCATTGCACGACCAAACGACAGTCTCTCCCATATTATGCCTCAATTTCAGTCGAAGCGGGGTCGTAGCAGAAAAAGCGCAAGAAAAGCCAGAGCGTGCTGACTCCGGTGCGCAAACCAGCACATCCGCCATGTCCTTAACGATATCTACAAGCTTTTTGATTCCCGGAGCATGATAGCCATCATCATTGGAAATCAAGATCAAAGGTCTTTTCCGAATCATAATTAGTACTATTTTTCTTTGCAAAAGTACGAAAAAACCTTTAATTATCTGATTTCTCGCATAAAATATGTAACTTTGCAATCTAATTTTATTAGATGGGACAGTGTTCCATCCATTCAAAGGACGAATGATATGGGAAAAATTATCGCATTAGCGAATCAAAAGGGTGGCGTAGGCAAAACGACAACAACGATCAATCTTGCTGCTTCGCTTGCCACATTAGAGAAGAGCGTATTAGTCGTCGACGCCGATCCTCAGGCAAATGCATCCAGTGGATTGGGGGTTGATGTCAAGGAAGTGGATTGTTCCCTGTATGAGTGCATTATCGACCATGCCGATGTCCGCGATGCCATTTACACCACAGATATTGATGGTTTAGACATTATACCCAGCCATATCGATCTGGTAGGTGCCGAGATTGAGATGCTGAACCTTGACAACAGGGAAAGGGTGATCAGCAAGCTGTTAGAACCCATTCGGGATGAATATGATTATATCCTGATAGACTGCTCGCCCTCCTTAGGGCTGATCACGGTCAACTCGCTGACTGCAGCTGATTCCGTGATTATCCCCGTGCAATGCGAATACTTTGCATTGGAAGGGATCAGCAAGTTGCTGAACACGATCAAGATCATCAAGAGCAAGCTTAATCCGAAACTGGAGATCGAAGGATTCCTGCTGACCATGTATGACAGTCGCCTGCGCTTGGCAAACCAGATCTATGATGAGGTAAAGCGCCACTTCCAAGAACTGGTCTTCAAGACCGTCATCCAGCGGAATGTCAAGCTCAGTGAAAGCCCGAGCCACGGACTGCCAGTCATCCTCTACGATGCAGACTCTACCGGCTCGAAGAACCACTTGGCGTTGGCAAAAGAAATCATTAACAAGAACAGTTAACAATGGCAGTACACAAGAAATTCAATAGTTTAGGAAGGGGATTAGATGCTTTGTTGGAGACGGATGGCATTCGCACGCAAGGTAGTTCCACGATCAACGAGATCCCTGTCGACCAAATCCAGGCGAATCCGAACCAGCCCCGACGGGAATTCGATGACGAGTCGTTGCAAGAATTAGCGAACAGTATCCGTGAGATTGGGATTATCCAGCCCATCACCTTGCGACAGATCGCAGAGAACAAGTTCCAGATCATCGCCGGCGAACGAAGATGGAGGGCTTCACAGATAGCTGGATTGAAGGCCATCCCAGCCTATATTAGGACCATCAAGGACGAGAACGTCATGGAGATGGCTTTGGTGGAGAATATCCAACGTGAAGACTTGAATGCCATCGAGATTGCCCTTGCCTATGAGCACTTGTTGGAAAGTGAAGGGATGACACAGGAAAAAGTCTCTGAGCGCGTAGGAAAAAGCCGTACAGCCATTGCCAACTACCTCCGGTTATTGAAACTGCCTGCACAAGTGCAGATGGCCTTGCAAAAGAAGGATATCGACATGGGGCACGCCCGTGCCTTGTTAGCATTAGACAGCCCTTCCTTGCAAATCAAGCTGTTCAAGGAGATCCAAAAGAACGGATACTCCGTGCGCAAGGTAGAGGAGATGGTGCAACACCTCAAGAACGGTGAGGATATAGAAAGCGGCAAGAAGAAGATCATTGCCAAGAGCCAATTGCCAGAAGAGTTCAATGTGCTCAAACAACGCCTGTCTTCATTCCTGAACACGAAGGTGCAGATGACCTGCTCGCCGAAGGGGAAAGGGAAAATCAGCATTCCTTTTGCAAATGAAGAGGAGCTGGAACGCATCATGAACGTCTTTGACAAATTGAAAGAGCAATAAAGCGTGAGCATAGCAAGTCATAACATATTGCGCTTTTGCCTGACGATCAGCATCCTGATGGCATCGCAGCCCGTTCTTTTCGCCCAGAAGAAAAACGGGGAGAAAGTGACCATGCCGGGCCATACGGCAAAGACGGAAGAGGATACCATCAAGGCGAGTGCGATCCTGTCCTCCAAGGATAGCTTGAAATGGATCAACGCCACGGATACAATTGGGAAGAAGCATCCACGCGACTGGGCCACATGGAAGCCCAGTGCGAAACGTGCCTTATGGCTGGCCATTGTCTTGCCGGGCGCAGGACAGATCTACAACCGGAAATACTGGAAACTGCCTATTATCTACGGGGGCTTCGTGGGATGTGCCTATGCGATGCGATGGAACAACATGATGTACCATGACTATGCACAGGCATATTTGGATATCATGGATTCCGACCCTCAGACGCAGAGCTACAATCAGTTCCTACACTTGGGAAATTCAATTACTCCTGAGAATGAAGAGAGGTACAAGACGATTTTCAAGAGCCGAAAGGACAGGTACCGCAGATGGCGCGACCTGAGTTTCTTCGCTATGGTGGGAGTATATGCCCTGTCCGTCATCGATGCCTATGTGGATGCATCCCTGTCCGAGTTTGACATCTCCCAGAACCTGAGCTTGCGGGTGGAGCCAACGGTCATCCACAACGATAGTTATCGGAACCCCCTCCTGTCGAGTTCGGTGGGGCTCCAATGCAGTTTGAACTTTTAAATCTCTATAGGAAGGAAAAAAGAAGAAAAAGATAATGAAGAAGATCTATTTAATAACGGTTGCCTTTCTTTTCAGCTTTTCCTCTGCCCTCCATGCGCAGGTAAACAACGAAGATGAGAAGAATGAGATTAAGGTAACCAATGCTCAAGGTAAGGAAGAGATCATCGACCTCCCGGAAGGTATGACCACGGAGTTGGACAGCCTATTGCAACTCTATAACACAAAGACCTACCTGCACCCGGACACGAGCTGTAACCTGCCGGATGTCAATCCGGTATACGACAAAGAGGTATATAAAGAACGCCTCAGTCGCATCCCCAGCATCATCGAGATGCCCTATAATGATGTTGTACAGAAATTCATCGACCGCTACAGCGGTCAACTGCGCCGGTCTGTCAGCTATATGTTGGGAGCCAGCAATTTCTATATGCCCATTTTCGAGCAGGCCTTAGAGACCTACGGATTACCACTGGAGCTCAAGTACTTACCTGTCATCGAGTCGGCCTTGAACCCCAAAGCCGTATCAAGAGTGGGAGCCACCGGACTATGGCAATTCATGATCGGGACTGGCAAGCGGTATGGACTGATGGTCAACTCTCTCGTTGACGAGCGCCGCGATCCCGTGAAAGCCTCTTATGCTGCAGCGCATTACCTCAGTGACCTTTATAAGATCTTTGGCGACTGGAACTTAGTGATCGCAGCCTATAATTGCGGGCCAGACAAGATCAACAAGGCGATACACCGCTCCAAAGGAGAGACAGACTATTGGCAGATCTATCCCTATCTCCCCCAGGAAACGCGTGGATATGTGCCTGCTTTCATCGCCGCCAATTATATCATGACCTACTATTGTGACCATAATATCTGCCCGATGCTGACCAACCTGCCGGCAAAGAGTGACACCGTTGTCGTCAACAGGGACGTACACCTGGAGCAAATTGCCCACGTCCTGAACATCGACATGGAAGAATTGGAGACTTTGAATCCACAGTATCGCCATGACATCGTCAATGGGAATACTCAACCCTCAGCCATCCGGCTCCCCGCAAGCCTTGTCAACAGTTTCATCGACCATGAGGATTCCATCTATGCGTACGATTCCTCGGAATTGTTAAGCAAGCGCACAGAGGTGGACGTGAATGAAGAAGTGTCCTCCGTATCCCGATCATCAAGAAATAGTTACAGCAAGAAAAGCAACTCTTCCCGATCTGGCAAACGCAGTCGCCGAAGCAAGAGAGGAAGGAGTAGTCGCAAAAACCGTTCGAAGAGTGTCACCGTGCGTGAGGGAGATACGTTGTCGGAGATTGCCGAGCGCAACCACACCTCCGTCAAGAAACTGCGGAAGTTGAATGGTATCAGTGGGTCAAATATACGCGCAGGCAAGAAAATAAAAGTAAAGTAAGCCATCAATAGGAGAATGACTATGGACGAAGTGGATCAGAAAGAAAAAGAAAGGGAAGCCAAAGAAGCTAAAATGGTGGATGATGCGTTCCAGCATCTCTTAGACACTTACTTGGCATCCCGGCATCGCAAGAAGGTTGACATCATCACAAAGGCCTTCAATTTCGCACGACAGGCTCACAAAGGCGTCCGCAGACTGTCTGGCGAACCTTATATCATGCATCCTATCGCTGTCGCCCAAATTGCCTGCGAGGAGATGGGACTGGGCTCTACAAGTATCTGCGCAGCCCTCCTCCACGATGTCGTGGAGGACACTGACTATACCACTGAAGACATCCAGAACATCTTCGGAAATAAGATTGCACAGATCGTGGATGGGCTGACCAAGATCAGCGGGGGCATCTTCGGTGACAAAGCGTCTGCGCAAGCTGAAAACTTCAAGAAGCTCTTGCTGACCATGAGCGACGACATCCGCGTCATCCTCATCAAGATTTGCGACCGTTTGCATAACATGCGCACGCTCGCCAGTCAGCCTGCCAACAAACAATACAAGATCGCAGGGGAGACCCTTTATATCTATGCACCTCTCGCCAATCGACTTGGCCTAAACAAGATCAAGACGGAATTAGAGAATCTCAGCTTTAAGTTTGAGCATCCTGAGGAATACGAACGGATCACCCAGAAGCTTTCCATGACCAAGGAAGAACGAGACAAGCTCTTCGATACGTTTACGGCACCGATCCGAGAGGCCCTTGATAAGATGGGACTGCAATACACCATTAAAGCACGCGTCAAGAGCCCCTACTCCATTTGGTGCAAGATGCAAAACAAGCATGTCACCTTCGATGAGATCTATGACATCCTTGCCGTACGTATTATCTTTGTGCCTAAGGTCAGGGAAGACGAGATCAATGAGTGCTTCAATATCTATGTTGCGATCAGCAAAATATACAAGTCGCACCCCGATCGGTTAAGAGACTGGTTGAATCATCCAAAAGCAAATGGCTATCAGGCGCTGCATGTGACCTTAATGAGCAAGCAAGGGCAATGGATAGAAGTGCAAATACGAAGCGACCACATGGACGAGGTCGCTGAACAAGGATTCGCAGCCCATTGGAAATATAAAGACAAGGAAAACAACGGGGAAATACAGGAGGACGACACAGAGCTCAACGACTGGCTTCGCACCATCAAGGAGATCTTAGACGACCCACAACCGGATGCGATGGATTTCTTGGATGCCATCAAGCTCAACCTGTTCGCATCGGAGATCTTTGTCTTTACGCCAAAAGGAGAAATCAAGACGATGCCCGCAGGATGTACTGCCCTCGATTTCGCGTTCCAGATCCACACCTTCCTCGGCAGCCATTGTATTGGTGCCAAGGTGAACCACAAGCTCGTGCCACTAAGCCACAAACTACAAAGTGGTGACCAAGTAGAAATACTCACCAGTAAATCACAGCATGTCCAACCCTCATGGATCAACTTTGTCTATACTGCAAAGGCAAAAGGGAAGATCCAGGCAATCCTCCGCCGGGACAACAGGGAGATTCAAAAGCAAGGAGAGATCATGCTCGACGACTGGTTAAAAGCCAACGACCTCGAACTGACAACCTCTATTCTTGACAAGCTCTGCGATTTCCACGATATACAAAAGCATGAGGATTTCTTCCTGGCACTCGGTGAGAAGACGATTATCTTAGGTGACAAGGACTTAGATGAGATCAGAGGAAAGAACAAGAAAAAAGCTACGAATACCTCCAGATGGCGCAAGCTGGTACCCTTCCTCGGCCATTCCAAGGAGAAAGAAGAAGAGAACCAGAAGTCCAGTCTATATATTGTTGGGAAAGATTTCAATAAAAAGAAACCTGTTATCATCAATGAGGAGAACATCAGTCAGCTTGTCTTTCCGAAATGTTGCCATCCCATTCCAGGGGATGATGTCTTAGGATATATCGACAACAAGAACCAAATTGAAATTCATAAGCGGGCTTGTCCTGTCGCCAGTAAGCTGAAGTCCAGTTTCGGCAATCGTATCCTGGATGCCAAATGGGACATGCACAAGATTCTGTTTTTCGATGCGACCATCGAGATCCATGGCATCGACCGCACAGGGATGTTGTTGGATGTCGCGCAAGTCATTTCCGCACAGATGAATGTAAATATCCATCGGATAACGATATCGAGTGACCAAGGAATCTTTGACGGTACGATCGAGATCCGTGTTCACGACCGCGATGACGTAAAGACCATCATCGAGAACTTGAAGAAGATAGATGACCTACAGGAAATACAACAGATCATGTGACCTCCCTTCTTACTATCAGACAAACTACAAACGAAATGAAAAGACTTTATCTACTTTTATTCTTATGGTCCGCAGTGGCCATCCTTCACGCGGCTAACCCATACGACAATCCAGACACCTTGTTTGTCGCACGAGACGGGACTGCCGAGTTTCGGAATATTGATGATGCCATAGAGGTATGCCGTGCCTTTATGGACTATCATAAAGTCATCTATGTCAAAAAGGGAGTATACAAGGAAAAGCTGACCATTCCCTCTTGGTTGTCGCATATAGAAATATGCGGTGAGGACAGAGACAGCACCATCATCACATACGATGACCATGCCAATATCAAGATAGCGGGTACAGACCGGAAAATGGGAACCTTTCGCACCTACACGCTCAAGATACAAGGCAATTACGTGACACTAAAGAATATTACCATTGAGAATAATGCTGCAAGATTAGGGCAGGCCGTAGCCCTACACACGGAAGGAGACCATCTTGTCTTCGTCAACTGCAGGTTTCTTGGCAATCAAGACACAGTCTACACAGGGACAGCAGGTACACGACTCTATTTCAAGGACTGCTACATAGAGGGGACAACAGACTTTATCTTCGGTCCCTCTACAGCTTGGTTTGAACATTGTATCATCAAGAGTAAGCAGAATTCCTATATCACAGCAGCCTCCACCCCATCAGGGCAAGCCTTTGGATATGTGTTCAACCACTGCCGACTGATCGCCGCCGCTGGTGTCGACCGTGTGTATTTAGGTCGCCCTTGGCGCCCGTATGCCTGTGTAATCTATATGAATTGCGAGATGGGTCGCCATATTTGCCCTCAAGGATGGGACAACTGGCGTAACCCAGAAAATGAAAAGACAGCAAGGTATAGCGAATATCACAATACCGGGGAAGGGGCAAGAAGCAAGGAACGCGTCAGTTGGAGCCGCCAACTATCCAAGAAAGATGCTACTTCCATCACGCTTGAACGCGTCTTCCAACAAGACAACACATGGGTACCAACCCTGTAAAACGGATCTTGACACAGAGGCTGGAGGATCACACAATCGAGTCCAAATGCTTCTTCAGATCCTTGAGCTGATCGCGGACAGACGTCAATGTGGTTAACACCTCTACGCTTTTGTCTACGCCCTTTCTGTTTTCAGAAAGCATCTTACGCGCAGCTGCTAACTTAAATCCACGCAATTTTACCAGCCCATAGATGTTTCTCAGCAGTTCAATATCCTTTTCAGAATATTGCCGCACTTTATTGGCAGCCACTGTTTTTGGGCGCAACTGAGGAAATTCCGTTTCCCAGTAACGAAGCGTACTCTCATTCACTCCAATCATCTGAGCCACTTCTTTGATTGAGTAATACAACTTCAGATTTTTATTCGTGTTTAATACCATAATTTGCTGCTTTTTATCAAACAATGATTAATTTATTTGCAAAAATAATCAAAACTCGGTATCTTTGCAAAACTTTTAAATGGAATTAATATTTAAGCGATAATAATATGATGACAGCTAATGAAATCCGCGACTCTTTCAAGAAATTTTTCGAGTCGAAAGGACACGTCGTCGTACCGTCCGCCCCTATGGTTATTAAGGACGACCCTACGTTGATGTTTACGAATGCAGGTATGAACCAGTGGAAAGACATCATCCTCGGAACCCGTGATCCGGAACCGAGACGCCGCTGTGATTCACAGAAATGCCTCCGCGTGAGCGGTAAGCACAACGACCTGGAAGAAGTCGGCCATGATACTTACCATCACACCATGTTTGAGATGCTCGGTAACTGGAGCTTTGGGGATTATTTTAAGGAAGGGGCGATCGACTATGCCTGGGAATACTTAGTAGATGTCCTTAAAATGGACCCTGCTGACCTCTATGTGACAGTGTTTGAAGGAGCAAAGGACGAAGGACTGACTCGTGATGATGAAGCCGCAAGCTATTGGGCGAAACACGTCCCAGCCAACCATATCATCAATGGCAATAAGCATGATAACTTTTGGGAGATGGGCGATACGGGACCTTGCGGTCCTTGCTCGGAAATCCATCTTGATTCCCGCTCTCCGGAAGAGAAAGCAAAAGTTCCTGGCTATGAGCTTGTCAACAAGGACGACCCACAGGTAATCGAGATCTGGAACATCGTTTTCATGCAATTCAACCGCAAGGCTGATGGCTCCTTGGAGCCACTGCCCATGCATGTGATTGATACAGGTATGGGCTTTGAGCGCTTAGTACGCGCCATCCAAGGGAAGCACAGTAACTATGATACTGATATTT
Organism: uncultured Prevotella sp.; assembly: GCA_900316015.1. Classification (GTDB taxonomy): domain Bacteria; phylum Bacteroidota; class Bacteroidia; order Bacteroidales; family Bacteroidaceae; genus Prevotella. Next base: position 82,906 of record ONBG01000005.1, on the reverse strand, counting down.
TCCAGCCCATCATCAAGGAAATCGAAAGAATATCTGGATTAAAATATGGCGAGAAAGAGGATACGGATGTTGCCATGCGCGTAGCTGCCGACCATTTACGTGCCGTCGCTTTCTCCATTGCTGACGGACAATTGCCCAGCAATGCCAAAGCAGGGTATGTGATCCGCCGCATCCTTCGCCGTGCCGTACGCTATGCCTATACCTTCCTGGGACAAAAGGAGGCTTTCCTCTATAAGCTGGTTCCCGTCCTCGTACAGGAAATGGGAGAGGCTTATCCAGAATTGGTGGCACAACAGGAGCTCATTACCCGCGTGATGAAAGAAGAGGAAGATTCTTTCCTGCGTACATTAGAGAAGGGCATTAACCTGTTGAATGGTGCCATGGATGAACTCAAGGCACATGGCCAGACACAACTGGACGGCGTACAAGCCTTCCGCCTTTTCGACACATATGGATTCCCACTCGACCTGACAGAGCTTATATGCAGGGAGAATGGATACACAGTTGACGAGAAGCAGTTTGATGAGGAAATGGAGAAACAGAAAGCACGCGCCCGCAATGCCGCAGCTGTAGAGAATGGCGACTGGATCATTCTGAGAGACGGAGAACAACAATTTGTCGGGTACGACTATACGGAATACGAATGCCATATCCTGCGTTATCGAAAGGTAACACAGAAAAAGAACACCTTCTATGAACTGGTTCTCGACTACACACCCTTCTATGGAGAGATGGGAGGACAAGTCGGTGACACAGGTGTCCTCGTCAGTGAAGGCGAGACCATCCAGATCACGGACACGAAACGCGAGAATAACCAGAGCATCCATATTGTCAAGCAACTTCCCAAGGATCCCAATGCAGACTTTATGGCTTGCGTAGATATCGACAAGCGGAACGGAAGTGCGGCCAACCATACCGCCACCCACCTACTCGACTATGCCTTGAAGCAGGTTCTTGGCGACCATGTAGAGCAAAAGGGATCCTATGTAGACGATACGACGCTGCGCTTTGACTTCTCTCACTTCCAAAAGGTGACTGATGAAGAACTTCGTAAGGTTGAACGGATTGTCAACGATATGATCCGCCAAGACATCCCTTTGGACGAACACCGCGATATGCCGCTTGAAGAAGCGAAGAAGCTCGGCGCGATCGCATTGTTCGGAGAGAAGTACGGAGACAAGGTGCGCGTTGTCAGATTCGGTCCGTCCTGTGAGTTCTGTGGCGGTATCCATACCAAGTCTACGGGACGCATCGGTTTCTTTAAGATTATTGGGGAGAGTAGCGTAGCAGCAGGCATCCGCCGTATTGAAGCCCTAACTGGAAAGGCTTGCGAGGAAGCGATCTATACGCTTGAGGATAGCTTGAAAGACATCAAGGCCATGTTCAACAATGCAAAAGACCTAAAGGGTGTCCTCCAAAAATATATCGAGGAGCATGACTCCATGAAGAAAGACATTGAAAAATTTGCTGCCCAGGCTGTAGAGCGTGCCAAGAATGAGCTGGTATCCCATGCAAGGAATGTCAACGGTGTACAAGTCGTGAAGGCAGTCCTTCCTTTACAGGCTTCTCAAGCCAAGGACTTAGTCTTCAAGATCCGTGAGGCGATCCCCGAGAATTTGGTGTGCGTCATCGGGACTACTTCTGGAGACAAGCCCATGTTGAATGTCATGCTCAGCGAGGATATGGTAAAGGATCACGGTCTCCATGCTGGAAAGATGGTACGCGAGGCTGCAAAACTGATTCAAGGAGGCGGAGGTGGTCAACCTCATTTTGCATCTGCTGGAGGCAAGAACCTTGAAGGCATCAATGCAGCAGTTGACAAGGTGATTGAACTGGCCAATCTCTAAACGCGCAAAAAGGGCAAGGGGGAAATGGCTTTCCTGCTTTAACGGCTACGAATAGCCTTCCCTATTTTGTTTTCTACGATAAGGAAAAAGAGGATGTATCATCAAACTTTACGATACATCCTCTTTTCTTATTGTAGGCAAAAGGAAGATGCATCAGGATCTTGACATACATCCTCCTTTTTTCTTTCCCTATCTCATTTCATTCTCTTTACCTTCAGGCTAGAAACCGAGCTTCTAAAATTCCCTGCCTTTTGCAAGGGGAAGAACAAGGTTCGTTGATAATGCATCGTCCCAGAAGGGATATAGACTTCGGGTTTCGTATCCGAATCGACCATTGTATTCAACAAGCGATCGGGCGAGAAGGCATAAACATTCAAGGGTCCTAACTTCTCCCTGAGCTTACCATCCACATACAGACGAGTTTCTTTGTGATCGCCTTCAATGCATACTGAGACCTTCCCTTGCGCTGGTACCCGATAATTGAATGTATTCAGGTATCCTTCACGGCAGAACCCGACTTTTCCATCTCGCGGGTCAGAAAGATAGAAGACCGCATTCGGACTACTGAACAAGATCGTCCCCTTGTCTTCCTTCGCGCAATCCACATCGAAAGACACACGATAATCATACCCTACTTCCGACACGGGAAGTCCAAGAGGCTGTCCGCTCGTAACCTGGGCGAGCGAAAGACTATCTTGAGGAAGCCTCCCCAAATCGTTTACTCCCGGGGCCTCGCTCAAGTTCAGGCGAAGTTTGTCAAACTGCTCATACGGTAGCTTGGTCTTCTGCCCCGTCCAACACTTCACCGCAAGTGTCTGCATCGCAGGATAGAAGCGATGATGGATATCCTTGACCGTAATGCCATTTCCATAATGATCATTCCAAACAGCAAACATGCCGCCCTCGATCTGAGGATCTTGCTCCTGGAAGGTAACTTCCCCAATATGGGCAGGTGTCCACTCCTGATACAACATCTTGCAATCCAAGTAGTCGTAATAATATCCTGCAGCAGGAACGATATATACCCAACCATCAGGTATGGAAACCATCTGATATCCTTCTTTTTTCATTTCCTGAGGATCAGCATATCCATTATACCAGACATTCATCAACACATTCTCATGGCGTACAGGCGTTGATCCCTTCGCATGCGTTAAAGCGCCCCATAGCATAGGCTCCTTTCCATAGCTCTGGACAAGTGCCAGGTAATGGTCGGTGAATGCCCTGAACTTTTCCACCACACGTTGGTCTTTATTGGAATATTCATCCGTACCTATGTTGACATGCTTGCTTCTGAAGACAGGATCCTTACCTGAGAGATACTCCTTGAACAGCCCATCCAAGAAAGCATAGGTATCAGGATTGAAAAGGTCCAGATGATCCATGCCGTATTCCTTCGACCCAATCTCAGGCTTATAATGAGTAAAAGCCAAAGAATGGGCAGGGACGTCAATCTCGGGGATCACCTCTACGCCACATTGCTCTCCCAGCTTCTCCAATGCTATGAATTCCTTTTTGGTATAGCTCCCATCTTTTGCTGTTAGGCCAGGATAGGTATCGCACTCCAACCGGAATGCAGCAGGAGTCTTTGCCCAGTCATTTCCGAAGAACTGTTTAAAGCCATTGTCATTCAGATGGACTTGAAGGGTATTCATCTTATAGTAAGACAATATCTTAACGAGATGGCGCAAATAATCCATAGGGATATATTTCCTGCCGGCATCGATCATAAAGCCACGCAGAGGATATTGAGGAATGTCAATCGCTGTTCCCTTAGGCAACGACGTATGCTGCTCCTGCATTTGCAGGAGCGTACGGGTTCCCCAATAGACACCGCGCCCTTTCTGTGCTGATAAGATAACCACATCTCGGATAGACAGCTTGTATCCCTCTTCTCCAAGAGACTTGTCCTTCACCAAGGACAGGACAATGTCTCCCTTCCTTGCCTTTCCGCTTGCCATGACTAAGGGTTTCTGAAACAGCTCTCGATAGTCTTCCAGGAATTGTTCACCCACCCTTTTCAAGCGCTTATCCTGAATAAGGACACGACCACTGAGTTCAATACGCCCGTCTTCACCCGACCATTGCGTGAGTTCTGGAATGACGAATGGCTTGGCATTGCCCTGCGCGAATAAAGAGCAAGATACCAAGCATAATAACAATAGAATTTCAAATCGCTTCATGATGATTTATGTTAAAAGTTATTCTTCGATGGATCTTGGCTGGCTATCAGTCTGAGTTCCGGGCCAATTCACTAAGTAAAGATGTTCTGTGGCACGGGTGAAAGCCGTATACAACCAATGGATGTAATCTGGCGTTAGCATCTCATCGGTCATGTATCCTTGGTCTAAGTAGACATGTGCCCACTGTCCTCCCTGTGCCTTATGGCAAGTGACGGCGTAGGCATATTTGATCTGTACGGCATTGAAATAGGCATCTTCCTTTACCTTTTTCAGTCGGTTTGCCTTCAGCGGAAGATCCGCATAGTCTTCCATCACATGTTGGAATAAGCGCTCATTCTGCTCACGTGTCAATGCAGGAGCCTCAGAGTTCAACGTCTCCATGATGACAGTCACCTGCAGCTCATAGTTATCATAATCTGGAAATCTCATCACCACGTCAGCGAAATGGAAGCCGTAAAGTTCCCGTACGTTTCTTACGCGCTCCACGATGGCCCGGTCGCCATTGGCAATGAAAGTCAGTCCATGGCGGTCTTCTTGATCATCCGGTATGAAATGATAATTGTTCTTGACGACCATCAGCATATCACCTGAGTTGAGTTCTCCTTCTCTGTCAAGGACCGTCCTTCTGATACCTTGATTGTATATATTAGCCCGCTTGTTGCTTCGGGTGATCACCATGGTCTCATCCATCCCTACTTCGGCATAGCTACTGCTCAGGCTTTCGATCAGTTCATTGCCCGGCACCATGGAGATATCCGCGAATCCAGCGAAGCGGATCTGAGGTAATTGCGTTGCCTCATCATGAGTAATCATCGTGCGAATGACCGTGGCGTTATACAGGATCCCACTTTGCTCACCCTGGCGGACGATCTCTGTCAGGTCGCACTGATAGACCCTTAGTCCATATCCCCGCAGCATCTCCGCACTTAACGCAGGAGACTCTTCCTCCCCAACAGGCGGAAGCTGCGCTTTGTCGCCGATGAGGATCATCCGGCAATTCCTGCCTTGATAGACGAAGCGTACCAAGTCGTCCAGCAACCTGCCACTGCCGAAAGAAAGGTCAGAAAAGCCTTCATTTGAAATCATCGAGCACTCGTCGACCATGAACAAAGTATCTGCATACAGGTTCTCATTCAGGTTGAAAGAGCCTCCTCCCCCATCAAAAGTCCTCTGCCGATATATTTTCCTGTGGATCGTATAGGCAGGATGGCCACTATTCAAGGAGAAGACCTTTGCTGCGCGCCCTGTCGGTGCCAGCAGCATCACCTTTTGTTTCATGTCCACCAAGGTCCTCACCATGGAACCCGCCAAGGAAGTCTTCCCTGTCCCTGCACTTCCCCTGAGGATCATGACCACATGTTCATCCCTATCGGTCAAGAATGAGGCAAAAGCCTCGATGGCATTCTCTTGCCCTGCCGTAGGAGGAAACTGGAATCGCTGCCGGATTTGATATATTAATTCGTCTTTGATCATCAATAATCAGAAAAAAAATAGTACTTTTGCACGATGATGCAAAGTTAGGAATAAAAATTCTAATGTAGGAATGAAAATAAAGAATAATCACATATTGCTGATTTGTGTCCTTGCTCTCGCGCTCATCTGCTTCCTGAGTGTGGACAAGCCGATCCACTTTCAGCACCAACAGGCAATCAGAGAGTATGCCGTGAAAGAGCGTCTCTTGAAAATACGCACGGCAGAAGAACGCTATAGGAAGGCTACGGGAGCCTACACCGGCGACTTCACACTTCTGGTCAAGAGAGGACTTCTTGCCGATTCCTTGCAATACATTCCATACTCTGGCGGAAAGAGATTTTCACTGACAGCCTCTACGCAGATTATGAAGTCTGGCAAGCAAATCCCCCTGATGGAGTGTGATGCCAATTACGAAGACTATCTTCATGGATTAGATCAAAATAGCATCGACAACCTGATCCAGGAAGCAAACGAGAGTGGACGCTACCCAGGACTACGCATTGGGGATATCAATACCCCTAACAACAATGCGGGTAACTGGGAATAAACAAAAACGCGACTAAAGCACGACATTGATATGGAAACCATCGACCATCCTATTCGCAAGACTCCCCGTAAGACGATACGAGTTGCCAAGAACTCGCTGGCATTTGCCATTGTTGACGAACGCGCCGAGGCAGGTGTCATCTACGAACCCTACATTACCAAGAGCGGTATCTCCTTGCCGGCTAACCTACGTGAAGCCTTCAAGACAGCAGAGTTGCTCTTGCATGAGAATCAACGGGCACTGGTCATGATCGACTCTCCCGTTCTGATGGTTCCCATCGAAGAATACGACGCACATCAACAAGAAGAATTGTATGTGCACTCTTTCCCGGAAACGGACAAGTGCGCTATCCTCAGCAATCCCCTTCCCGCCTTGAATACGGTAGCCGTTTTCAGCATGAACAAGGACCTGAAGTTGGTCATTGATGACCATTTCCCAGACGTAAAGGTCATCTCGCTCATGCAACCGGTATGGAACTATTTCCATCAACGTAGCTTTACGGGTGTCAGGCGCAAGCTCTACGGATATTTCCATGACAACAAGTTGGAGATCGCGTCTTTCGACAAGAACCGGTTTAAGTTTTGCAACTGTTTCGAAGCAGCGCATTCCCGCGACGCTGCCTATTTCCTGCTGTATGTGTGGAAGCAGTTGAACTTGGACGAGGAGAGGGATGAGATGCACATCGTGGGCACCATCCCTGACAAAGAATGGCTCTTGGAAGCCCTCAGGCACTATCTCAGGAATGTGTTCGTCATCAACCCCATTGCCGATTTCAACCGTGCGCCCATTACCAAGGTCAAGAATATGCCCTTGGACATGATGCTATCATTTATGAAAGGATAAAGACATGAGAATCATTACCGGTATTTACAAGGGGCGGCATTTCGATATCCCCCGCACGTTCAAGGCCCGTCCTACCACAGATTTTGCCAAGGAGAATATCTTCAACGTCTTGATGGGCTACCTTGACTTCCAAGATGCCACCGCCTTAGACCTCTTCGCGGGCACGGGAAGCATTTCCTTGGAATTGCTTTCCAGGGGGTGCTCCTCAGTCGTGAGCGTGGAAGCAGACAGGGACCATGCGCATTTTATCCGGCAGTGCATGCAGAAAATCGGGACCCAACAGCACATCCTGATCCGGGGAGATGCCTTCCGATTCATGAAATCATGCCACCAGCAATTTGACTTTATCTTTGCCGATCCTCCATATGCCCTGCCTGAGCTACCGACCATCCCTTCCTTGGTCTTCCAACACGACCTGCTGAAGCCAGATGGAATCTTTGTCTTTGAGCATGGAAAGAAGAATGACTTTTCTTCTGACCCGCATTTCCTTGAACACCGTTCATACGGCAGCGTCAACTTCTCGATTTTCGGCCATCCCCAAGGCCCCGTCAAGGATTAGCCCTTACGATAGGCCTCGATAGCCTTCTCTACTGATCCATACATCAAGAGGATTCTCCGGGCATGTCCATACTCCAATCCCAGTTCGTCCACGATCATGCGCGTGCCTCGGTCGATGAGCTTTTGATTGGTGAGCTGCATGTTGACCATCCGGTTTCCCTTCACGCGTCCCAACTGGATCATGACCGTTGTCGAGATCATATTCAAGATCATTTTCTGCCCTGTCCCAGATTTCATGCGCGAAGACCCCGTTATGAACTCTGGTCCCACAATCATTTCGATGGGCACATCGGCCTCTGCCGCCAAGGGTGTGCCAGGATTACTGGTGATACACCCCGTCAGGATCCCATGCCTCCTGCACTCATGCAAGGCTCCCACGACATAAGGGGTTGTCCCTGAGGCAGCGATCCCGATGACCGTATCATTCTCGTTGACATGATGCCGGAGAAGTTCCACCCAGCCCCGGTTAGGGTCATCCTCCGCATTTTCCACTGCATTGCGGAGGGCGACGTCACCCCCGGCGATCAGCCCGATGACGTGATGGGGATCCATGCCAAAGGTTGGAGGGATCTCAGAAGCGTCGAGGACTCCTAACCTACCGCTCGTTCCCGCTCCCATGTAGAAGATCCGCCCTCCCTTTTTCATCAGAGGCACGATCTTCTTGACCAGCGTCTCGACCTGAGGGATGACCTTCTCAACCGCCCCAGCTACTTTCTTGTCTTCGGTGTTGATATCCACCAGCAGCTCATGCACGCTCTTCTCCTCCAAATGATCATAGAGGGAAGGCTGTTCCGTCATATTCACGAATGCCATGCCAGCCAAGATTAGATTTTCCCTGTATGGTAGTCGACCAGTCCTTCCATCGGTGCTTGGATGATCCTACCCAAGGTCATCCCCTCTGCTTTGAGAGCTTTCTCCAAGGGATCGCGGAAGAAATAGGCAATGGAACCATTGAAGCCGATCGGCAACTGGTCCCAATGATCATATTGCTTGACATTGCGCACGAGGAAGCTCCTGAAGGCTGTGACCACTAAGTACTCAATGCTGGGCTCCGAGAGGTTTTCTTGCAAGAAGGGAACGAAACTTGCCAAGAAGCGGTTGGGCAGCTTCTGGCGGTACACACGATCGATGATCTCTGCCGAAGAGAGGTGGAAACGCTCATGAAACCGCTCGCAGATAGATGCAGGCAACTGATGCTTCAGCACATCCCCTACCAAGGTCTTCCCCAATACGGCACCACTGCCCTCATCACCGAGGATAAAGCCCAATGGTGAGACATTCTTCGTGATTCTCTCCCCATCATAGGAGCAAGAGTTACTCCCTGTTCCTAAGATGCATGCGATGCCTGGCTGATGGCCGCAAAGGCTACGGGCAGCTGCCAACATGTCTGAAGCCACCTCACAATGCCCCTTGACATGGATAAACTCTCTCAGGACTCTTTCCACGATCGGTTGCTTTTCAGGCGTACAACCAGCCCCATAGAAGAACACGTCTTGGATCTCTCTGGAGGGGAGCTGTGGCAAAAGAGCTGTCTGTATTTCCCCTGCTATTTCCTCTTCCGTCTGGAAGAAAGGGTTCGTGCCTCGTGTCTTGATGACCAGGGGAGATCTTCCCTCCTCCCATACGCACCAATCTGTCTTGGTAGAACCACTGTCTGCTAACAATATCATATCTTAATTTCCTTTCGTTTTTTCCTTTCCATAGTTTGCGTCCACTGCTTGCCGCACGAAGAAGGTCACCGCTACGGTAGCGAGGCAACAGAAGATCACCATCCAGAAGAATCCCGGATAGCCTAACCACTCTTGTAAGTAACCGGCAAACATGCCGGGGACCATCATGCTCAATGCCATAAAGGCGGTGCAAATGGCATAATGGGCGGTCGTGAACTCACCTTCAGAAAAATACATCATATAAAGCATGTACGCTGTAAAGCCGAATCCATAGCCAAATTGCTCAATCGCCACACAAGTGCTGATCACGATGATGTTGGTGGGATGTGCCATGCTCAGATAGACGAAGGTTGCACAGGGCAAGGTCATGCAGGCTGCCATGGGCCAAAGGGATTTCTTCAGTCCCCACCTGGATGCAGCAATGCCCCCTATGATGCCCCCTATGGTGAGGGATAGCACGCCAATGGTACCATAAACGACGCCCACTTTTTGGGTGGAGAGGGCGAGCCCTCCACTCTCAACGGATCCTAACAGGAAGGGATTGACCATTTTCAGCAGGAATGCCTCTGGCAAGCGGTAGAGCAGCATGAACACGATGGCAAGCCACACGCCGGGCTTCCGGAAGTAGGTAGAGAAGGTACGGCAAAACTCGCGGACGATTTCCTTCGCCTGCCCGGTCTTGCTCTCGCCCAAGCGCGGGATGTCCGTTGCCGGATGAGGGATGGCAAAGGCGTGGTAAAGGGAAAGTGCCGTAAAGAGGATGGCAGAGATGCCCATCGTTACCTGCCATGCCATGGGAATGTTATGGGTAGAGGTCTCCAGGACACCAGCGATGTAAACCAACACGCCTTGCCCGAAAATGGACGACAGACGATAGAAGGTGCTGCGTATCCCGACGAAAAAAGATTGGTCTTCCTGGCTCAAGGCGAGCATATAGAAGCCATCTGCTGCAATGTCATGGGTGGCTGAAGCAAAGGCTGATATGATAAATAGGATCAGCGTAAAGGTGAAGAGACTCACCGGGGTTTGCCGTGCCTGTATGACCTCATCGGCAGGATGGGGAATGGACAGTGTCAGTAAGATGAAGGCCGCACTCATCAGGAGCTGCATGGCAATGATCCACCAACGCTTGGTCTTCACGATATCCACGAACGGGCTCCACAAGGGCTTGATGGTCCATGGAAGGTACAGCAGGCTGGTGAAAAGAGCCATTTCCCCATTCGGCACGCCCATCTTGGTGAACATGGTCACCGAGATGTTGTTGACAATAAAATAGGGCAATCCCTCGGCAAAATAAAGCGTTGGGATCCATGCCCACAATGACCGACTTGACGAGTGATTCTTTTCCATGCCTTACTTGCCCTGGTTCATTTTGATCCGCGCCATCAACTCCCAGGTTCGGATGCGGTCCTTATACAAGTTGTTCCGGTTGTTTTTCTCCACGGAGAGCGCAGCATCTGAGTTGTCGTCCCATCGACGGCAATCGTAGACTACATCGTAGATACGCCCGATCTGGTAATGGCGCGAGATGGCCAAGCCCAGGGCGTAGTCTTCCCCATAGTTGACATTGGGCAGGAGGGTGTCCCGCACGATGGGGGTAAAGAAAGCTCGGGGAGCACCCAGCCCATTGATGCGCAGCGCATTGTTGCGCCCATTCTCCGGTGTCCACTCCCGATGGTCTATCTTACCGGGAGGAAGGGTGTCCAAATGGATGTCCGTCAGCCTGTAGGAGCCGATCACCATGGCGCACTCCTGGGCGTAGAAGGCATCCACCATCTTCTGCAAGGTATCCGGACCAGAATAGACATCATCGCTGTCCAACTGCACCAGGAACCTGCCGCACTTGGGATGATGGGCTGCCATATTCCAGCTTCCCCCTACCCCTACGTCACGACGGGTGGGAATTAAGTGGACCAGTCGGTCGTCGTGAATGGAGTCGATGGCTTCGGTCGTGCCATCTGTCGAATGGTAATCTGGTCCGTTCTCTACCACGAACACATTGTATTTGAAATTCGTCTGTTGGCTCAAGGCACTCTCTATGGCATCCTTGATCGTGCGGATCCGGTTGCGGACAGGGATCATGACGGATGCTTCCACCTCGAAGTCACCTTCTCGCAAGGGCACCTTGTCGAAGACGGGCTTCAGGTAACCGCCCACCTCTTTCAGATACTCCGTGCAAGCCTGCTCCATCTCTATCTGCGATGCCCGGTTGCGGGGGTCTACATAATCGAAGAGCTTCTCCCCTGTCTTCCTGTTGTCAAGTTCCACCTCGGAATAGAGATATTCGTTGACATGCACGAAGCTCACCTTCTCTGACAGCTTCAGGCGCAGGTCGTAGAACCCGGCAGCCTGATAGTCGCCCGTCATCCTCGCGGCAGCCTCCTTCAGGGCTGAGGTGCGGATGAGGAGGACAGAGCCAAAGTCGAAGTCATCGCGGAGTGATCCCATCTGGTAATCGATGACCGGGGCTTCCGAACGCTTGCCATCGGCTGATATCTGGTAATGGTCGGCATAGAGCATGCCAGCACCCGTATCTTCCATGATGTGTACCATCCGTTCCAAGGCATAAAGCCCCATCTCCATATATTGCTCCTTCATGTACAGCAAGGTAAAGGGAGCCCCAGCCTCTGCTGCGACAGCCCGCATCGTGCGACTGCTTTTCAACGTATCTATTTCCAGCACGCCATCCACGCCTTCAACGTCGGCCTTTGCCGACTGCATGACAAGGATGCGACCGACCAGTCTGTTGCCCTTCAGGCTTTCCAAGGTCTTCGTCAGTTCTTCCTTGCCTGCCATAGGAAGGAAGCAATCTATCAATTGTCTCATATTTTGCTATTTTGTTTTTATGATCCTTTTCTTTTCGGAGCCACTCCTTGGGGAGCCGACTTCCTTGACCGTGCAAATATACGGAAAAATCTGGTCTTATGGGTGCTTTCCCTCACTTTTCAATTAACTTTTTCTTTCCATGCCCCTTGAAGAGCACATCCGTGAGCCAATAACCAAACTCAGTGGCAAGGATCCCGATGCCTGCTCCCACGATCACGTCCGACAGCCAATGCTTATCGTTTGCGATGCGCATGAGCCCTGTCATTGTAGCCACTCCATAGCCACCGATGCCCACCCAAGGGCTCAGGTGCCCATATTCCTTATTGAGCATCGTAGCTGTCATGAAGGCAGCCGCCGTATGTCCTGATGGGAAACTTCTCCGGTCGCTGCCATCTGGACGCCGGACAGGTATCGAATACTTGAGGGTCAACAAGGTAGCAGACATCAATGCCGTAGAGGCGGCATCACTCAGGAGCATCCGATCCCAGGAGCTGCGACTGGGCACGCCAGCGATCTTCAAGCCTACCATTACGGCAGCCGGTGCGAAACGCAGGTAGTTGTCTGCCGTGCAATGGAAGTGGGGCATCAAGTCGTTACGTCCATGATGGACGGGCTTGTCCACAGACGTGGCGATCAGCCCACCCACGACGAGGGGAACGCCCACATGGGTAGCCTGGCAGAGACGTGACCGTGCCCACCGGTCGGTCTTTCTCAGCGATGTCATGGAGTCCTGTTGCTGCATGACAGCCACACTATCCCACCGGAAAATAGAATCCCCTTGCCCATAGGCAGAGAGGGTGAGGAAGAGCATCAGCCCTATCAGATACTTCATCAGCCTGTTTTTATGCAAAGATAGTTCAAGCCAAGTGCCATGAAGCTCGCTTCAATGACCGAGGAGCAGTCTATCTGATGCAAAGATAGTGCAAATCAGACACAATACAAAACAAACGGGCTTGTTTCTATTGTCGAGATTCCTCTTTCCATCGGCGGCGTTACTCTATTGTGGAAGTCTTTCCGTGTTTCACGCCCCACAGTGGATACGGAACAGGACCACCAGAAGCCTGACAGCAAAAGGTCATCTCACGCCTTGCGAAAGCTCATCTCCCGTCTTGCGAAAGGTTATCTTTCAGCAAGCAAAAGGTCACCTCCTGTCCTCTTGCCTTAATCTTTCCATCCACATCGCTGACTGCAGCATTATGCGTTCCTTCCTCGACGATGCTGGCACCTACGATAGGTTCTCCCTTCGCATCTTTTACCACTCCCGTTACATGGTCGATGGCAAGATTCTCCTCAATAGGCTCTGGCGTCCTATCTTCTCGTGCAGAAGAAGGCAAGACAGGACAGACTGAAATGAGAAGTGCCACTAAAACAATACTTTTATTCATAAAAAAACAATACTTTTGTTTACGCCTGCAAAAGTATAGTGACAATTTTTCAATCTGATTTCAATTCGCTTACATCTCTGTGTGGATTCGCCCCGCCCCGCGCCAAACCTTTTATCTGCCTTGACAGACTATGCCTATCATTCCAATGTATACAAGGGACATGTCAAACATGGCCCTTATCTATCTTCTCCGAACAAAGGATCCTCTGGATAGACTTCTGTAGGTTTTTGCTCATAAGCTTTTACCAAGAATGCTGGAGCATACTTTTTTTTAGCTACCAGACGAAACATATACTCTTCAAGCCACCGGTTGCTCATGATCACATATCCTCCATTCACGCCGAAGTCAGTACCGAAGGTGTTTTCAGCTTTCCATCTGATAGGATTTCCCTGCGCATCAAGGTCAACGGCAGTCAACGTCATCGCATGGGTAGAGCCGCTATCATAGGTAGAGATACGATCTTCCTTACTCATCCGGAAAGAAGTCCCGAAGAGACTGTCATAATCATAGTTATCTAAGTCGCAATAAGCAGTACGGTTATTACGTTGTTTCTCGGAATCATAAGAACTATACATTTTGATACCATCTTTGATACTGGCAACGGCTATAGTTTCAATATCTTTCATGGGTAGATTAAGATATTTCCAGTCATGTCCGTCATAGAGATGGCGAGCATACAGAACCTTATAAGTCTTGTAATATGGTCGCCGAGGATCATTCATTACCATGATGTAATCATCATAATCCAATTCTCCTATGGTAGCCTGGTAAAAAGTCATAGGAGTATATTCTTTTTCCTGTGTTACCGGTCGACCCTGTGTATTTCTGAAGGCATATTTGAAATGCTTCACAGGAGTTCCCACAGCTAAAGAAAGCATATTGTATATGATTCCTAACATCTCTGTCTTTCGCTTGATGATGGATGTTTCCGTTTGCCCTTCATGGACCATCCTGCGTAATTCGAGTCCAAACATCCGTAGTTTTCTATTTAATAGCTGCGTGATCTTCTTATTGTGATTTGCTTGATAGGTTTCTTGCTGTACAGAGGCAGGAACAAGACCATATTTACGAATCAAGTCAATGATGCCACAGAATGTGCCACCATCATGAAGAGGCTTTTTAAAGAAAAAAATTACACGAGTATCATCCATTGGTTTATTTGCAGTGTCAATACAACCCTGAAGCATCAAGTTGGACTTTTCCAATTGATCATAAAAATACAAGTAAGCTTGAGAATAATCTACGACCATTGTATCCAGATGAGCTGCAGCAAAAGCTCCCCTGAGCACATTTAGCCCTGTAAAGCACCAGCATCGTCCACTCTCATATTGATTTTGGATATCCTGTTTAACGGTTTCATACATAAAATGAGGATTTATTTGCTCCAAACGAGAAGCGTTTAATGCAAGGCTATCAATATTGCTGGATGCCATTGAATGCTGAAGCCCCTTCTGGGCAGGTCCCTTGGGCTGGGCAATCTCTATTTGTCGCAACATCCTATAGGAAATTCCTCCTTGTAAGGTCTGCCCTTGCATTTCAAAGGGGAAGATTAGAAATGCAACAAGTATACACAATCGGAAATTGTCATTCAAAGAATTATATTTCATCGCTCATTACCCTTCCATAGCTCTTTATCAACATATTCATATATTTTTTTCACTTTTTCGATATCCAGTCTACCCTTAGAATACATCTCTTTGACTACAGGCTCATATATTTTCATCACACCTTTCTCATAGGTTTCATTCTTCTGAAGAAGTCCGGATCCATCTGGCCGCCAAAGCAGGTCCCAATGAAAATAACGGTTAGCATCATCTCCCGAATGATAAGAATACACCTTTTGCTGTAGTTGGTGAGCTTTCCACGATGAAAGCGAAGTCTTTATATCATCGTTATATCCTAAGATTCGTGGGATTAGGTATGCATCTTTCACCCATACTGGAACTACAGGCGTGACAGGTGGATATCCCAATACCACCCACATTGTAGTTAATTCTGGACTTTCTGCCGGCTTCACCCCTTGGATGGCTACTGCACATGAAGATGTCCTGCGGGCGATAAAGTCTTGCTCGACAAACCATCCTTTTGTTTGGGGTGAATTGTAATGACCACTTGTTAAATCAATGCCCATGAGAGGATTACGGAATGAACGGGATAGTCTTTGAAGAAGCCATTGTGGCGTGATGTTTTGAGATACGCTTTGAAGGTGAATTTGATGGTATGCCTCCTCATAACGGACATAGCCCAACCCATGATTCTCTTTCCCGCTGAAGGAAAAATTCGTTCTTACGAGGAAACCCTCTTCAGACTGGTTGACATCCCAAAAAGTATAATGAGTAGATCCAACCTCAAAGTAAGCAGCTCCTCCTTTTGCATCAATGACCCCATAATTACTCGCAACATGCATTGGGCGGGAGAGAGTGTCCAATAGATGTTTAAACTCTGCAATGGTAGCACAACTCTCCAAGGCCATTTTCATGATAACGCCATTGTGATGCCAGTCTTTGTTTTCTTTGTCGCCTGTTAGGTTATAAGACAAAGTATTTATGATCGAGAAACCAGCTTCATTAGTCCCGCCCCATACTTCATGAGGACTTGTATATTCCTTGCTATCAACAATAGCTATGTAACGATACTTAGTCCCTTGATAATATCCAATACTGTTTGCCCAAGTTTCAGTATCCCGCGACTTCCACAATATAGGTCTTCCGTCTGCCGTCAATCTCCCGGAGATGATAGCAGATGTACAGGCATTGCCCATGGTAGAGACAAAGAACATCCCTAATAGAAATATAAGCTTTAGAAGTTTCATTGATTTTTGATTTTATATGACTGAGACTTTAAACGTATCTTACATCCGACAAAAGCATATAACATAACAGCTATAAAGCAAGGAATGCAAATCCAATAAGCCTGCTGATTACCATAAGAGTCTTTTAGGAATCCAAAAAGCGTTGGAATAACAGCTCCACCTACAATACTTGTAACAAGAATCGCCGAGCCAGTCTTGGTAAACCGTCCTAAATCAGTCAATGCCAATGGCCAAATGGAAGGATACATTAAAGAACATCCTAAGGACATGAAATAGACACAATAAATGGATATGTTTGCGGGCAGGAAGATGACGAATAAGGAACCCATCATTGCAATGACGGAACAAATCTTCAACGCATTGATTTGGGAGAGATACTTGGGAATCAATACAATACCACCAATATATCCTGTCACCATTCCCAGACTGGGGTAAATGGAATAATGAGTTGGGTCGGCAAGTCCTAAACTGTTGGCATAGTCTACAGTCGTTGCATCCGCTACGGTCTCGACTCCAACATAAAGAAACAACGTTATTCCTCCTAATATCAAATGAGGAAACTGCCAAATACTTGTTTTATGGGCGGCATAAGGGCAATCTTCTATGTTTTCTTCACCGGTAGCCTTGATTTCTTTGAGAGGGGACTTTAACATGACAATTGCCATGACGATAGAAAAGAAAGCTATGAACGCAAAAGGACGCTTGATATCCATCAGTCCCACATCTTGCAATGGTTTTCCTATCATCCAAGTCAGAGCAATGGGAGCGATTGACCAAGCAAGAGTATTACAGCATCCCATTAAGCTCATTCTTCGTGCTGCACTTTCTATAGGGCCCAGTATTGTAACATAAGGATTGATAGCAGATTGTAAAATGGCATTCGCTGTTCCACTGATAAAAGAAGCGATCAGAAACAAGCTGAAAGATTTCATGAGTGCAGAAGGAATAAAGAGAAGAAAGGCAATGGAAAAGCATAAGAAAGATAGTGCCATCGTTCTCTTGTACCCAACTTTTTTTATGACAAGAGATGCTGGATAGGAAAATGCAAGGAATGCAGAGAAATTTGCCGCCAATACTAAATAAGAATATCCAGATGATATTTTTAAGGCTGTCTGAAGAAGAGGTATCAGATAACTGTTAATTCCAAGGGTAAAGCCCACAGTAAAAAACATGGCACCAATATACACCAAAGGTATCAGATATGGATTGGTTCTCATTTTTCTTAGAATTTTTTATTGATGAATACTGTGGTAGTCTACTAAACCATCAATAGGATATCTTATAATCTTTCCCATTTTCATACCAAAAGAGGAAGCGACCTTTTCCAAGTAGTCATGAAAGCAATAGGCAATTGATCCTACACAATTGAGCTCAAAGGCTTGATAGTTTGGATAATGCGTGATAATCTTTTCAAAAAGATCAGAAAATGACCTTTCAACAAGATTTCTAAAATAAAAAGTTTCATCCTGAAGATGATCTCCTATAAACTTGCTAAAATGGGCACACCATCTATTTGGATAAGGCTTTGTATAAATCTGATCGATGATTTCATCACCATCCATCTTCACATAATCTTCGACCATTTTCCAGACGTCTTTAGACATGTTATGTCGGATATAATCGATGATTAACTGTTTGCCCATATAGGCTCCACTTCCTTCATCACCCAAGATAAAACCTAAAGAATCAACGTTGAGTGTTATTTTTCGGCCATCATAAAGGCAACTGTTTGTTCCTGTTCCAAGAATCGCAGCAAATCCAGGACGGTCACCTAACAAAGCACGGGCACTTGCCAATAAGTCCATTTCAACAAAAATAGTGCTTGCATTGGGGAAAATACCTTGAAGCACAGAACGAACAAATGGAAATTGTAATTCTGTTACACCAGCCCCATAGAAATATATCTCTGTTATTTCTGCCTCATCAAGACAATGGGGCAAGGAATTCTGGATGTCTTTTGACATGTACTCTGCCGTGATATAATTGGGATTATAACCTGCACTCGTAAAACGAATGCAGGTTTTGTCTTTCTGTAAACACGCCCAATCAGTCTTTGTCGATCCGCTGTCTGCTATAAGTTTCATTTGATAATTTGTTGTTGTTTCAAATATGCTTCCGTCTTTTTCACACTTCCACATTTTTCAATCATCTTCTTACAATAGTCATAGTCTAATAGTTCTGGATTGCGCTCCATCAGCATCCTGACAGAACGATCAATGACTTTGTCATTAATCAAATTTGCATTGACCATCATATTATCTTCCACGCGACCGAGCCTGATCATCAATGTAGTGGAGATCATGTCACAGATGAGTTTCTGGGAAGTCCCAGCTTTCATACGAGTGCTGCCTGTGACGAACTCTGGTCCTGTAATGACTTCTACAGGATAGTCACTATATTTGGATATTGGGGCATCTGGATTATTGACAAACGACCCAGTCGTAATACCATTTTCCTTACATTTCTTGAGCGTAGCCAATACATACGGAGTGGTTCCACTTGCCGAAATGCCAACCACTATATCCTTCTGGGAGATATGCTTACTTTCCAAGGTTTGCCATCCTTCTTCTGTGTCGTCTTCCTTTTCTTCTAAGTCAAGGACCAAGTTCTCTACTCCTCCAGCAAGAACGCATTGTATCATTTCCGGATCAATGCCATAAGTGTTTGGTAACTCCAGAACATCATCAACTGCTAAATGTCCTCCTGTCCCACATCCGCAATAGAACATTCTACCCCCATTCCGCAGCTTCTCTTCGATGGCTTCAATCAGCCTTGCAAGGTCTGGAAGAACCTTCTGAATGGCTAAAGGCACGGTCTGGTCTTCTTGATTGATTAATGTTACCAATTCATCTACTGATTTCTTTTCCAAGTGCCGATACTTGGAAGGTTGTTCGGTTAATCTTAATGTCATCATATAATTGTTTCTATAAATTGTTATTGAATATTATTCATTTTCTCCTCTTAAACAGATAGAAGCATTGTACCTTACCCAAACGTTAGAAGCTTTTTTGCATGATCTTACCTAATGCATGCCCCTTACGGAAAGCTAAAGCTTTTACAACCTGGGACTTGTTAATGGTAAATGGCGAAGTGTATAAGGTTGAAGAGGATGTTGGAGTACTGCCATCAAGAGTATATCTGATTTCTGAGTCGGATGCATCAACATTCATCACGATGACCTTATCCCAAGCATCATCCTTGTAAGCCTCTATTTGAACATTGAAGAAGGCATGACAATAGTTGACATTTAAATTGTCAAGACGCCTGAAATGATATTCAAGGCGACGGATAAAGCTATTCCAATCCTTATTTTTCCTACTGCTCCATGCTGATTCACTTATTGCGCATGCCCTCGGATAAGCCATATATTCTACTCTTTTCATATCCTTCATATATTCAGTCCAGACACAACCTTGGACACCTATAATATAGGCTTGATCTTCTTTGCTAAGAGAATCAGGTACAGGCTCATAATCATACATCGTCTTTAGTGTCGTAAGGTCCCCCATACAGATCTGTTCTGTTTCAGGATCTGCCTGATAGTAATCAAGATAGTATTTTGTGTAGGGTGTCATTACAACCTCATGATGCATTTTAGCTGCTGTAATTCCACCTTGTACTTCCAACCAAGTCATGACTTTCGCATTTGGAGCGATGCCACCTTGCAGGATCTCATCCCAGCCTATGATCTCACGCCCATGCTCATTGGCAAATTTTTCTATGCGTTTAATGAAGTAGCTTTGTAATTCATCTTCGTTCTTGAGTCCAAGTTTCTTGATCAAAGCCTGACAATGTGGACATTTTTTCCAACTGCTTTTAGGACATTCATCGCCGCCAATATGTATAATCTTAGATGGGAATAGCTTAAAGACCTCCAACAAGACATTCTCTAAAAAAGAGAATGTCTCTTCTTTTGGGCAGTACACTTGTCGATAAACGCCCCATCGTGTTCCTACCTCATATTTGTTTTCCAACTGGCAAGATAGTTCCGGATAGCAAGCGATTGCAGATAGAGCATGTCCAGGCATCTCAATCTCTGGTATAATGGTGACGAATCGATCGGATGCGTATTTGACAATGTCTCGTATCTCTTCCTGTGTATAATATCCTCCGTAAGGAATACCATCAAAGATTTTGGACTTATAAGAGCCAACAACAGTCTCTTTACGGATTGAACCCTTTTTTGTCAACAAAGGGTATTTCTTGATTTGCAACCTCCATCCTTGATCTTCTGTAAGATGCCAATGAAAAATGTTCCCCTTGTGTAGCGCAATTAAGTCTATATAGTGCTTAATATCTTCTGGAGAAAAGAAATGGCTGCATACATCAAGATGCTGACCCCGCCAAACGAACCTGGGCTTGTCGTCAATCTGGCAGCATGGAACAGACAGTACCACTTTTGATCTCTTAAAGCCAAAGATTTCTGGTGGCAAAAGTTGGTAAAGAGACTGCAATCCATAAAACGCCCCATTAGCCTGACTACTTTCTATAACAATAGACTGAGGCGATACTTTTAGGCGATATGCCTCTTTCCCCAAATTATTTACTTTTTTGAAATGGACATAATTACTAATCGGTGGATCTCCCACAATAGATAGTGTATAACCAGCAGTTTGCTGCAATGCCTTTACCAAATAACCAGCCACGCGTTTTACATCATTATCCTTAGGCACAACAATGCGAGTATTGGCATCAAACCGAAATTCCCCCTTGAGCTCAACTACATTCAAAGGCTGTGGAATGATGTTTATTCTTCCTGCATATGCAGGAATCATCATTAAGAATGCAAATATGGTAAAAGATAGTCGATGTATCATTTCTTTTTATTTAAAGCGTTTTTCTACTTCTATGCCAACAGCCTCACCTGTTTGCTTAAATCCACGTGCACGGATGTAATCCCCCTTGTTAACTGACAATGCTGACTTGTAAAGAGGGGAATGTCTCGTAGGGCACGTACCATCCAATGTATAATGGATTTCTGTATCAGGGTCATCTAATGTTAGCTCCACAGTCTTGGGATAATTCGTTTCCTTTCTGTCAAAATTGAACAGTACATGATAGAATGCTTTACTGTAGCCTACATTTTTTTGGTCAAGACGTGCGAATTCTTTTCCCATCCTCCTGCAGAAACTATTCCAATCTTTATGATTTTTATCGCACCATCCAACCTCGGAGAGAGCTATAGCACGAGGAAATCCCATATACTCCACGCGTTTAGGGTTTTGGATGAACTCTGTCCAGATACATCCCTGAACGCCCAAAATATACTTATATCGGCTTGTAGAAAGGGTATCTCCAATAGGGAAATAGTCATAAACTTTACGAAGTGGCAAGAAAAGCCCTTGAGCTTGTGGCTCTTTCTCTGGATCTTCCTGATAATAATCAAAATAGCACCATCTGTTAGGACACATCACTGCATCCATATTCCGCCATACAGCCTTAACCGCAGGGGCATGACCACGATAGGATAGTGCGATGGTTGAAGGGACAGCACCATCGTCCAAAATTTCATCCCAGCCGATCACTCTTTTTCCTTTCCTTTCAAGGAATTTAGTCATGTGCTGCACAAAGAGAGCTTGCAAATCTCCAGCATTGTCAGTGCCTAAAACCTTCATTAAATTCTTACAATATTCGCTCTCCTTCCACTGGTCTCGTGGACATTCATCGCCTCCGATACTATAATATGGAGAAGGGAACAGTGGCAGCAATTCTTGAAAGACATCTTCTAAAAATTGGAATGTATAAACTGTAGGTGACATTATGTCCTTTTTAACACCCCAGCCCGTAGCCACTTTGTACTGACGATCAGGAAAAACTGCCAATTCAGGATAAGAAGCCAAAGCTGCAGTAGCATGCCCTGGCAACTCTATTTCCGGAACCACCGTCACGTAGCGCTGTCGTGCATACTCCACAATTTCCTTAATATCATCTTGACTATAATAACCTCCATGAGGCTTCCCATCTCCTTTTGCACTATTGTATCCACCTGTCTCAGCCCTCCAAGCTCCTATGGTTGTCAACTTTGGGTATTTCTTAATCTCTATTCTCCATCCTTGGTCATCAGTAAGGTGCCAATGGAAAACATTTTGCTTGTGCATGGATAATAGATCTATAAATTTAAAGATAAAATCTTTTGGCATGAAGTACCTACTACAGTCAAGCATCATTCCTCTATAAGAGAACCGAGGCTCATCTTGTATTTTACAGCATGGTACCGTCCATTTAACCTTTCGATTTACTTTCTTGCCATAGATTTCTGCTGGCAGCAATTGGCACAGACTTTGCACTCCATAAAAAGCACCATTGGGTGCGGTAGCTATGATGGAAATTTTCTTCTTATCAACGGTGAGTTGATAAGCTTCTTTATCCATGCCAAGCTGTTTTATGAAAACAATCTGGTGAACAGATGGATTGATGTCGGAAGTCTTTACTTGAATATGATAACCAGATACCGTTCTTAGCTGATGTGCAAAGTTCTGCGCAACATTTATAAAATCAGAATCCTGACAACTTACACAGATCACAGTTGAGGGATCCAATTTGAAAGATCCCTGCTCCTCTATTAAAGTCTTCGGCTTGGGAATTATCCCATAACGTTGAGCATGTATATTAAGGGTCAGAAACATTAACCCTAATAGAGCCATTGTTTTCACGAAAATAACTTTCATAATTATTTGACTTTACTTTTTCAAAGACTTTTCTACGATATCATATAATGCCTTGGAATAGACTTTAGGGAACTTATCTGACAACGGATATGGAGACTTAACATAGACGAACATTTGGTCTTTTTCATAAGCATAATATGGCGTAAGATAAGCATGAGCACTTGGTAAATAAGAATTTTGACCGTTCGTATAGGCGACGAACAACATCGGTTTGTTTATCTCCCTGCGCAACTGTACGTCATATTCATTAAAAGGTTCTCCTTGGGTAAACAGTATGGGGAACCCTCCAATATTTACAGCAGCAATCTCTACTGGTAAATAGTCATGGATTTTTCCTAATTTATACCGTTCAACCATCTGGTGGCTCCAATTTAAGACATCTCGCTTCCATGTCGGAGAAACTTCTACCGGATTATCAATAATAGATTGCGCAAATCTCATGATGGAATCAGGTGTAATATGATTGATACGGAAAGGAAGGCGTGCCTCCATACAGCAAACTTTGAAATCCTTATTCATTTTAATTTTGTGAAATTTCATTTTTAGGAGAATGGAATCCGCCATCATCTTCCCTTTTCTATAAGAATTCAATGTATCTCTTTGCGGTCCGCCAATAGGATCCACATTTCCTGAAGCAGAAGTAAAATGAAAGACCTCCCCACCCCATGCCTCTTTTAAGAATTTAGTTTCAAACCCAGGAAAATCAGCTGAAACCACATGGCTCCCAGGTCCTAAGCATACTGGATGGCAGCAATAATTAACTAAGGAAACAATTGGTTTGTTATCCAAGCCGATTAATCTTAAGACATATACGTCATGGGTACATGGTCCATTTTTTTCTCCTCTGTTCATGTTGATAGCACAGGTAGTATTTCCAAACTCCATGAGGAATCTTTTGTAGTTATTCTCATCCTGAATGGTCTTGACGGCATTATTTACTATTATCTTGTCATACGTAATGGAATATTTATAGTTACTGCCACCGGGAACAGCACTGGATCCTCCCGTTCTGGGAGCAGAATGAGTATGAATATTATGCATAAAAATATGATCCACAGGAAGACCTGTTTGAGATGCAATGGATTCACGCATGTCAGAAGTCTCATCGATGTCTAGTTCCATCATATCATTTGTAATGATACATACCTTTTCGCCTTTAGGACTACGGATCACAAGACAATGGCTATACAGATGCGTTTGGACAGATGTAGAGAGTCCTTTTCTAGCTGCGAATCCAGCTAAGACAACATGATTCTCTGGTGTGATGTCCGCTATTCCAATATTACAAGAGTACACATTCTTACCTTGGGCAGATATGATATCTAAGACCAAGAAGAAAAAGAAAATAAAAATTATTTTTAGATGACTCGTCATATGCTTATAATAGAATTGATGTTGGATAACATGGGGACAGGCAAAGGATCTACCTATCCCCATGATTCGAAAACTTAATAATCTGGATTTTGCTCCAAACTACCCTCACTCTTCGTAATTTCATTTTGAGGGATAGGATAGAGATATTGTTTATTGGTAAACTTTTTCTGAGTCCCCTGCATACTGTGGCAATAGCCGTAATCTATGGTATAGGTCTTCCCTCTATACGAATAGTCGTAGGTATATCCAGGCTGATAGACCCAATTAGTTCCTATATTTTCCTTAGTTTCGGATCCTTTTACTTGTGCAATACGGTATTGTAAAGAATGGTCGGGATATTCTACTACGACACAACCCATTGCAGGAATGTTCTCATAAAAAGGTGCCAGTTTCCATTGACGTAGATCAAAATATCTGAAGGGTTCAAATGCAAGTTCCACTCTTCGTTCATTGACAATCCTATCAAACAAGGAGGTTCCTGTATCCGTAACAGGAGGCATTTGAACATCGGAGCGTGAACGAACTTTGTTCAGATACTTACGGCACGTAGCTTCATCACCACATTCATAAGCTGCCTCTGCATAATTTAAGTACATTTCAGCAAGGCGAATCCATGGAAACATAATCGTTGTATTTTCTGTCTCTGAGATATCTGCAGTTTCTATATGCCATTTCCGGAGACCATATCCAGTATCATCGCTCTCATTTCTCCAAAACAAACCTCTTGCAATACGCTTTCCATTTTGATCAATGTAATAATGATTATCGAAAACAGAATCGCGGAATATGCAATCGGAATACAAGATCGTCTTATAGAAACGGGGATCACGACCCATCCACGGCTTATGTGGGTCATATCCTGAGCCTTCTTCAAAAGGCTTCAAGCCAGTTGCTGCCATTTCATAGTCCAACATTAAAGCTTCGCATGGCTCACAAGATGTCCAACCATTAAAATATGTTGGAGAATAGTATAATTGAGCTTTATCGCCTGCAGTTGTGGAGAAGAATTTTCCCCAAATTACTTCCGGACAATTTACATTCTTCCAATAATCGTCATAAGTGCTTAACGAATATGCGCCATCCTTATCGGCACGTTCTACAATTGCCTTGGCAGCATTCAAGGCACGGGTCCATTTTGCCTTGTCATACTTCCCATGCACAAAATTATCGGAAGGGTTATCTGGGTCATTAAAGAACTTTCTGGCAACCATCAGGGTGTAACGTGACTCATAAGCTAAGCAAACATCCTTACTAACACGTCCAAGTTCTATAGATTTGTCAACTAATAGACTCTCTGCTGCATGAAGATCATTTAGGATAAACTCTGTACATTCATCAATTGTACTACGCTTGACGCCAAAGGTATCCTGTACTTGATAAAGTTTAGTGATTAAGGGAACACCTCCAAAGCGTTCAACAAGATTCCCATACGCCCACGCACGGAAGAAATAGGTTTCCCCCTTTAATTGCCTTTTCTTTTCGTCCGAAAGGAAAGTGCAATCATCTATACGAGACAATACATGGTTCATGTTCCTGATTCCGGTATAAGCGCGGTTCCAAATATTTAAGAACGTAGTCCTACTGTTATGAGAATACCCACCTTCATAATCATACATAACTTTATCTGGCGTCATCTGCCCTCTTTCGACGAAATTGGTCGAAGAACCACCATAACGGAAGAAAGCCTCATCTGTGATTGCAGCAATATTGCCCTCTGTAAATGGATCAGGGACAACAGTATAGAAACTGTTCACATAATCTTCTAATAAAGCTGCATTTGAAAACACATCATCTTCTGATAATGTTGTTAATGGCTTCTTGTCCAGGAACTCATCAGAACATGCACTGAACAAGAAAGCAACAGCGACACTACATAGCAAAATATATCTTTTCATAAGGCAAATTCTTTAGAAAGTTATTTTAATACCAAAATTATAGACACGAGTCTGAGGATAAGTTTGGGTTTCTTCATCACTATTCTCTGGATCGACATCCTTAAGTCCACTGAAGGTGAGCAGATTATAACCTGCAACATAAATGCGGCATGCTGTTACGCCTATAGGTGCCAGCCATGTCTTCGGCAATGTATAGCCTATTTCTACATTTTTCAGACGGATAAAAGATGCGTTCTTAGCCCAATAGTCTGCACTGCCATGTCTCTGTCCAATACGTGGATAATTAGAATCAGGACGATCCAGAGTCCAAGCTTTCTTTGCAGCCTTTGCATAGATGTTGCTAAAGCGCCAGTCGATCAAAGGAGCATCATAGAAATGTGCACGTGCCTGCCCTTGCAACAGCATTGTAATATCAAAGTTTTTCCATTGAGCGTTGAACGTGGTACCAAAGACGATCTGAGGAACTGCTGTTAAGTCATCACGTTTTCGGTCGTAAGAGGTGATCTTTCCATCTCCATCGATATCTTCATAAATGAATTCTCCCAATGTGGCACCAGAGATCTGGGGATATTTTGTCAGGTCATCCTGCGTTTTATTAATTCCAATGACATGATAATAGAGATGGGATCCCATCGGATGTCCCGTAGCATTTAAATACTCATGACCTTCACCCCATGGAGTTTCATCCATGTAAACAATTTTATTCTTTGCATAGAGGAAATTAGCTTTTATACTATAAAGAAAATCCTTATTGATACGCTTCTGATGACCCAGTTGCAATTCAAATCCATGATTGGTAACTTTACCGATATTCTCGTCAGGCAAGGAGGTCAGACCTGTATAAGAAGGAACAGAAGCATTACGGGTGACAAGAATATTTGACCGAGATGTATGGAAGAATTCTATTTCCCAATTGAACAATCCATTGAGAATATCGCCATCAAGGCCTATATTCCAAGTCTTAGCAACTTCCCACGTAACATCAGGATTACCAACCACACCTGGGACGATAATATTGGCATCAGCACCATTTAGCATCGTAATATAATTTGTTCTATACCAAGAAGAGGTGGAATAGCTGTACGTAGTCATATATTGGAACGGATCAATATTATCATTACCCTGTTCACCATAAGAAGCTCGTAACTTTAGGTTAGACAACCAACTTCCCCATTTGTCTTTTACAAATTTTTCCTCACTAATACGCCAGCCTGCAGATACCCCAGGGAAGAATCCCCATCGCTTTCCTTTTGGGAAATTCTCGGACCCATCCCAACGGCAGATGAATGAGATGAGATATTTGCTCAGGTAATCATAGTTTACACGACCGAAGAATGAACGGCGAGCAGTTTCATTTGCACTTCCTGTATTGCTCCAGTATGTATGGTCAGCATCACCTGCGAACAACTGATCTAAAGCATCACTCCCAAAGTGCGATCTGCCAGCACTGAATCTGTCAAGATGGTATTCACTCTGTTCTGCGCCAAACATTAAGTTGACATGATGAGAATTAAATAATAGGCGATCATAGTTGATCTGACCATTTAAAGTTAAACGATGCCAACCTACATAGGATTCATCCAACTGGGCGGATGGCCAATAAGTTGAAGTTTGCTCTGTGAAAGTCTTTGACACCTCATCATAAGTCCAATAATTCCAAGGAGTTTTCCAGTTCTTGCCAAAACTATTATTTTTATCATAAGCAAGATGACCTGTCAGAGTAAGACCTTTAACCCATTTGTTAAGATCAATGCTTCCTGTTAACGTTGTATTCAGAGAATGAATGGTGGTCTTGTCATAACCAGTGGTTGACTGTACCATTATGGCAGGATTCAGTCCACCTCTGAGTCGCCCATCAGGATAATAGGGGGCACCTGTAGGAAGTGCACGCTGAGTAACGTAAAAAATTCCAGAATCATCACTGGGGAAAGCAGAATAGTTCTTATGCTGCTCTCGAGCGGACATATCGAAGCCGATTTTCAACCAGTCTGTGATCATAAAATCAAGGTTAGTGCGCATATTATACTGCTTATAATTGGTGGCACTCTTGCGATAGATACCATCCTGGTACTGCCCATTTAAAGAAGCAAAATAGTTAAATCGGCTCGTACCACCACGCGCAGTCACTCCATACTTATGCTGAATTGACAAATTTTTAATCACTTCGTCATACCAATCCGTATTAGGAAAAAGAATAGGGTCACTCCCGTCTGCAAATTTTTGGATGTCCTCGTCTGTATAACGTGGACCTTCCCCATCAATAGCATTAGAAGCATTTACTGCTTTAGCGTATTGAATGGCATCTGCCATATCAGGCAAACGAGTTGGTTGCTGGAGTCCCAAATCATAGGTAAAGTCAATAGTCGGCTTGCCACTATTCGTACCCCTCTTCGTAGTCACAAGGATAACTCCATTTGCTGAACGTGAGCCATAAATTGCTGCGGATGCATCTTTCAAGACAGTAACGCTTTCTATTTCATCAGGAGATAAACGACTGAACTCCGCATCACGACCGGCAATACCATCAATGATAATCAATGGATTATTATTCCCTAAAGTACTACGACCGCGAATGTACATTATTGCATCATCTTTACCTGGCTCGCCAGAGCGGTTATTGATGATAACACCTGAGAGACGACCAGCAAGACCTTGTGAAAGGTTAACAGAAGAATTTGCTTCCAAAGCCTTGCCTGTTGTACTGGCGGTAGAGCCAGTCAATGTTATTTTCCTTTGTGTACCATAACCTATTGCTACCACTTCATCCAATTCCTTGGCATCTTCTTTCATGGTTATTTCAAATGAGGTCTTTCCATGAACCGGAATCTCAACAGTAGAGAAGCCTACATAAGAGATTTCAAGAGAACCATTATTCGGAACATTTGTTAGCATGAAATGGCCCTCTGCATCCGTTATTGTACCCTGTGCCCTTCTTCCTTTAATGACTATAGAAGCCCCTATGATAGGATCGCCGTTTGAATCGATAACGCAACCCTGTACCGCTTTTGAGCTTTTATTCTCCTTTCGATTTATCGCTGTTGAAGACTGGGGGGAAGTCTCCTTTTTACTGATAACGATAGATTTTCCCTTAATCTGATAGGTTAAGTCCTGACCGGTTAAGATCTGGTCTATTACTTGCGCCAAAGGTTCATTTTCTGCATTGATACTCACCTTTTTAGAGGTGTTCACATCGGAACTATAAAAAACGAATGAATATCCCGAAGCCCTTTGTAATCTATTCATAGCTTGTTTAACGGTGATGTTGCTTGCATTGAGCGTAATATGCTGGGCGAATGAAGCAAGACTGCACATAAGACACAAAGACATCACTATTGCTACTTTCTTGTTAAATCTACTCATAGCTTTTCATTTTTTTTAGATTATCTTTTTTGTGAATAAATCCTACGCAATGACAAGTCAAGATTATATTCGTGCCCATTGCGTACCCATAGTGTGCCAAACTAAACTGGCGTTAATTTTTTCCTTTCCATGACTTCAAATTTTTAATGAATGATACAAACTTATTATATGGTGATATGATCACGTCATTAATAGAGTAGATATTGACCTTTTAATCGTTTATAATGTAAACGTTTGGTAGAAACGAGATTGTCCAACACATCTTGAAAAGTATCCGTTTTCCTATTAAAACTCCCATAGAATCTCTTGTTTTGAGATGTAGGAACGATACTTAACTTCACGCCATACATGCGAGAAAGGATTTCCGCAATCTGCGCAAGGGGCAAATTATCAAACTCTATCAAGTTTAAGTCATCTTGTTGCTGAGCAACTTTGTTCGCTATTGTAGTTGTTATTTTACCAGTTGCCTTATCCAAAATCAAGATCTCACCTGGATTTAAAAAAACATCATCTGTTTTAATCATATTATTGTGCACAGAAACCTTACCATCAACAAGTCGAACACGGATACAAGTCTCATTGCTATAATCACGAAAATAAAATTTCGTACCAAGGTCTGTCATCTTCATGTAGTTAGAATTTATCGTAAATGGGATATCCTCCTTATGCACGACGTCAAAATAGCCTTCTCCTTTCATTCTAATATCTCGGTTTACAATACCGAAACCACGGCTATAGCTCAACTCGGATCCCGAATTTAATGTTATTTTTGTCCCATCAGGGAGCACACAACTCAACTGAGATCCATCAGGGACCTTTAATGTGGTAACATCATTCATTTGATGTTGACGATGTTGGTCATACAAAGTAAAAGGTATAAGCAAGAAAAGGATAGTAGCAGCTATTGTTGACACGAATATTTTCCATTTGAAAGGAGATTGGGCTTTAGTCTCTTGAATATGATCCTCAAGACGTCTGAATGCAGCCAGTTTATTATAATAGGTTTTATCCGACTGCACCATGAGCGAGAAATACATTTCTATAATGTTCCTTACATATGATTTGTTCTCCTCTGAAGCTGAAGTCCATTGCTTCAACGTTTCAAAGTCGTCTTCCTTGATACTACCATCAAGATAAAAGCCGACAAGTTTGTCTATGTCAAAATTGCCTGTCATCATACTTATAGTCAAGTTTAGAAAAAGGATGGGTAGTCAATCAGTTTATTTTTTCTATCAAAACGAGAAAAAAGTTATATCAATGCTAATAATAGAATAAGGTAACGTCCCATTTCCTTAGACAATATCCTCAAAGCATTTTTCATGTGGTATTTAACCGTATTGACAGAAATACCAAGTTCCTGCGCTATTTCCTCATAAGTTAAACATTCCGATCTACTCATTAAGAATACGCGTCTACATTCTGCTGGAAGCTCATGGATAGCCTGTTGGAAATGTATCTCTAATTCTTTTTCCAAAAGAATACCAAGGGGATGCTCATCATTCTGGAAAAGGCTATTAAGGAATTTTTCATCTTCGTCTACTGAAATATTCTTAGCAGAATAGAATCTTACGGCAACAGATTTCAAATGATTTATACAGAGATTCCTAACGGCACGAAAAAGATAAGGCCTAAATTGCGTGATCACAACATCCTCATGATGATCCCAAAGACTGAACATGACATCATCAACAATTTCTTCCGCAGAACCATGATCCTGAGTGAAACGAAAAGCGAAACGGCACAAAATTTCATAATAGTTTTCATAAATCCATTGAAAAGATTTTAGATCTCCCTCATGTAACTTTTGTGCCAATGTACTCTCATCTCTCACGCTAATGAACATATAACAATGGCAAAGATATTATAAATTTGACAAACAACCATACATTTTGATAGTTTATTTGCACAAAGCACAAAATTACATCACAATGATTCCTTCATTTTATTGCCAATCCTCCTGTGGTAGTGGATTACATTCGAAAGTATATCCTCAACGTTTCTGACTCGCAGATAGAAACCTGGGAAAGGGCTGGAGACTTAGAAGTGCGAGTGATCGACGGGGAAAAGCAGCCTGTCGGGCAGTGAGAATGCGGACAAGGAAAACCTACCCCGCATCATAGCCGAAGCTCCCCAAGACAGCTTGTGCCTGGCTGAGCCTAAGACCTTCAAGAGACGGGTACACAATAGTTGTACGCGCAGACGAAGTGCCCGCAGGAGAGACCATCCGCTGCTGGATGCCTTTCCCCAGAAGGGACAATCCCAGGCAAAGGAATGTCCAATTAGCTGCCACTTCTGAGAAAGAATACTTATTGGCTGGTTCTAGTCAGGCTCATTATTGACTCTGTGGGAACCTGTACTTTAACCAATGGAGATGGTACATGGAGTCGAAGGCATTGATAGGGATAAAGAGTAAAAAAGTCTGCTGGCACATGCAAGCTTTTTGAATTCCTGCCATTTATTGTCAGGAATTTAAAACAGAATCAAGATGAAAGAGAAGACGACCAGACTTTTTGCAATCACGGCATTTGCATTTTATTCCTTAGTGGCAATGTGCCAGTTACCCCAGCATGAGATTCGGTTCGGAATTGGGATAGGATATGATCGCCATGCGAAATCCATCTTAGATCAATACGTTGAAGCCTATGGCTTGGAAAGAAATCCTTGGGGAGGCGACTTGACATGCTCGGAATTTTCTGCCCATGCCGAATATCTCTACCACTTCCACAAGCATTGGGCCATAGGCGGTACTTTTGGTGCTGCAGGGGCTGACACTTGGGCACGCCAGCCATGGGATGAGAAATACAAGGCGAGCTTGGAGTATTCGCCCTTCGACTATGTCTTTGGAGGAATCATCTATACTCTGGTCCCCTCTTCCGACGTAGACATCAAGAGTCGTTCCTATTATGCCATCCCCTCAGTCATGTACACATGGTATGACCGTCGCACCTTCAGGCTCTACTCTAAGGCAGGGCTGGGCATCCAATACTACCGGCTGGACGTGACCAGCGACCATCATCTCTATCCGGAGAAGCACGAGGATCGGTGGAAGTTGGCTTACCAAGTCTCCTGCGTAGGCGTGGAGACTGGAGGCGAGCGGATGCGCGGATTTGTAGAGATAGGCTATGGCAAGCAAGGCATTCTCAATCTTGGGCTCATCCTCAACCTATAGTATGGCGACCCACGCGCGGTACCTCCTCAACTATAGCTTGACGACCCCAATACCTGGGCGGTCAGGAAGCGTGATCTTACCCTTGACAACCTCCATCCCCTTGAACCTGTCATTGGAAATCAGGAGATTGCCGTCTAAGTCGGCAAAGTCAACAGCCGGCGACAGTTGGGCAGCAGCACTGACCGCGCAAGAAGTCTCGGTCATACAGCCCACCATGACCTTCATGCCGATGGCGCGGGCATAGTTGAGCATCTTCCAAGCCTCGCGCAAGCCTGTGCACTTCATGAGCTTGATGTTGATACCAGAATAAGCACCCTCTACGTTTTTGATATCCTTCAGCCGTTGAATGGCCTCATCCGCGAAGATCGGCAGAGGGCTTCTTTCCGTAATCCAGGCAATATCATCTTTCTGCTCCTTAGGCATAGGTTGCTCTACCATGACGATGCCTTTTTCTTTGAGCCAGTAAATCATGTCCAAGGCCATCTGGCGGTCTTTCCATCCTTGGTTGACATCCACGGCGATCGGAAGGTGGGTCACGCTTCGGATGGTCTCTATCATCTCCTTGTCGTTATCACGTCCGAGCTTGACCTTCAAGATGTTAAACTTGCTAGCGCACTCTCTCGTTTTCTGTCTGACCACGTCTGCCGTATCAATGCCGATGGTAAAGGTCGTAGAAGGAGCCTTGGCTTTGTCCAAGCCCCAGATCTTATACCACGGGGCACCCAACAGTTTCCCTACTAAGTCGTGAAGGGCGATGTCCACAGCCGCCTTGGCAGCCGTGTCACCAGGCGAAAGACTGTCCACGTACGCAAGGATATCCTCTAATTGAAAAGGATCGTGGAAAGGGCTTAGGTCGACCTTCCGCAAGAAGGAAGTCACGCTCTGCACGGTCTGCCCTAAGTACTGCGGCATGGAAGCCTCTCCATAACCAGTCACTCCATCATAGGTGATCTCCACCTGTACATCTGGGGTAGTCGTACGCGAGTAAGTAGCCACAGTAAAGACATGCCTCAGTTTCAGCTCATACGGGAAGAACCTCATCTCCAGCCGGTGAGACAATCCATGATGGTTTATGTTCACATTTTTCTTTTGCAGCCCTTTCAGCCCCAAGGCCTCTATAGGGGTCAAGGCAAAGGCGGAACCCAGTGTGGCGAAGGCTGCCTTCTTGAGGAATTCTCTTCGTGTTGTCATCCTAAATTATCTATAATATTCATTTCTATCCGTTGTTGTCAACCCTTCTTCTTTGTTGATGAAAGGCAAGATCCTTTGTGCCCAGAGCAGACGGTTGAGATTGTATTCATCATACTCAGGGTCCTCAGGAAGGAAGCTGCTGACATGAACGAATCCCAAGGAATGGATGAATTTCCCATTTCCGATATACATCCCTACATGAGAGACATGGGCAGGCTTCTCATCGGTAGCCTTCCTACCAAAGAAAACCAAGTCACCGGGAATGAGATTCCCAAAATCGGGAGCAATGTCAAGATGCAGCCCTTTCTTGGCTTGTTGAGAGGCGTTGCGAGGGATAATGATATCATGCTGAAGAAGAACGGTGCGGATGAAGCCACTGCAGTCAACACCTTTCGTGCTGGTCCCTCCCCACATATAGGGAATCCCCGTCAGCTTCTTCGCTGTGGCGATGATGCTGCGTGCGTCTTTCCTTAGGCTTTTCCTCCATGCTTTCAAAGGTTGCGCATCCGAGACCGGGAGGTAGCCCCGCCTACCGTCAGGATATTCCACGTGATAGAACTTTCCTTTTTTAGCCAACAACTTCAACCGGTTGCTTGCCACCACATCACTCACGGGCAAAGAAAAGCGATTAGGCTTCTCGTAGACAAAGCCATAGATGGCGGTCACGACCACTTGCGGCGAGTGATTCCACCTTTCCAATTGCGCTATTGATGCCATGACCACAGAGGAATGCAATACCCACGCAGGGTCTTCATCGGGTGTCCTCACCTTCAGCCATGTGCCTTCTTGTTCAACTCGGATGGGCATCCCCAATAAAGCCTGGGTCTCCATCCCCGCGTCGTAATCCCCACTTGTTCGCAGATTGCAGCAAGACACATTCACGATTGCCCACCGGGTGGTTTCTGACGTTAGAGAATCGCTCCCATCCTTGGCAAGGCCACACATTGCAAACATCATGAGCAAGGATACGCTCAGCAACCTGCCCCATGAAAGTTCTATTATCCTCATGCCTGTATATAATATTTAATATGATACAAAAGTACACTATTTTATCAAAACAAGTTGTAAATTAGCAAATAAATGAGCCTACATCAAGGGCGATAGCAGCCGGATGAGTGACTCCCATAACCGCCTCAGGAAGGGTTGATGTGTCAGCTCAGCCACGTCTGAAGATGGAATGCTTTGCTTTTCATCGTCTAAATAGATCTTCTTCATGCGCAGTGCCATGCCTTCGTCATAAAAAAAGATGTTCGACTCGAAGTCGTTCTCGAAACTACGGAAATCTACATTTGTGGACCCGCATGTACAAAGGCTATCATCGCAGACGAGAAGCTTGCTGTGGTTGAACCCTGCCTTGTAGAAGAACACCTTTACCCCCGCTTCTAGGGTTTCTATCACATAAGAACGAGAAGCCCATTCCACGAGTCGCGTGTCAGTCTTGTAGGGTATCATCAAGCGTACGTCGACACCTGTCAGAGCGGCGGTCCTCATTGCAAAAAGAATAGGCTCTGTGGGCAGGAAATAAGGCGATTCCATGTACACATACCTTTTCGCCTCAAGCAGGATACGTACATATCCCTGCATGATTTCAGGCCATTCTGAGATCGGGCTACTGGTTACTACTTGGGCAACACAATTGTTCCGGATTGACGGATCGATCGGCGGATAATACTTCCGATTGGTGATCAAGGTTCGGTCGACGAAATACCAATCGACTAAAAATGCCCTCTGGATGGCGTAGACAGCCCCTCCGCGAATCATCAGGTGGGTATCACGCCATGGTTGGGAGCCCGTCCCTTTCACATACCGCAGGGCTATGTTCATTCCTCCAACAAACCCTACATTCCCATCGATCACGCATAATTTACGATGATTCCTATAGTTTACCTTACTGGTGAACATCGGGAACTTCACGGGCATGAAGGCATGGACATCAATCCCGGCATTCCGCATCTTCTCGAAGAAGGAATGACGAACATGCCAGCATGCCACGTCATCGTAAATCAACCGGACCTCGACTCCTTCCTTTGCCTTGTCCATCAATGCATCGGCAACCAAACGCCCCAAGGCGTCATCCTCGAAGATGAACACGTCGATATGGATATGGTCTTGTGCTTTCCCTATCTCTGATAAAAAGGCGGGAAAGAACTCATAGCCATTCAAGAAGGTGGTAACCTCATTATCCTTGAAAGGCAAGGACATGTTCTGGTTTGCAAACAACTTCATCAAAGAGCGATGGCTCTCTGGAATATGCAGGTCTTCCTGCTCGGCGAATTCTAACATCGAGCGCTTGGTCAATTGGTCCAGGCTCCGTTGGCTAATCAACCTTTCCTTGCGCGTATTCTGCCCAAAGAAGAAATACAGGATAATGCCTAGGAGGGGCAGGAAATACAAAACCAAGATCCATGCCATGGTCTTGGCTGGCTGCCGGTTGTCCATCAGTACCTTCAGCATCGTCGCCACAACGGCGAGCACATATACCGAGAATATGATCCACCGAACGTAAATCATTGAAATCCTACTAATTTATGGGTCTGCAAGGATAGCCGCCATCGTGGATGCTGCTTAATGTATTCCACACATTGGCTCACGATCGCCTTGTTCTTTTCCACGTCTCCCACATCGCAAGGTTGTAGGTAATACTCATCTGCTTGGATGCCATAGTCGCAGACGTCCCCATGTCCATCAAAAATACATTTCAGCTCTTGGCATTCTTTGACCACGGGAGTAACTTTCGGCGAAATGGTCAGCCAGTCGATACCCTTGGGTGGAAGATGAGTACCATTACTTTCCATCGCCACTTCATATCCCTGTTGGTGCAATAGGTCAACCAGGGCATGATCAACTTGCAAAGAAGGTTCACCACCCGTCAAGACGACAAAGCGTGAAGGATACCTATCAATCTCCCTAACAATCTCCTCGTCGGTCATCTCCCGATAGGAGATGAAGTCGGTATCGCAAAAGGGACAATTCAGGTTGCATCCGCTGAAGCGAATAAAAACGGCAGCACGACCAGTATGCTTTCCTTCCCCTTGCAAGGAGTAAAATATCTCATGAATGCGTTTCATCGTCCTCATCCACTACGTATATTGCAATATTATCATCACTTTCCTGGACGACAGCTTTGTAGCAAGTAGGAATCTGCTCCGTGATCCAACGTGCAATGTTTTCCGCTGTTGGGTTAAAAGGGAGGATCCCATTGATGTCTGCATGGTCGAGCCGCCCATGTATCTTTTCTTTGATCAGGCTAAAGTCTTCCACCATCCCATCTGCGTTCAGTTCTTTTGCCTTGCAAAAGACCGTCACATGCCAATTATGCCCATGCACCCGTGTGCACTTGCTTTTGTAGCTAAGGGTCAAATGATGACTGGCAGATATTTCAAAGCTCTTCTGTAAATAATACATTTACCCGTTATCTTTTATCTTTTGTATATATGCTAATTCATTAATGGCAAAATCACTGTTGCCGGGATCGTCCAACATTGCCTTGAGCAACTCCTCTGCCTCGTCGAACCGGTGACGGCTGACCAAGGCATACGCCTTTCGGCGTTTCAGAAAGTCTAAGAAGTGGACAATATGCTCCCCTGGTTCTGATTTTTCCTCTAAATCCAATGATAGTTCTACCTCGTTGAAATAGTTGTCTATTGTCTTGATCGCACGATGATCCCCACTGTTTACTAAGCAGTTGATGAATTCTTCTGTAAAGGTAATCCGGTTTAAGGACAAAGTCATTTGCAAATAATAATAGGCACGCTTGTATTGACCAAGCTCACAATAGCATGACCCGATCAGATAGCAGGTTTCATAGAACTTGCTTTCTTGGGATCCCTTCATCGTGTCAAACCTCTTTTCCATCGCCGAAAAGGCATTCTCCAAGTGAAATAATGCCTCGTAGAACCGCTTCTGTTGATATAATGCTCTTCCCCGATAGAGATGGTATCCTTCCTGAGGATCAAGGCAATCGCAGATCAGCCTTTGCTCATCGCTCATTTTCTCATTTTCCTTGCCTCTTCGAATGGCCATGGCTTCCTTCCACATGTAATGGAATTCATCGAGCTGTTTTTTGTTAGACTTTAAATCGTAAGCGACAAGTATACTGCACATCTCCTGTCGGTTTTCATTGCTCCCTGCAGGAATGATTCTTTGGATAGACAAAGGAATGACTGTCATGGTGATGCGATAATAGAGAGCATCTTCGGTACCTTTCTCACTACACAGGCTGATGTTCAACTGCCTTTCCTTCTCGGGTTGGCGGGCATTAAAGAAGAGCAATCGGATCCCTGCATTCTCCCTGACGAACTGCCCCTTCTCAATCAACAGCGAAGACAGGTCGTAATTGAGTGTGGATGCCGTGTCGGTTATCTCTTGCACGTCTTCCTTGACGACAGCCATCCGGATCGGGATGATGTCATTTAGACCGAGAGTTGTCGACAACACTTGTTTTAGAGACATTACTTTGCTTACATCTTGCCTCCATTCTGGTCCTACGGACTGATGCATGATTTCCTGCTCCCTGACCAAGAAGAGTTCTCTTTGATACATGGCATGGTCTTTCTCTAAATCGCGACCCTCTGCATTGGCGTTTGAATCCTGCAAATCATGAAACCTCCTGAAAAAAGCATTCTGCCATCTGAACATGTCCAACATAGCATGAGACAAGACGTCTTTTGCCGTACTGTCAGCAAGCAACAATCCGCTTAAGATATGGACATCCACCACGTTGTTCTCTTCGTTGATGCTATAAACAACGCGTATATTCTCCGAATTGATATTGCATTGGTTACATACATTCCTCACCAGTTCTATATCTACTAAGGGTGCATCAAAAACGAAAAGGTAAGATAGCCGAACATAAGGGGACCCATCCTCTATACGCAAGCGGAAATGACCCGTTTGGAAATCGAACTTGGCTATCTTGCCTCCCTGCTCTTTTTCCCATTTACATTGACAATTTAAGGCTTTCAAGGCATTGCTGACCAAAATTTGGTTCTCTTTCTGGCTATGCGCATACGAACCCCGCCCTGCCTTGTGATGTTTTCTCCAGGCACGTTCTGCCATGAGGACTAAGACAATGACAATAGCCCAAAGGGTAATTCTTAGTGTGAAAGAAATCGGATCTCCCATTTTATTCAATTACAAAAATACGTAATATATTGTAAAATGTGAAATGTTTCATGTTAAAATTTGTAGTCGACTCCGTTTAAAGGCATTATATCAGAATATCATTCCCTAATTCCTTGGCTAAGGAATTACGGATCTGCTGCATGTCTTTGTACTCTGCCATCAGCTTCATCATCTTTTCTGGGTCGCTAATGGACAGGGAAATATCTCTTTGCAGGTCCTTCAGGTGTTGGGTAACATAATCCATCTTGAAATCAAGCAGTAAGTGGCGTGCTTGCTCCCTCAACTGATCTCGGTCTTTTTTCTCTTTCTGCTGCTGTTCGTCTTCTGTAGGCTCAGTTTCCTTTTCTTTGAGCATCTGTTGTGCATGAATCAGTTGATAGCGGTCGAAGCTCATGTCCGAGGCAAGTTTGCTGATTTCTATGTCTGGATGATGGATAAAATACTGCTCAGCCACAAAGCCTTCTTCCCCACTATGATCAACAGCTTCTTGCATGATCTGGTTGTACAACTCATTATGAAACCCTAAATGATCGCTCGTTAAATTGTAGTGGATGAATTGCGCAACCGTCAGTGCATAGACATTCCCTTCGTCGTCTTGCGCATCATCCACGATGATCTTCTCTCCATGGCGGATGACCAACTGTATCAGCATCGTTTCCACTTTCGTTGCCTGTTGTAAAGGAGATGCCGGTTGGATGGGCTGGGAGGAGGCTTCAGGTTGGAATCGTTCTTGCTCTCTCCGCGCTTCTGTCGCCTTTTGCTCTTTCCCGTCCCTTATATAGCGGTTCATCGTGTTGATGAGCGTTGCCTCATTCATTCCAAGACGCTGGGCACTGTCATGGAGATAGATATCGCGCAGAATCTGGTTTTGGACAAAAGAAATACTCCTGACAATAGAGCCAATTGCCTCCGAACGCTGGGTCTGATCGGTGACACCATTTAACAAGAGCTCGGTCTTAAACTGTATAAAATCGGTTTGGTGCATCTCAATGTATTTTTTGAAATCTTCAGCGGTATTTTTCCGAGCAAAGCTATCCGGGTCCTCGCCAGCAGGCAACAGAAGCACCTTTACATTCATACCTTCGGCGAGAAGCATGTCCATTCCGCGCAATGCTGCATGAATGCCAGCAGCATCATTGTCGTATATCAGTGTGATATTCGATGTAAAACGATGCAGTAGATGGATCTGAGGAAGGGTGAGGGCTGTTCCGGAATTTGCCACGACGTTTTCCACGCCACTCTGAAACATGGAGATTACATCCGCCTGACCTTCCACCATATAAACCCGGTCCTCCTTGGCAATCGCCTTCTTTGCTTGAAAGATACCATATAGTTCATTGGTTTTATGAAAGATCTCTGAATCTGGCGAGTTAACATATTTCTGGTTGACACCCTTTGTTCTAGAATCCAACACTCGGGCTGTAAAACCTATAATGCGTCCGCTTGAGCTGATCCAAGGGAAGACCACCCTGCCCGCATAACGATCAATCAACTCGCCACGATCATTCTTATAGCAAATGCCCGTGCCATGCGTGGTTCCCGTATCACCTATTAAATATTGTTCTTGGAAACCTTTTGCCATGGCTGCGCGCCCTAATGCCAGGCGGTCAGGCAGGTCATAACCTAACTGAAATTTAGTGATAGTATCATCGCGAAAGCCACGGCTACGGAAATACTGCATCCCAAAGGCAATGCCATCTACGTCATGGTGGAGAATCTTCTGGAAATACTCATTTGCCCATTCATTAACGATGAACATGCTTTCCCTTTCACTTTGCTGTTGCTTTTCTTCACTTGTCAACTCCCTTTCCTGGATCTCGATATGATACTTCTTGGCCAGCCATCGGAGTGCCTCTGGATACGTCATCTGCTCGTGCTCCATGATAAAGGTAATTGCATTGCCGCCTTTCCCACATCCAAAGCAATGGCAAGTCCCACGGGCCGGCGACACATAGAAAGAAGGGGTCTTTTCATTATGGAAGGGGCACAACCCTTTATAGTTGGCACCACTTTTCCGTAATGTCACGAACTCTCCTACCACATCTACGATGTTGGCAGTCTCCTTGATTCTCTCTACTGTTGCCCTGTCTATCATTGCGCTATCTCTTTAAATATTTTGCCAGAGGACTATTGATTTCCTTCAGCCCCTTGGCAACATTTCTTGCGTTTATCCTTGCCCCCAAAAGGGAGGTATGTGTATGGTCATGGTTGAAGTATTTCAAGGCTTTCTCCTTATTGCCGCAACTCTTGTCCAGGAAATCAGCGGTAAGGTTATGCAAGTCTACGAATTCGCATCCTGTTTCCTTTACTACCTGACGATACCATTTCCCATAGGTTTCATTCCTACGCTCGATCTTTCCGTCTTGCCACTCATTGCGCGGGGTAAGGGATACCAAGATAGGAATGCCTCCTTTTTCTCTCACGTCGTCAATGAATTTCTTTAGGTACCATCCAAATGAATAGACCAGCTCGTAGGTGCCAGTCTTAGCTGAGCGGTACACATGGCAAGTATCAGCCGCAGAGGCAATCTCTCCACGCTCCTTATCCTTGTCTATACCACCGATATCATTGTGCCCGAACTCAAGAAGGACAAAGTCCCCAGGCTGGATACTGTTGTACACTCTATCCCATCGCCCCTCGTTCAGGAAAGTCCTTGCCGACCTGCCGGCCTTGGCTGCGTTAAAGCAAGTAATCTTCTTCGAGTCGAATACGGTATATGCTTGAGAGCCCCAACCCCACATTCCTTTCGGATCTTTGTCTTCGTTCTTGACCGTAGAGTCACCAGTGATCCAAACTACCGGGTTCCCCTTTTCCCGGCATACGGGATAAGTATCAGGTACCATGTGGACCATCATCGCTTTCAAAGGAGCCAATGCCGGGTTCTCACTAAAGTAAATACCTTCTGCCGCACTTCTGGCATTCATCATGGCTCCAAAACGGCTACTGTGAATATGATCAAGATAAAAATGATACTTTTCCTTCCATTTGCTATAGCTGTCAAGCTTAGCTCCCGAGATCTCATTCAAGTCGACAAACGGAACCCCTTCTGTTGCTGCCACGTATGCACACCACTGTGTATGCTGCTTACGGACGATCTTTCCTGTTTGTGCGTCGTAATCATCGCGAGGTGTCAGCGACATTAATATGGGATGAGCTCCTATCGCCCTTGTCTCCCGTATGTATTTTCTGAGATACTCCCCATATGTATATACAGTTTCCTTGACTCCTGTCTCCTGGATCGTGACCCTGAGGGAATCCATTCCCACCCCAGGAATACTGGCTCTTGCTCGTCCTGAGTCATAAGGACCATTATCATTATGACCAATAGAGATAATCACCCAGTCGCCCGGCCTGATCCCTTTCTTGACATCCGGCCAGAGCTTAGTATAGAAGGTGCGGGAGCTCATCCCTCCCAAGGCTTGGTTCTCTACTGTAATCTTATTCTCATCGAAAAAGGTATGCGCATAGAATCCCCATCCCCATTGACCATTACTACCATTCCCAAGCGTCCCATTTCTCATCGTTGAATTTCCTACCAAGAAGAGCACGGGATGATCTCCCTTCCGTGAGGATCCAGAAGGAATACGCGCGGTCTGAGCCTTGGCTAAAGAATCGTATGTTAAATCCATGACATGGTTGACATCTTCCAAAGGCTGTTCCACCTGAGCATGAGTCATGGTCAGGCAAAAGGTAATTGTTGTAATAGCAGCAAGTAATTTTTTCATTTGTCTTTTTTCATTAATAAAACAATGCAAAAGTAATGGAAAAAAAGCAGAATCAGAAGAAAACGAGCAGGAAGTTTTGCATTGTGCCTTATCTCTGGATATGTCGTCTTGCGGTCAAGGTACATGAATGACCACTCTCTTTCCTTGAATGCAATAGGTAAATTTTCCATCAAGATTGCTGAGGATATGTAATATCTGCGCAAGTTGCTCATCGGGGCGGAACTTCACAAAATAGCCACCTTTCAGTCTTTCTATCCCATGACATTCTATCTGTACGCCGAACTTGCGTTGAAGGGCATCAACAATTTGGAGGAAAGAAGCATCCTCAAAAACAAGATTACCTTGTCGCCACGATAAATCCTGCTTAGCATCCAAGTTACATAAAAGGACCTTATCTGTAGCTTTGTCATAAGTAAGCTTTTGATTAGGACGCATGGTATAACGACGTCCAATTAATGTCCCTGATGAATTGTTTACGACCACACGAGTACATCCTTCTTTCAGAGTAGTACTAATGAGTGACTGTTCAGGATAAGCAGAAATCCCGAACTCCGTTCCTAAAGCTGTTACCTGTATGTATTGAGTCTTCACGATGAAAGGCTGACGTGGCACCTTGCTCACTTTGAAGTAGGCTTCACCTATAAGGAATACAGAGCGTGTATCTGCATTAAAATGAAGTGGATACACTAATGTCGTACCTGCATTTAACACAACAAGAGTACTGTCACTGAGGGTCATAGTTTGCATTCTGCCA
Source organism: uncultured Prevotella sp. (assembly GCA_900316015.1). Taxonomy (GTDB): domain Bacteria; phylum Bacteroidota; class Bacteroidia; order Bacteroidales; family Bacteroidaceae; genus Prevotella. Next base: position 39,502 of record ONBG01000005.1, on the reverse strand, counting down.
TTGGCAACCGTAACCTGCATGAGTTCATCACTGTGATGAAGGGAACTTAAATATTCACGAGCAAGCATAAAGGTTGTCCCCATAGCGACAAGCAATATCGCCACAGATGCAGCATATCGACGAAGCCTTAGAAACAATGCCGGATTCTTTTCCTGATTGATTCTCTCCTGCAAGACAGCCAGCTCATCTATTGTCTCTTGCGTACAAACGGATGGAGACTCATCCCATAGCTGCCACATGGCATCTTTGTCTTCCAACTGCCTATCAGAGTGGAGAAGCCACCAGCGAAATTTCATTTGAGTGAGCCTCGTAGGATGCATCTTAAAGAATCGCCTAATAGGGTTGTTTATATTTGTCGTATATTTCGTCATTTTATTATGATGTAAGCTTAAAATGATAATCACACGCCCTTATTAACGTATGTTATGTAAAAATCACAATTATCAACTTCACAATATGCCTGATCTCCGATAAAGCCTTGCTCAAATGATTTTCTACGGTGCGCTTGCTAATGTGAAGTTCATTTGCAATATCTTCATTTTTTATTCCCTTCTCTCGGCTCATTTTATAGATGCGCTGCCTTTGCTCGGGCATGCGAGATATCAAAAGTTCTATCATTCCTTGCAGTTCGGTAGCGAAGAACTGCTCTTCAGTGCTGTCATAGGTGATGGGTGCATGAAGAACTTGATTCACATATTTATCATTGACAAGACTATGATCAAAGTAATTGTAAATAGCATGACGTGCCATTTGAAAGAGATAAGATTTGAAGTTTTTAACCTGTGCACATTTCTTTCGATCCCGCCAAAGACAGAAAAATAGATCCTGTGCCAAATCGCGAGCCGTCTCATGATCCTTTACAAAACCTTCGATGAAAGAAAGAAGCCTTGGGTGATAAGCCAAGAATATAATCCCGAAAGCACTTTTGTCTCCCTGGATAAATGCTAAGATGATATTTTCATGGATGTTATCCATCAATAGTAAACTTTCTTCTATATGCAAAGATAATGTAAATCAAGGGAAGAGCAAAGAAAACCTATCAATTTTTTATTCAGAAAATGAAGTTAGCGCCTTACCGTCTCAATGGAAAATATCATCAATCATCCCTCCTTATATCATCATTTATCAAAATAGAGGAAGAATAATACCACAAAGAGAAGAGCAGAGACAGACCTAGCTGATCACTTTCGTAGGAGGTCCAGTGCCTCGCGGTTTACCCGCAGCTCAATTAGGAGGCTGACCGTTGCGTAGAACAGTCTTCCTGATTTGTGCTGCGGGGACAAGCAATTTGTACAGCGAAACGCCACCCCTCCTACTTTCTGTATAAACTTTGAACAAAGAACAATGCTTTTTGAACTTTATAGGTTGTGTGATTTATTCATCTAACCAAAAGCGTACATCGGAGAAGCACAATTCGCTGAACAATTAAGATATCCAGGTAAAGATTGAATAAATATCTGTTTCATAAGAACTTTTTACCTATTATTCACTCTACCTTTAGCAATCTTCCTCAATTGCGCTTGCAATTGGAAAAGTATGTCTGGATACTTGGTCGCAACATTGTCGTTTTCATGGATATCCTCATCAACTTTATAAAGTTGAGGCTCTGAGTCATAGCCCGTTTCTACATTTTCTTCTTTCATCAGTTTCACTCTAGTGTCACTGGGTTCAATATATTTCCAGTTTTTATTTCTTAAAGAGAGAGTATGGTCAAGAGCTTGCTCCACTATCCAAGAGCGATCTATCTGGGCCTTATTTGTCCAAGTGCTCCAAGAATCCCAACTGTCTGGAGCCGAGCCCTTTGGCACTCTAGCACTGAGCATTTTTGCCATAGAGGAAAAGAAGTCTATCTGAGATAAAAGTGCCTCAGATTCACTGCCAGCTTTTACTTCTTTGGGCCAACGCACGATGAATGGAACGCGCGTCCCACCCTCAAAGGCACTATATTTGTTGCCACGTAATGGACCAGCCGGGCTATGACCATTTAGGAGTTCATTCGCTTGATCCTTATATCCATCATTGACAATAGGACCATTATCACTTGTCAAGATTACAAGAGTATTATCCTCAATCTTCAATTTCTTAAGTGTCTTCATGATCTCACCTACGGTCCAATCGAACTGAACAATGGCATCTCCTCGCACGCCCATATTGGTCTTTCCGCGGAAACGCGCATTGGGGAAACGTGGCACATGTACATCATTGGTAGCAACGTACATGAAGAAGGGTTCACGCCGATGTTCCTGGATGAACCTTACTGCATGGAAGACAATGGAATCTGCAATGTTTTCATCTTTCCATAGGGCCTTTCCACCACCTTTCATATAACCAATGCGACCAATTCCATTCACAATAGACATATTGTGACCAAAATCCCACATTTGGTTATAGCATAGCTCTGGATTAGACTTCCCTGTTGGCTCTCCAAGAAAAGGATGGGTGTAGCTCACTTCTATAGGGGCATTAGGATCCCAATTAGCTACTCGTCCATTTTCAATAAAGACGCAAGGAACCCGATCGCCAGTAGCAGCCATAATATAGGAATAATCGAAGCCTAAATCCCCCAATCCACAAGGAAGTGGAGCATTCCAGTCTTGCTCCCCTGTCTTGTCACCTAAGCCAAGATGCCATTTTCCGAAAGCACCTGTGGCATATCCTTCATTTTTGAAGAGATCAGCAACCGTGTATTGTTCTGGTCGAATAATCATTCCGGCATCTCCTCTTGCAATGTCGGTACCCTTGCGCCTCCATGAATAATCTCCGGTAAGGAGAGAATATCGTGAAGGCGTGCTCGTTGCTGCAACAGCAAAGGCATTAGTAAAACGACACCCCTCGGCAGCGAGTCGATTTACATTTGGCGTTTGAACGTTTTTGGCACCATAACATTCCAGGTCGCCATATCCCAGGTCATCTGCATAAATAAAGATGACATTCGGACGTTGCTGGGCATAAGCCCCCGTTCCGTGAAAAGTAAACACAGCAAGGGCAAATAGGCTTATTGGATTCTTATTCATATTCTTTTATTTTAAATTAGGATTAATGTCTTGCTCGCTTTGCGGAATAGGCCAGGTAGAAGGACCAGCTGCGAAGTTCCTTGTTCCGACATACCAACGGTTTACACCCTTAGGATCTGTTTTCCCATTCGATTGGTTGCGTCGTGTCGTTGCATCTGAGTTCGGGAAAGAAGCACCCCAGACATCACCTGTGAGTTTGTCCTTAGCTATATCCCAACGGAGTAAATCCCATAGTCGAATACCTTCTAAAGCTAGTTCTACACGTCTTTCGTTCCTCAACAAAGGTCTCAGTTCATCCGTATTCGTGGTAGTGATATCCGGCATGTTTGAGCGGTGCCGTACCATATTTAAGTACTGTAAATCTGAAGCCGTCAGTGTCCCTGCCTCCATCTTGGCCTCTACATAACTGAGTAAGACTTCTGCATAGCGAATAATAGGTAACTTTGCTGGATACTTATTATTATCGCCTCCATTATAAATGTAGTTTTCATCAATGTATTTTCTCATCATATATCCAGTCTTCGTGCTTTGGTAAGATGGATGTAAACCGTCTTTGCCATTACCTGCGTTATGATCAGGATCGCAGTCATAAATGCCTTGCCCAAAAGTACATCCATTCCAATAAAGCGTTTCAGCAAGCCTCGGATCACGATTCTTTGCTAAATCACTTGGATCATATTTCGGATCATTGTAACTAAATGTAGAGCCATCAGAAAATTGATAAGCTTCAAACAAATCAGCCGTAACATTATGCAAGCACCAACCACCTAACGCGCCATCCATTGTTGGATTGAATTGTTTCAGCATTCCAGTGCCACATTTGTCGTCATCATACTGCATGACAAAAAGGTTCTCACTAAGTGCATTTGCCGTAGAAGGCAGGAAAAGAGCCTTGTAGTCTGGGCTTAATTCGCTGTCTCCCAAGTCTATGATACTCTTATAGGTAATAGCGGCATCTGACCATTGGCGTAGGAGAAGTTGCAACCTGCCTTTGAAGGCCAATGCTGCTTGCTTTGTGGCACGTCCATAATTACCTTCAGATGCTACTTCCGACCATTTCGGTAATGCTGCTGATGCTTCAGAGAATTCATTCATTGCCCACTTTGCGACTTCATCTCGTGGCGTTTTCGATACAGAATTAGCCCCATCTTTAGTCATCGTATGTTCGACCAAAGGAACATCATGAAAAAATGAACATAAATAAAAGTATTGTGTAGCACGAAGGAAACGGGCTTCCGCCTCATACCTCTTCATATTAGTCTCAGAAATACCTACGGCATCTTTGAGCTTTTCCAAGAAGTCATTACAACGGGCGATTTTCTTATAAGATAAGCTCCAAAAAGTAGAAGTTGCGCCACTCCTTGCTGCGCTAAGATTACCTGATGCAATGATTCCAATATTACTGTTCAGTCCTCGTCTGTCCCAACCATTGTCGGAACATATATCGAGCATCAGGAGTCCTTGATAACTCCACCAATCAGATGGCGAATATTCTTCACTGCCGAAAACGATATTAGCATGATAAAGCCCTGTTAATGCAAGCATGGCATTTTGATCGCTTTTCATAAAGCCATCTGTTGCATACGACGTAAGTGGCGACCTATCCAAATCGCATGATGTAAAGACACACAAGATGAACAGAATGATATATATGTATTGATAAACACTTTTCATTTTCTTCGAATTAAAAATTAATATTCAAACCAAACGTATAAGTCTTGAGAATGGGATAATAGCTTCCACTCGTATCGATTTCTGGATCCCAACCTTCAGGGAAATGATGGAACGTAAGAGGATTCTCGCACTGGACGTAGCACCTAATGCTGTTTACTCCCAATACCTTTACTGCATTCTTAGGGATGGTATAACCTAATTGTACGGATTTGATCCGGCAATAAGAAGCATTCCTTACCCAGAAATCAGACAGCAAGGTATTATTGGATCCACCTATTCCACTATTGGGTATAACCTCCAGTCTAGGATACTTCGGGTATCTTTCGGGATTATTCGGATTGAAAGATCCATCTGCCTGCCATTTTTGTATGGACCCATAGCCGGTAAAAGCCCAACCTGCATAACCACTTAACATACCCTTCACTCCTGCAACACCTTGTATTTGTCCAGAGAAATCAAAACCTTTATAACTACATCCCATAGTGATGCCATACGTATATTTGGGTATACGGGAACCCAAAACAACACGATCATCTGATGTCACCTTCCCATCTCCATTGACATCTACATATCTAATATCACCTACTTTTGAATCAGGGGCAATAGACGATTGGTCATACCAACTTTTCTTTTCCTCCTCATTAATGAAAACGCCATCCGTCTTATAGCCATAATAAATATTCATGGGATAACCAACAAAGTAAGTTCCATTACCTACAAGTCCATTATTTTGCGTAACATTAGCTAATCCCAAGGATAGCACTTTATTCTTGATGTAGGAAAAGTTCCCCAAGATATGATATTCGAATTCTCCAATTTTATGATAATGCCCTAATTGTAATTCGATGCCATTATTCTGAAGTTCTCCCATATTCATTTGAGATAATGAAAATCCATAGACGCTTGAAACACTGGCTGACGGAGAAAAAAGGATATCCATGGTCTTGCGATGGAAATAGCTCACATCAAAAGTCAACTTCTGATGCCAAAACGATCCTTCGATCCCAATGTCTTGTGTCCGCGTAGATTCCCAATGCAGAGTCGGATCAACAGCAGTTGTCATTGCCACTCCTTGATAGAGTTTTCCTCCAAAAGAATAATTATAACCTAAATTATATACCGATTGGTAAGGATAATTACCTATATTTTGATTTCCCAACTTCCCTATAGAGGCTTTGATCTTAAGATTGTCTATCCATGCTCGAGTATTTGCCATGAATTTCTCTTCTGAAAGCCTCCATCCTACGGCTACAGAAGGAAAGAACGCATACCGCTTGTCTTTAGGAAAGCGGGAAGATCCATCATAACGGAAAGTAAATTCCGCTAAATAACGTTCATTATAATTATACTTAGCCCTTCCAAAGACAGACTGTAACGCCCATCCATATCCTCCGCCGGAATTGCTGGATTGATCAGCATCACCAGTATCTATTTCTGGATAGTCGTCACTTGGAAGGTTATTGCGCGTAGCAGTAAGATACCTATCATCTTCCTGTTCCCAAGAGTATCCAAGCAGAGCAGATATCTCATGCTCGTCTAACTTCTTGTTGAAATTTGTCGTTGCTTGAAATGTCTTATAGATAGCTTTTGAAGTACTATTGATAAATTGATTGTTAGTAGAAGTCTTTACATCTGTCACAAATGAGGAACGGAAATCTCGTGTTTCATCTGATGTATAATTATAAGCACCAATTAAAGAGATCTTTACCTCCTTGATTGGGCTATAGTCTAATTGCTCATTGATACTAAAGTTATGTTTATCGTATTTGTTAAATGATTTGGATTCTATCCACATGACAGAAGTACCATACCCTTCTTCACCTCCGCCATAATTTCCGTTTTTTAATTTCGTAGGAACTGTACCCGGCCAACGAACAGAGTTTGAAATAATGGCATTTAGCCCAGCAGTGTCTTTCCCATAGGGGACTTCTGGTTGTTTCCTTAATCCATATACACCCTGTATCCTAGACGTGAGAGTTATCTTAGGCCAAAGTTGTGTTATAAGATTTACTCGCGCGTTATAACGTTGGTAATTATTCTTCCTGATGATACCATCTTGATATAGATATCCAAATGAAATCATATATTTGTTAGTTTTGCTCCCCCCACTAATTGACAAATCATGCCCTGACTGGAAAGCTGATTTGAAGATTTCATCTATGTACCTGTTATTCGCATAATTGTCAGGATCACTACCATCCTTGAACTTTTGTATTTCTTCTTGCGAGTACACTTCCGAACCATTGGCAATATTATACAAAGTCGCGTACTCCCAAGTATCTACCTTATTGGGTAATTCCGTTGCCGAAGCTATGCCTACATAACCATTATAATGAACACGTGTCTTTCCTTCCGTTCCGGTCTTCGTCGTCACCAATATAACACCATTGGCGGCTCGTGAGCCATAAATGGCGGCTGTAGAAGCATCCTTTAGCACAGAAATATTCTCGATGTCTTCCATATGAATGTCACTAAGTGTACCGGGAATACCGTCAATCAAAATCAACGCGCTTGGCGTAGCTCCAAACGAACCGACTCCTCTGACTCGTATCGTTCCATCATCGGCACCCGGACTTCCAGACGTTTGAGTAACAGTAACACCTGGCATCATCCCCATTATGGCATTCGTAACAGAAGGAGTGGAGCGATTTTGCAACTTATCTGAAGAAATCGTGGAGATAGAGCCTACAACATCTACTTTACGTTCAACGCCATAGCCTACAACTACCACATCGCTGATCATCTGGGTATTTTCTGTTAATACAATATTAAAATTATCATTCTCCTCAGGATTAATGATCTTGGTAGTAAAGCCTATGTATGAAACTTCTAACTTCTCATTAGGGTCAGCCATGATCGTAAAATTACCATTTACATCCGTTACAGTGCCCGTACTTGATCCCCTTTCTTTCACAGTAGCACCAATAATAGGTTCTCCCTTTTCATCTTTTACGACTCCTGTCACTCTAACCTTATCATTATGATGAGGAGAGGAAAACGGCTTGCTTTTCCCAACTTGCTTATTGTCCTTTTTGATAAGAATATGCCCAGGGGTTAATTCATAAGTATATCCAGTACCTTTCAAAATAACATCGAGGGCATTCCTTACTGTGCCACTGGCACCTCGCACATTAACGATGAGATCAGTGTTGATGGTTGCGGTATTATAGTCTACCGACAATTTAGTCTGCTTCTCAATCGTGGCAAACGCAGCTTTCAGCGTCGTACTTCCTCCTGTGAACTTCACGCTTTGAGCCCAGATTGTCAAGTTCACAGACAAGCAGATAATGGTGAGTAATAACCTTGCTAAACTCTCCTGTTTTTTACGCCTAACTTTTTTCATGGATAAATGGTTTGTTATTAATAAATGTCTAACGATCTCTACTCGTATGGAAGTTTGATGGAGAATAACGCACAAGGAATAGAAACATTTTTTAGAAAATCTTTCAAGATGCTATCTTGTAGGTAAGCACATTAACAATGTAGAAGTTGGCTATGCAACAGCCATGACGCATGGCTTCAAAGAACTATTGCTATCTCCATCAGAAATTGCACAAATAGCTGGATATGTGCGCATTTCAATATCATTTGTGCATTTTTAGAACCATTTATTTTGCCACAAAGTAAAAAGTTTGTAATTTTGCCACCAATATTTCACAATACTATTTTATTATGAGTTTGAAAATTGTTGTACTTGCCAAGCAAGTACCTGACACAAGAAATGTAGGCAAGGACGCGATGACCGCTGAGGGAACCGTGAACCGTGCGGCCCTGCCTGCAATCTTCAATCCAGAAGACTTGAACGCCCTGGAGCAGGCTCTTCGCCTGAAAGAGCAGAACCCAGGTTCTACCGTAGGTGTTCTCACGATGGGTCCTCCACGTGCAGGAGAAATTATCCGCCAAGGTCTCTATCGTGGCGCAGATACAGGATGGCTGTTGACAGACCGTCTTTTTGCCGGGGCTGACACCTTAGCAACATCTTATGCCCTTGCAACTGCTATCAAGAAAATTGGAGATGTAGATATTGTTATCGGTGGTCGCCAAGCCATTGATGGCGATACTGCACAGGTAGGTCCTCAAGTTGCCCAAAAGCTGGGACTGAACCAGGTTACCTATGCCGAAGAGATTCTGAAAGTAGAAGACGGGAAAGCTACTATCCGGCGCCATATCGATGGTGGAGTAGAAACCGTAGTAGCCCCACTGCCTGTGGTCATTACGGTAAATGGGTCAGCAGCTCCTTGCCGACCATGCAATGCCAAGCTCGTCATGAAATACAAATATGCTACCTGCCCGATGGAGCGTAAAGCAGATGATCCTCGAAAGGAGCTATACAATGAGCGTCCTTACCTAACATTAAACCAATGGAGCGTAGCTGACGTGGATGGAGATGCCAGTCAATGTGGGTTGAGCGGATCACCTACCAAGGTAAAAGCCGTGCAGAATATTGTCTTCCAAGCAAAGGAAAACAAGACACTCACCAGTTCTGATGCAGATGTTGAGGGACTCGTGAAGGAATTAATTGATGAAAAGATTATTGGTTAAGCTTATCAACTGATTTCCTAATAGCAATTGGTCTTGGGAAGGAAGCATGCCTTACCTGCCAATGTGAAGAAGGAATCGATAAAATGAAGTTTTCATGAATAACGTATTTGTATATTGCGAGATTGAAGGCACTACTGTTGCCGAAGTGTCTCAGGAGTTGCTTACAAAAGGTCGTAAGCTTGCCAATCAATTAGGTGTCGAGTTAGACGCTGTTGTGGCAGGCACTGGCATTAAAGGCAAGGTAGAAGACCAGATTCTTCCTTATGGCGTAGATAAATTGTTCGTATTCGATGCAACGGGACTCTTCCCCTATACATCTGCACCTCACACAGATATCTTAGTGAATCTCTTCAAAGAAGAAAAGCCACAGATTGCATTGATGGGTGCCACCGTGATTGGTCGTGACCTTGGTCCGCGTGTATCCTCTTCGCTGACTTCCGGTCTGACTGCTGACTGTACACAGTTGGAGATTGGAGATTATGATGACAAGAAGACGGGCAAGCATTATGATCAATTACTATACCAAATTCGTCCGGCTTTCGGTGGGAATATCGTAGCAACCATTGTTAACCCAGATCACCGCCCACAGATGGCAACCGTACGTAGCGGTGTCATGCAGAAGGCACTCTATGAGGGCAAAGCAAAAGGTGAGGTAGTTTATCCCGAAGTGGCAAAATACGTCCCTGACACCGATTATGTCGTTCAGGTCATCGACCGGCATGTTGAAGCTGCCAAGAACAACCTCAAGGGATCTGCCATTGTTGTAGCCGGTGGATATGGCATGGGCAGCAAGGAAGGCTTTGACATGCTCTTTCAGTTGGCAAAAGAGCTGCATGGAGAGGTGGGCGCCAGCCGTGCCGCAGTGGATGCGGGGTGGGTCGACCACGATCGCCAAATTGGGCAGACCGGTGTAACCGTCCATCCGAAGGTTTACATTGCCTGCGGTATCTCCGGGCAGATCCAGCATATTGCAGGTATGCAGGACGCAGGTATCATCATATCCATCAACAATGATCCGGACGCACCCATCAACAAGATTGCAGACTATGTGATCGTAGGGACCGTTGAGGATGTTGTACCGAAGCTTATTAAGTATTACAAACAAAATTCGAAATAAATCATGGCAAATTATTATACAGATCATCCTGAGATTGCATTCCACTTGAATCATCCTCTGATGAAGAGGATCGTTGACTTGAAGGAAAGGAATTATGCGGATAAGGACAAGTTTGCAGATGCTCCTGTTGATTATGAGGATGCCATCGAAAACTACAAGTGCCTGTTGGATATAACCGGGGATGTGGCAGCTAACATTATTGAGCCCAACTCCGAGAGTGTGGACTTAGAGGGCCCGCATCTGGAAAACGGTCGTATGATCTATGCCAGCAAAACTTTCGAGAACTTGGATGCTACCCGCAAGGCAGGGCTTCATGGGATCTCAATGCCTCGCCAGTATGGCGGTTTGAACATACCGAACATTATCTTCTCAATGGCATCAGAGATCATTTCTGCGGCTGATGCAGGATTCCAGAATGTATGGTCACTGCAGAGTTGTATTGATACGCTGTATGAATTTGGCTCTGAAGAGCAACGCGCGAAATACATCCCACGTGTATGCGCAGGAGAGACCATGTCTATGGACCTTACCGAACCTGATGCCGGATCTGACCTACAGCGTGTCATGCTAAAGGCTACCCAAGACCCAGACGGTACTTGGAGACTGAATGGAGTAAAGCGCTTTATCACGAATGGAGACTCTGACATTCATCTGGTCTTGGCTCGTTCAGAAGAAGGCACGCGCGATGGTCGTGGTCTTTCTATGTTTATTTATGACAAGCAGGACGGTGGGGTCACCGTACGCCATATCGAGAACAAGCTTGGTATCCACGGTTCGCCTACTTGTGAGCTTGTATTCAAGAACGCCAAGGCTGAACTCTGCGGAAGCCAACGGCTCGGACTGATCAAATATGTGATGGCCTTGATGAATGGCGCACGTTTAGGGATTGCCGCACAGAGTGTCGGAGTGGAGCAGGAAGCCTATAACGAGGGCCTTGCCTATGCAAAAGAGCGCCAACAGTTTGGAAAGAAGATCATCACATTCCCTGCAGTGTATGACATGCTCAGCCGGATGAAGGCGAAACTAGATGCTGGTCGCTCTCTGCTATATCAGACAGCTCGCTATGTTGACATTTATAAGGCATTGGAAGATATCCAACGCGATCGGAAGCTCACTGTAGAGGAACGTCAGGAGATGAAGAAATACAGCAGATTAGCTGATGCCTTCACTCCTTTGGCAAAAGGCATGAACTCAGAATATGCCAATCAGAACGCTTATGACGCAATCAGCATCCATGGCGGTTCAGGCTTTATCATGGAGTACAAGAGCCAGCGACTCTACCGTGATGCCCGCATCTTCTCTATTTACGAGGGTACTACACAGCTGCAAGTCGTGGCTGCAGTAAGGTATATCACTAACGGTACTTATCTTGGCATTATCAAGGAAATGCTCCAGGAAGAGGTTGCTGATGAGCTCAAGCCATTGAAAGTGCGTGTCGAAGAGATGACGAAACTCTATGAACAGTCTGTAGAATACGTTAAGGAGGCTAATAATCAGGAGATGCACGACTTCCTAGCTCGCCGGCTCTACGATATGACGGCAGACATCATCATGAGTCTTCTTATCCTTGATGATGCGACCCATGCTCCCGAGCTTTTCGCTAAGAGTGCACAAGTGTATGTTCACCATGCAGAAGAAGAGGTCTATGGCAAGAGTGCTTATGTAAAGAGCTTTATTGCCGAGAATCTGTCTGCTTTCCGTGCGGCGGAAGAAGAAGACTCTTCTGAAAATTAATAAATCAAATAGACAGGGCGCATCGATCATGCTGATGTGCCCTGGCCTTTTCTAATTTGAGATGAAGAAGATACTGTTATTTTCCATGATGATCATTGCCACACTGGGGGTCAGTACTTCCTGCAAGATGGCACCTCGCCAAGAGTTAGGAGATACAGTCGCTGCGAGTGAGTATGACATTTGGAGTGATACGGCAAGTGCCCACCTCGCCGCCAAGAAAAAGGCAAAGGCTGCTGCCCTTGTCAAGGATAGTGCAGATATCTTCATAGTTGGAGAAAGATCCACACAAGATCAACTTCAGTTGATCTCATATCCATCCCATCGAGATACATTCTCATACCATAAAACAAGACACATCAAGGTCTCTGGAAGTGCAGAGATTGGCAACGTCGTCAAGATCTCCTTTTATGCCAGGGATTCAGGAGACTCTCTTGTAAACAAAGTTATTCAAGTCAATCCAAAGAATCAAGCAAGCGCTCAATAAGGCGCGATTTCCCATAATCATCCAATTGATCTTCTCTAATCCAAATAAAGTCATCAGGTAAAGAAGGGCGTTCCGTAGCTGTCAGCAGATAAAAGTCTGCTAAGATAATTCTATGGGTGAGTACATGCTTGATGCCTTTCCTCCATAAGGTGGCTTTTCCACGGATCTGCTCAGGCATGTCTGCCATCAAGGGAAGGTCCCATAGTCCTTGCCACAACTCTCCTGCATGGCGACGCCGAATGGCAGTCTCTTTTTGATATCTTATATACACATAAGAAAGATTGATGGTCTTCACCTTCAGGCTTTTGATTTTCACAGGCAACAACCCGACTTTCCCTTGGCGGAGTGCTTCACAACTACCAAGGAAGGGACAAATCAAACATTTAGGAGATACAGGAGTGCATTGGATCGCTCCAAAGTCCATAATCGCCTGATTATATGCCGAAGCATTCTTTTCTGGGAGAAGTTGCTGAGCCAAAATCGCAAATTGCTTTTTACCCACCGTAGAATTAATTGGAGTATCGATGCCAAAATACCTGGCCAAAACCCGATATACGTTCCCATCTACGACAGCAGCAGGAATGTCAAAGGCTATAGAGGCAATTGCTGCTGCCGTATAATCACCTACACCTTTAAGTTGCCGTATGCCTTCCAGGGTATTCGGGAAATGCCCCTGTTGGACAACCTGTTTGGCTGCAGCATGTAAATTTCTGGCACGACTATAATAGCCCAATCCCTGCCATAGTCTAAGCACCTCATCTTCGGTAGCTGCTGCCAAGTCGTCAACTGTAGGGAAATGTTGCATAAACCTTTCCCAGTATGTCCATCCCTGCGTGATTCGGGTCTGCTGCATGATCACCTCACTCAACCATATCGCATAAGGATCTTTTGTCTGCCTCCAGGGTAGCTCTCTCCCATTCTCGGCAAACCATGTCAGAAGAATATGGGCAAAAGGTTGCATCACTGTTCTGGATATTGCTGGTAAATGGTTAATCCGAACTCCGGAGCAATTGCATAAATCCGTTCCATGATATCTGCCAAGTGATGCTCGTATTCTATCCATACCTTATCTTTCAGAAAGAAATAGAATTCGATGGGCAGGCCAGTGGTCGTAGCCTCCAACTGCCGTACCATCAGAGTCATGTTATGGTTGACGTCATCGCGCTTGGTTAAATACATCTCGATGTAAGTACGGAAAAGCGACATGTTAATTTGCTCACCCTCTAAGTCTTTCTCTTGGAAATAGTTAATATCCATAAGATGTTTCTTCAATGCTGAGTCAGCAACCTTAACACTCCTGAAATCAAAATAGACGATTCTTTTCACCCTCCTTCCATCGCTCTCCTGCATTCCAATCCAATTTTGGAAAGAATCCTCCACTAAAGTTTGGGGAGTAACCGTAATAATAGTATTGTCAAAATTCCGGATCTTTACCGTAGTCAGGGAGATGTCCTCAACATATCCGTTAGCGTTTGCTTTCGGGACCGTGATCCAGTCACCTTTATGGACCATGTCATTGCTAGTCAACCTGATGCCTGCCACTAACCCTGAGATGGTATCCTTGAAGACGAGCATGAGGATGGCAGAAGTAGCACCTAACCCTGCGAACAAGGTCATAGGACTTTTTCCAATAATCAATGCTACCGTGATAATAACCCCAACAAAGATTATGACAATACGGAGAACACCACGGAAAGAATGAAAATACTGCTGCGTAGCTGATCGATGCTTGCTATCCAACTCATTGAACCCATCCAAGAAGACAATAGATGCCTTGATAGACATGACCGTGATGTACACAGCCGTGATTCGGGCAAGGATTTCCCTGACAGTAGGATATTGATAGAAGACCATGGGCAACAACCACCAGATCACGATTGCAGGAATAATCCGGCTTAAAGAGATAAGAACGTTATGATTGAAGATAACATCATCCCACTTTGCTTCTGTCTTGCTTGTGAGTTTGGCGGCGAGAGGCACTAAAATATGGCGACACAGAAATCCACTCAAGGTTGCTAATAGAATGGCTACCAACGCTAAAGCCGCATGTCTGACAATGGGCACGGCCGGTCCACTGATTCCGCATAGCTGTATGAAATGTTCAACAAATAATCGAATTTTTTCCATCTTTCTCTATTGAGGACTACACAAAGTTATACAGACACGATCCTGGAATATGCGTCCGTTCTTGCCATGCATGACGCCTTGGTTGATAATGGCAAAACAGAGATGATGCCCATTAGCTGCCGTACAATAGCCTGCTAAGCTACTGATCCCAGTCACTGTCCCGGTCTTAGCGTGGACATTATCCTTGGTAAAGGAGCCTTTCATTCTACTGCGAAGGGTACCGTCTACGCCGGCAATGGGCAAAGAAGGATGTAAATGTAGATAGATATTATTATTCTGGTAAGCATACCTCAGCATCCTAACCAACAACTCCGGGGAGACATAATTATAAAGAGATAGCCCAGATCCATCAGCAATTCGATAGCGGGAGGGATCCAACCCGATTTTACTGATCAAGCGCTTGATAACGGCACGACCACTTTTAGCCGTTGCCGGACGGTTTCCTGTGGATGCTGCGATTTGATAAAACATCGCCTCTGCATAGAGGTTATCACTCTCCTTCAGCATTTTCATCAGTACCTGGTCAATCGTATGAAACCTGGATACGATACAATACGCATCCTCTGGCTTTCGCATTTCCCCCATTCCTACGTCCAATACGATCCCTGCAGATTCCAGTTCCTTCTTGAACCGCTCCATGAAAACATCCTTACGGCTAAACACCAGAGGAGAAAGGACAGGATTGTCATCATCCCAACACCAACCTTCTCCTAATGTGGCAGAATCCTTCATGGTCTTGTCAGCCATCAGGTTCCCCCGAATGGTGTCAACGCCCATTTTATGAAGGCTTTCCACAAAGGCTTTCATGTCATCCGCATTAAAACGAGGATCGAAGCCACCCACGCAATAAACATTTCCCGTCAGGGTATTATTTTCTATCTTTCCTGTATAGCAGAGATCTGTTTTAAATCGATAAGACCCTCCCAATTTATCGATGGCGGTGATAGCAGTGATCAATTTCATTGTCGATGCTGGCCTCATCAGTTGTTTTTCATGATAGCAATAGATCGCAGAGTCCGCATCCAAGTCGTATACCATCAGCCCCAATTGGGATGTCTTGAGCAAATCACTCTTCATGAGCTGGTCAAGACGATACTGTACAGATTGCGGCCAAGGTCGGGACACACTGTCCACAACGACGGAGTCGACCAACGCAGAATCTCCCTTATCGTCATCCTTATCTTCAATATTTTCATCATTGACCTGCGCCTGCAAGGGCAAAGCCACTATCAGGAGCAGTATCCACAAATATCTTTTCATAACACTAACCTTGCCTCTTCTTTAATTCCTCCATGAACGACACGTCATCTTCTGGCTGAACGCTTAAGATCTTTCCTGACACATGCTGCACCATCAGGTAATGGGAAGTACCGAAATTTGTCTTCATCGGAACACATTTAACGATATCCTTGACATTTACGATAGTCTTGGCAGAGAACCTGCCGTGGTCAATGACAAGAAAGCTTCCTTCTTCTCTCGTCGTGAAGGTATAGGTTGTATGGACAACTCTTTCGATCAACCCCACTAAGATGATCAGCACAAAGATCCCTATGATTGCTAATTTATTCCAAAACAGATAAAATAGCAATAATGTAAAGATGGTGATGCCACATTTGGCTGCCAATGTAAACCGCTGATGAAAAATTCTATCCATATCGGATGCAAAGTTACAAAAATTATGTAACTTTGCCATCGTAATAGCAAAATAACATGGTATTTAAATACGATTTCCTGATAATTGGTGCAGGTGTGGCCGGTATGAGCTATGCGCTCAAGATTGCAAAAGCCCACAAAGGTAAGATCTGCATGATATGCAAGACTTCATTAGATGAAGCCAATACATCATTTGCCCAAGGGGGCGTGGCATCAGTAACCAACTTGGAGGTGGATAATTTTGAAAAGCACATTCAAGATACAATTATCGCCGGTGATTACATTTGCGATCCAAAAGCCGTAGAACAGGTTGTCAAGAACGCACCTGCCCAGATTAAAGAGCTAGTTAACTGGGGCGTAAACTTTGACAGGCAGCAAGATGGTCAATTTGACCTCCACCGTGAAGGCGGGCATTCTGAATTCAGGATTCTACATCATGCAGATGACACAGGCGCGGAGATCCAACGTGGATTGATGGCTGCAGTACGCGCCAACCCCGACATTGAGGTGAAAGAGAACCATTTCGCTGTGGAAATTATTACGCAACACCATTTGGGAGTGGAGGTAACGAGACGTACACCAAACATAGAATGCTATGGAGCTTATATCCTGAACCCAGACACTCAGAAGGTAGACACTTATCTTAGTAAGGTGACCCTCATGTGCACGGGGGGATGCGGTGCGGTCTATCAAACGACGACAAACCCGATCATTGCCACCGGAGACGGTGAGGCTATGGTTTATCGAGCAAAGGGTACGGTAGCCGACATGGAGTTTGTGCAGTTCCATCCCACAGCCCTTTACCATCCGGGCGAAACGCATCCCGCGTTCCTGATCACAGAGGCAATGCGTGGATATGGAGGCATTCTCCGCTTGCCTACCGGAGAATCTTTCATGGAAAAATATGATAAACGCTTGTCGCTCGCCCCACGTGATATTGTGGCTCGTGCCATTGACAAGGAGATGAAAATCCATGGACTGGATCACGTTTGCCTGGATGTCACGCATAAAAACCCGGAGGAGACGAAGCGGCACTTCCCCAATATCTATTTGAAATGCAAGACGATCGGCATTGACATCACCCAGGATTACATACCTGTACGCCCAGCTGCGCATTACATGTGCGGTGGCATTAAGGTTGACTTGAATGGTTGTTCCAGCATCAAGCACCTGTATGCTATCGGTGAATGTTCTTGCACGGGATTACACGGTGGAAATCGATTAGCCAGCAATTCTCTCATCGAAGCTGTTGTCTACGCCGATGCGGCGGCGAAACATAGCATGGCTCATGTAGAAGACTATTCTTTCAACGAACAAGTGCCAGAATGGAATGATGAAGGGACCATGACAAATGAAGAGCGCATTCTCATCACGCAGAGCGTCAAGGAAGTAGGTGAGATTATGAGCAATTATGTGGGGATCGTCCGTAGTAACCTCCGTCTGAAACGTGCGTGGGATCGTCTCGACTTACTTTACGAGGAGACAGAAAGCCTGTTCAAGCAAGTCAAGGCAAGCCGAGATATCTGTGAACTCCGCAATATGATCAACGTGGGGTATCTCATTACAAGAATGGCTATGGAGAGAAAGGAATGCCGCGGATTACATTATACGACCGACTATCCTGTTCATGCTTATGACTCTATCTGATTTCAATAAAGAAAATTAGCGCGTCAGTGAGAACTTGATGCTCAATCCAAAATCACGCGTCGTTGTTGGATAGCTACTGCTGCTCAGCAACGGCGTGTTTGTTTGTCTATCATAATAAAAGCTCATCGTAAGGATTCGGGAAAGGGTATAGTCCGCAACGAACGACAATTTCAAAGCTGTATTTCCACTACTTGCCGTGCTGCTCACCGTGGCGATATCCCTACAAATACTTGCTTGTTTTCTATAACTCAAGTCCAAGCGCAGGTTCAGATCGTGGTTGGGCTGCGTCTTGATAGCCTTCTGCCCTTGGTTTTGTCGGGAAGATAAATTCTCCTTTTGGGGATTTTTCACCATACGCCTTGTCCGATTGAAAGGATTAAAATTATTCAACTTATATCCGACTCCAAGCACCCAATCATGACTGATAGCCTCATTGATTTGCACACTGGTCATGCTAAGACTAAGAACACGCGTAGTTCTATATTCCAGCTTTGCCGTCAGATTGCTCTGGAACGTCAGGTCTACACCTAACAAAGGAGAGAAAGCCTCATTGATACTAACGGTTGAGATATTATACATGCTACTTGGGATGGGGTTACCAGTCGTAGCATTAGTGATAAAGCCCAGGCCATTCATGTATTCCTGGAAAGTACTATAACTACTATAAGCTCCTACAGCATAGAGGCTCCGGTAAGCATGGTTGATATTTACGCTCTTAAAAACATCCCGGAACCAAGGCAACTTGCCTAAGCCACTATACCGTAGTGACCAATTGGGCAATAACTTTGCCAACGACGGGAATAAACTCAAGGAATGCCCTCCCATACTTGTATAGGTGGCAAGGAAAGCAGGTACCATCACATCGGCACTGTAGGGATCGACCCCGCCATTGACAGCATCAAAAGCCTGCCCCGCCAATGGCGTCCCTGCAGGGTATGTAGCACCTACATACTGTGCCTCAACACGCTGTCTAAAGCCTTCCAATGAACGACAGAATTTTGCAAAAGACGCACTCTTGAAACCATTGCTTGCATTTCCAATTCCCTCGAATGCACTCCGCAACGAAATGGTGGTCATTGTCAAACTTCCTGTCTGGGTCGTTGGATGACCTTCATACATATACTCAATACTCTTCGCCGTTACCTCAGAGCGGGTTGCAGTCAAGTCGATCTTCAGATTCTTGACAGGCTCCAATGTCATACGCAGCTGGAAGTCCTCTGTCTTATTTGTCGTTGCAGGAGTAGAAATCGTATCGCTGAGCAATAGCCAGCCTTTTTCCTTACTCTTATCAATATAGGAATCGCCTATTGCTCCAAATGCAAAGTCCAACCCTGGAGACAAGGCCCCAGTCCCCCTTTTCTGCCCGAAGGCATCCCCAATAGTAGGCATAAAGCCAGGCAACGACATCGCATATTGATTACGGTAAGAAACGCTAATATTCCGAACCATCATCATTACCCTGGCTATACTCTGGGCTGTCTTATACCATCCTTTATTTTCCAAGGGCTCTTTGGGAGTAACTGTAATTTTCAATTTCAAGGCTGAATCCACATGATTGGTAATCCGGATTGTGTTCTCATTCACTTTCTTGTATTTCAAGGCGAAAGCCTTCCCATCCTTTGTCTTTGCCGAGACAATGAATCGTTTCGTTTTCTTACCATGATTGATGAGAAGAGTTGTATCTGGCAACAGTGTGATTTCCTTTTCATAACTCCTCTGATTCTTGGGCAAAGCCTTTTTCTGCTGTTCCGCCTGGACATCCCTTTTTTGCCCCTTCTCATTCTTGTCTTTATTGCCTTGCACCAGAGATGAAGACCTTCGAGAGGATGTTCTCCTACTGGCCACTGCTCCTGAGCGATTGAACCGATCGTTCGTCTTTTTCAAGAAAGGTATGTGGTTGTACAATTTCTCTAAATTAAATGAGCCATTCATGTTTAGAATACGATTGCTGGTGACCGTATTTCCCAGAGAAGTACCGTCATCCAATTCTGTTCCCCTCACCCAACTGTAAGTAGCATTATAGCTTGCATCGGAAGTAATCCAGTCAAAGAGCGGGACCAAATGGAGTGGCAATTGATAAGAAAGCTGGAAGTTTTGGTTATAATCAAGCGGAGTTCCGAAATGCTTAAGGCTCGTCCATACAGAATCCTTCCATGCAGAATATCGATCGGGGTATAGGTCCTTATTGACTGGTGTATAAGGCTCCTCGATCTCAGCATGGGTAGCACTTTGGAAATTCATGTGGATATTCTTGGTAAAATCCCATCGGAGGGTAAAGTCGCGGTTCCAAAGGAATTGTTCACTGAAGGTCAGTGGCAACTGGCTGTTCTCCGTACTTTGCAAGTCTCTCTCCTGCAATTCATAATAGGTGCGATATAATTCACTATTAAACGCTACATTCTGCGGCAAATAGTTCAATCCGAATTTCTTCAAGATATCCAGCCATTTGCTTTTGTTCTTGATCGTCCGGAAAGGCTCAAAGGTCTTGTAAACCGGTGACCAGTTGTAGTTAACCGCACCTCTCCATGAGTCCTCCTTTTCGTAAACCGTCGTCTCCCCACTCTCAAATTGGTGTGAATGGCTATATGAGAAAGTGAAGTTAGCAGGATCATACGGCATGGGATGACGCCTGGTTTGTATACCAAAACGCACATTGGACAAAGAAAAATTACTATTTACCGTTTTGGTAACGGCTATTGACTTCAAGGAATCCCGCTCTGTCTTATTGGCACAAGCATCCAGTGCATCCTCCAACAACTCATCTGTATCCAAAGGATTGTATTTAGGAGAAGAAGTTGTCTTCGTATAAGAATAATAAAGAGGGATAGACACTTTAGCTTTGTCAGGGAAGAACTTGCCTAATTCAAGACTTGTGGTGACACTCACGGTCTTGTCATTGCTATCAGACCGAGTATTGATTCCATCCTCTAATCCACCAAAGCCTTCGGAAATATATCTCCCTTGCGCATTGACTGTTCCTAAATCAGACAATTGCACATTGAGGTTGCCCTGCGCTGCCCATCCTCCGCTATTATTATAGTCCTTGACACGAAGTTCATTGAACCATACTTCACCCGATTTCTGCGTATTGGAAAGGTTTCTTACGCCTAACATCATCGTCGAAACCTCCCCCAAAGAAGGATTACCCATCACGCTCACCCTGTTTTCGGGATGATCCTGGTCGTAAGCAGAATACTCCCTGGAATAAGAGGCTCCCCCCGTGGCTATCGCTTTATTACGTTCTTTCTTCAACTTGGTGAAAAGGCTCAGGGCGATATTCATCATGTTTTCCTCTGGCCA
Source organism: uncultured Prevotella sp. (assembly GCA_900316015.1). GTDB lineage: Bacteria > Bacteroidota > Bacteroidia > Bacteroidales > Bacteroidaceae > Prevotella. Next base: position 18,210 of record ONBG01000005.1, on the reverse strand, counting down.
CACCTTGTCTCGACTGGCTGAGCCATACATCCCAGCTGGTGTCAGTTTCAAAGGTATCTCATATTCATAATAGTTATTCTTGTAATCACTTCCCAAACGGATAAAGGCTGCTAACTGCCCATCCGTCAAATTGGTCGTATTCTCCTCCAAAGCATTAGCATGAACAAAAAGCTGGATATGCTTATAGTTACGCAGATCAACGTTTGTCCCTTTATAGACAGCCTTGCTCTCCTGATGGCTCAGGTTCGTGACGTTCATCGAAAGTGCTTGTTCGTTGGCTTGGACCAATTGAGGCTGGGTAGGATCCGTCTCGCGGGAAATCCCTGGTGGCAAGACATAGTTGACCGGGGTCTTATCGCTATTTTCCTCAATATTTACCGCACTTGCCACCATCGATCCAGTTTGAGCTGAATGTTCGAGCGACTGCTCATAGACACGCCATACTCCACGGACAAGATTCAACGTGCCAAAGCGAAGGATGACAGGCTTCTTGAAATGGGTCAGGAACATACGCATAAAACGGATGGATGTAAAATCGCTCAGATTTCCCACATTCTTCTCATACTCATCCACAGGGATCCGGAACTGATACCAGGTAACCGACTTGTCTTTTTCCCCATTTCTCAACGAAGGTTTGGTTACGCGTTTATCCACGATAAAGTTTCTGCCCACTACCATGTCTTCTGGTCGCAAAGAGACATGGTACTGGTAATATTTCTCATATTCATTCAGTGTGTAGTCCTGATTGATATCCTCAACGTCTGGCGTGGTCTTATAAGAGGTATCATAACTCTCTGTCCGGTTTTCTGAGTCCGGTGAGTTGCCCTGCGGATTGTTGATATACTTGTATCGCCTGAGTATGGAAGCCTGCATATTGTCATAGTCTGTGCCTCGGAAATAATGGTAGTCATCGCCCGCCGGGTCGTTGAGCATGGAATCTCGCGCTGCCGCATTGGTCACATGAGCCGATACATAATCCAGGAAATTCTTGTAAGAGTCCCATGACTTTTCCTCTGCATCCGTGAGGCCATTAAATCCCACATCCTGCAATTGGCGAGTACCGGCAGCCGTAGAAAAGGAATAGGTGGTCGTTGCCTGAGAAGGGATCTTTCCCCATTGAGTGGTGGTGTAGGAAGCGGAACCATCCACCGGCATGCCGCTTTCATAGAATTTCTTTCCATCATGAAGCACATCCTCACTCACCTCACCAAGGTTGAAATACAAGTCACCGCCATAGTCTGCAGCATCAGATTGCTCATTGGAATAGACAAATGGATCCATTAACCAAAACTCGATATACTCCACATTAGATGTTTCAAAATCACTTTGGTCGAGTTTTCTCATCATTCCTCCCCAATGGTTTTGTGGATTGTTCAGATGCCCGTCTGCATCCAAGTCCGTACTGAAATTATAAGGACCGCGCTCGTTAGGATAATAAGCCACGTTTAGCACTGACAAAGTAGAGGTAACCCCATTATAATTGCTCTGTTGCCGATTCGGGAAAAGTTCGTTGACATAGACCTGTCGCACGAAGAAGTTGGACAATTGGTCCAAATCGCTTTTGATGTGTGAAGGAGTAAGGCTGCTGTTTCGCCTGGTAAATAATGGATCAATGGTGTACCATGCCATCTGGCTTCTATTATAGCCACTGGCAAGCGTTGTCTTATCACTTGACTCTGTGAAGTAAGAAGGCACGCTGGACAAGCTCCATGAGGTAGGTGTGCTGACGTCTATCTCATTTTTGGTATCCTCGAAGTCATCCAAATAAGAGGCATTGTCCTGCGTTCCATGGCTTTGCCCAGCAATCAGCTGAGCGAACTCCCCAGTGAAAGAAATGTTAGAAGGCTGGGTAACATGAAGGAAGGGAATCTTGTCCAAGGCATTCGTCAACCATTGACTTTCTGTCTTCCAATTAAGGTTCAAGCCCCATAATGTATTATTTAGGGGTTCTTCCCCCATACTGACTTTCGTAGTCAACGCCTGCTCAGAAAGATGCTGTAGAGTTCCACTCATCTGGAAGTTCTTAGAGAAGTCATATTCCCAGTTCATGCCAAACATGGTCTTTCTCATCTGACTGTAGTCGGTATTGCTTTCAAGGGAAACATTGACAGCCGTCCCTGCATCTAAGATGCTTTGGTTTAAGATCGTGACCTCACCTGCTGAGTAGTTGACACTATAATCCGTACCCTCCGTCAAAGTCACACCCCCTGCCGTGACGACAACCGATCCCTGTGGCACATTATAGGCACCTAAAGAGATGACATTAGCAGACGTGCCTCGATATTGCCCAACCAGCAAGAACTTATCTTTCTCAGCTTTCTGCTTTGCCACGGTCTTTGTCGTATCATACAATTCCGTAAAAGCATAGGAAGAAGCCACAGAGGCTGGGACGCCCTTGCTCACCAAATAGCTGTAAAGGTAGCTTCCAAAAGGCTCTACCTTAGGCAAGAACACCCTCCCGTTGCTGACCGTATAACCTTCCACATAGTCATAATTTCCATTGGAATGTGCCTTGTTGTTATTGTCAAGCCGGTCGGCACCGATCACCTTGAGCAAGGTGGTATTCTTCACCTGTGTCTCAGGAATATAAGTAAGATAGACTCCAGTCGTGTCGCTCCGGTATTTGATATCTAAGCGAAACTTCCCCTTTTCAGTCGTAGAGGCACCTAAGGAATAGACATTTTTCATCATCAAGTCCCAGTTGCCTTGAATAGGGCTATTGTTTGTGTTCTTCAGGGACTTCACGAAAAGAGCCTTACCCGTATCCGTGATATCCGACGCGAACTCACCCACTTGATAAGTTTGACCACCATACGTGTACTCAAAAGCCACAGCCAACACCTGATCCGTTTGCAGCGAGGAGTTGAGAGAGACATATCCAAACGACGTGTTCAGGGTATACTCAGAAGGAGACAACAAACGAGCACTCTCCATTTTCTCGTAGTCGGTCCCGCCATTAAGGCCGGCACCGTCCAAGACCGTTGTCGTTTGGTCTATGTTCCGGGCATCAGCATAGTTGTTAACTATCGTCGTATACTCTGTGTTTGAGGTGTTGGCAGCCACCACGCCAGAAGATGCCCACCGTTTATTAGAGATATGAGAGCACTCACCTAAGTCGGTTAATGCCACGATGTTACGTGTGTTGGACGTCGTCCCCGTCTTATTCGTCACCCAGATCTCCACCCGATTGACCACGACACCTGTAGTTAGGTTAGGCAACCGCGCCATTCCATCATCATACTTATCGCGGAAGAATTGAGACAGGAAGAAATGCTTGTTCTCTTCATAGTTAGCCACATCGATCTCAAAAGGAGTGGTTTGGGCTCCACCGGATGCTGTCACACTTTTCGACGCACTTTTCTTCTGTGATGCTACCAACTGTAATTTCAACTTACCAAACTGCAAGTCGGTGCGGATGCCAAACAAGGAACTTGCCCCATTGACCAAGGATGAATTAGAAGGAAAAGAAATATTCCCCGCTTCGACTAACTTGACAATTTCATCTTCCTTGCCATCATATTTCAACTTCAGATCCTGGGCATCATAGTCAAAGGTCGCATCCGTGTTATAGTTTAAGTTCATGTTGACCTTATCCCCTACCTTTCCGTTGACGTTCAAATTGATCTTTTCATCAAAGTCCATGGTAGTGGTCTTCCTATGGCTGATGGGGAGAGAGGGATTATCGATATTCTTCATCGTAGCCCCGAACCTTAGTTCCGCAGTCCCTTGGGTCCTGATCCGCACGCCTCCAGGACCGAAGATCTTCTCCGCCGGACCAAGGTCGAAGTGCATGTCTGAGAAATCGAATTTCTCTTTTCCCTTCGTTCTCACAGTCTCCTCATTCTTTGACCGGAAATAGTCCCTCATCATTTGCCGTTCTGTCCAGGAACGATACTCTTCAGCTGTCATCATGATAGGGGCAAACAGATAACTGCCTCCCATCTTGGTCCCGATAACATATCTGTCCAACGTGTCATTATAGACGACATCCTGCTTCAGGTTATCGGGGCGTTTCAAGTCCATGCCGTTTTGTTTCAAGTCATTCAAGGTGATGGGCATGGTACGCTGTATCTTCCATCGAGTGTGTAGCAAGGAGTCAGGGATGGTATCCTCTTCCACAAGAGGAGCAACCACCAGAGGCAATTGGGCTCCGGCTTTCCTTTGCTGCTTTTGATGGTTATCCTTTTGCTGCTTGGGTGGTGCCGACGGGTTCTGCCGTCGATGGTCATCCTGAGGAACAGGCACGGAGATGGCATAGCCTGCTATGACAAACACGGCAAGGAATATCATCAACATGGAAATAACCTGCTTCCTCATAAACGACTTTATTAACCCAAGACGACTTTGCCTGTCAGCCTCTTATTTGATCTGCTTCAGGGCGAGCTTCACGACTTGCTCAACGGGAAGCGTGGGATCATTCTGCAAGATAGCCATGACCACTTTTGCCGAAGGCGCAGGCGAGAAACCCAACATCGCGAGAGCACTTACCGCTTCATCCTTCACCTCATTATTGGCAACAGGCACCTGACCGCCGTTGGCGGGAATCTCATCGGCAATGCCTAAGGAAACGATCTTGTCTCGCAAGTCGACAATGATCCGTTGGGCTGTCTTCAACCCAATACCCTTTACGCTCTTCAACATTCTTTCGTTACTTGTCGATATGATATTGCACAATTCGCCGGGTGAAACCGAAGAGAGAATCATGCGGGCTGTGTTCGCACCGACGCCAGAGACTGTAATCAGCAACCGATACAGTTCTCTTTCTTTCTTGGAAGAAAAACCATAGAGGGAGAAAGAATCATCCCTTCCCCCTGTGACCAACGCCTCATGGACAAATAGTTTCACTTCCTTCTTGCCTTGAATGGCACTATAAGTGTTCAAGGAAATATTGAGGGCATACCCCACCCCCGCCGTCTCAACGACCGCTAATGCCGGAGTGAGGTCTGTCAGTTCACCCCTGATATATTCTATCATAGCTTTATTATTTGTATGAATACAATAGAAAAACGAAGTCACCACCTCTTTTATTGCATTCAGCCTGCATTTTCATCACAGGCAGGGACAGAGCCGATAGCATCACTGCTCAGCATCCGCCTTCTTCCATTCTGACATGAGCATGTAGGCACCAGTCAGGGCTATGGTCTCCGAAGAGGAAAGGCCGGAGCGGATCTCAGTGAATCCATGGTCGCGTTGTCCGATATGCACTTCCCTTGGAATGAATGTAAGTCGGTTACCCTTTTCTTTTACGATAAAGACATAGTAGCGGTCTGCGTCCGCGGCAAAGGCATCATCTGGGACTGCCCATCGCCGTACACTGCCAGAATGGATGAGAGCAGTGACATAGGATCCAGGCACGAGCCTCCCCCTACCAGAAGGGATGGCAATGCGCGTATGCACAGCCCGATTGCTACCATCAAACAGGTTTCCTACGGATTTCACTTTCCCGTCGAGCTTGCCCGACCACGACTTAGATGTCAACTGAGCCATGCAGCCCTCCTCGACTTTCGAGAAATCATTTTCATAGACCATGACGTCGGCATAGACATGATCGGAGTTGACAATCGTAAAAAGTGACGACTGCGGATCGGCATATTGACCGACAAGGGCTTGGATGGTCTCAACCGTCCCTGCTATTGGGCTCTTGATGGTGATGGCACTAACGGTACGCCCAGCCTTGACGGCATTCAGGCTGATGCCCAACAGTGCCAGTTGGTGCCCCGTCACACGAAGCTCGCCTTCTAATTGGCGATATTCAGAGGAGATCTGCTGGAAGTCCTTTCCCGACCCGACCTTCGAGGCATAGAGCTTTTTCTGTCGTTGGTATTCCTGCTTGACATAAGCCATCTTACTGCTTGCCGCCAGATAACGCCCTTGCAAGTCGAGCAAGTCGGGATGACTCATGAGAGCCAAAGGCTGACCTTTACGCACACGCTGCCCTTCAACGACAAGGATCCGCTTGATGTTAGCACCGATGGGAGACGCTACACTTGCCTCACTCTGTGGAGATACCTTCAAGACACCATTTGCCTTGATGATCGATGCGAATAATTGCAGGGAAGCTTTCCCCCAGCGGATACCCTCTTCTGAAACAACGCTACGGTCGATGGAAAAACTGGTGGATGACGGTTCCTGAGCCTGATTCGCAGGACTCTGATCGTTTTTGTTGGTGCATGATGCCAGGAAAGCCAACATCATGAGAATAGGGAAGATATGATATTTCATGTTCATTTCGTTGTTGATGATTAATAATAAATCAAGTTATACTTTGCCTCTAATAGTTTCGTGTAAGCCTCGACGTAGTTCATCTCCGTTGTCAATGCGCCATTTACTGCTTGGATGAAATCAAGGTAACCAATACTTCCTTCCTGATAAGAAAGCCAGGCAATGCGTTTTTGTTCCTTTGCCAAGGGCAAAGCATCACGTCGGTAATAATCGACGCTCTGTAGATATTTGTCATATTCCATTTTCAAGGAGCTTCTCTTGCTTCCGAGCTGCCGGTTCACTTCCTCCGCATCCGCGAGGGCCCGCTGTGAAGAGAGCTTCGCCGATTTTACGCTTGCTTTTGTGGCACCAAAGGCGATGGGAATGCTGACACCCACTTGCCATGCATAATAACCAATTTGCGAGCCCAATTTCTGCAAGCCTGCCTCCACGAAGAATTTTGGCAATCGCTGTGCGCTCGCCTCCTTGACAGTAGCCTGCGACAAGTTCACCAACTGCTGTCCTAACAGTGTCTTGGGATGCTGTTCTTGGGAGAGAAGAGCAGACATGTCCAAGGAATCATCTATCCCTGCCGATTGATATACCGTGTCAGCAGACAGCCACCGACTGAGGTTGAGATGAGCCATCTGAAGGTCTTTCAGCGCCTCTTGCAAGGAAAGCCTAACCTGATTGCTGTGGGTCAAGGCTGTCTGGTATTCAAGAAGCGAGATCGCCTTCGCCTCATAGCGCAGGTGGGCAACCTGGGAGAAATTAGCGTATAGGGAATCCATCCTGAGCATGTTCTCGTAGCGCAGGAGTGCAGCATGGTCATTGATATAGTCGACACATACCTGCCGCATGAGCTCTCTCTCCATCACGCCGGTCTCAGCCTGAGCCACTCCAGCCTGGGCTTGCAATCGACGCCGCATCCCATTCGCGCCAAAAGGATCCATGTCCTGACGCAGGCGAGCCAATGTGTACACGGCATCATTGCCATGACCTATCTCTTCGCCGCCACCACTCAATTCCATATTGCCTAATACACTGGCCGACTTTCTCAAGACTTCTGCACTACGGGCATTCAACCTACTCGCCCTGATAGAAGGATAGTCGTGTCGAGCCTTTGCCATAGCCGCATCAAGCGTAATGGGACACTGAGCCCAGACCGACGCATTTGCGGCCATTCCTAAAATGACTAAAAATATCTTTTTCATTTGATGATCGTTTCTATTGTTTACGCATGCACGCCGTCAGCGGTCATGCTCGTTAATGATTGTCTTTCCAAACCGTAGCGTTCTTTTTCCTCTTCAGCAAGGCATAAAGCACAGGAAGAAGGACAAGCGTGAGCATAGTAGAAGTAAAAAGCCCACCGATGACAACGGTGGCAAGAGGTCGTTGCACCTCAGCCCCAGCCGATCCGCTCACAGCCATAGGAAGGAAGCCTAACATAGCTGCCGCAGCGGTGAGCATGATCGGGCGCAGACGCTCTCGGGTACCCCGGTAGATGCGCCGTGCCACATTCTCAACGCCCTCCTCCTGAAGGGAGTTGAACCGGTTGATCAAGACCAATCCATTCAATACTGCCACCCCACTCAGCACGATGAAGCCCACTCCCGCCGAGATGCTAAACGGCATATCCCTTAAGGCAAGGGCGATGACACCACCTAACGTGGCAAGGGGGACAGCCACATAGATCATCAAGGCCTCTACCATCGACTTCAGCGCAAAATAGAGCAACAAGAAGATGATGAGCAATGCCACCGGCACTACGACTGCCATGCGCGAGGTGGCTTCTTGCAAGTTCTTGAATGAGCCATCGTAAGTGATGCGGTATCCGGAGGGCAACTGAAGCTTTTCATGAATGGCCCGGTCAATATCTGCCACGACAGAAGCGATGTCACGCCCGCGGGCATTGAGCCCCACATAGACACGGCGCGAAGCCCCGTCTCGTGAGATCTGCATAGGACCAGGCTGATAGCTGATAGAAGCAAGCTCCCTCATGGGTATTTGGCTTCCATTGGGCAAGTCTACAAGCAGCTCACGGATGTCGTTGATACTCCGCCTACTCTTGTCATCGAGACGCAAGACCAGGGAAAATCGCTTCTCCCCCTCAAAAACATCCCCGGCATAGCCGCCTGCGAAAGCCGTACTGATGTATTGGTTGAGTTTCTCTACGTCCAGCCCGAACTGCGCCAACTGGTCGCGGTCATAGCTTACCGTGATCTGAGGCAGGCCAGAGGTACGCTCCATCGCCACATCCTTGGCACCAGGTATCTCCGCAATGATATGCTCCAAGCGATGACCAATCGCATTCAGCGAGTCAAGGCTCTCGCCATATACCTTTACAGCCACATCCTCACGGATACCCGTCATAAGCTCATTGGTGCGCAATTCCACAGGCTGGCTGAACGCACAGGTGATCCCTGGGATCCGAGACAGGCGCTCCTCGATCTTTGCCAAGAGCTCCTTCTTGTCCTTCGCGCTTTTCCATTTGCTCTTGTCTTTCTCAAGGATGATAAAACTATCCGTAAAATCCATTCCCATCGGGTCGTTAGGCACCGCGGAAACCCCAATCCGACCACACACGGTCTTAACCTCTGGGAACTCTTTCAGCAAGACACGCTCCACTTCGGTCTCCCGCTTGATCGTCTCGGAAAGCGAGCTGCCCGGTCGCAAGAACAACTGGAAAGCGATGTCCCCCTCGTCAAGACTGGGAATAAACTCAGCCCCCATCCGACTGAAAAGTACCAGCGTGCCTGCAAAGACACCCATTGTCATGATGATGACAGAAGCCTTATGCTTCAACGACAAGCGCAAGGCGGGACGATACAGCACATAGACGATATCCATGATCCAATGACTCACACGCACCGTCATCCTCTCCGCTCCCTGCAGCCACTTCCAACTGCTGACCGTGGGACCATTGAGCACGGCTGTCATCATGGGCACATAAGTAAGGCAAAGCAAGATGGCGCCAGCCAAGGCATAAGCGAAGGTATAGGCCATGGGCTGGAACATCTTTCCGCTGACACCGGAAAGAAAAAGGATGGGCGTGAAGACCAAGAGGATAATGACCTGCCCAAAGAATGCGGAGTGCATCATGCTACCCGCAGCCTTGCCGGTCAGGCGGTTGACGGTTGCCTGGGAGATCGTCTTCTTCCCACTCCCAACAGTACTCAGATAACGCTCCAATTCGTGGACAGTCCCCTCGACAATGATCACCGCCCCATCGACAATAATACCGAAATCAATAGCTCCAAGACTCATCAGGTTCGCCCATACCCCAGTGATCCGCATTAAGATGAAGGCGAAGAGCAGCGACAAGGGGATGAGAGAAGCCGTGATGATACCGCCTCGGATACTACCTAACAGCAACACGAGGACAAAAACCACGATTAAGGCACCCTCTATCAGATTGCGTGCAATCGTGGACGTGGTTCGCTGGATGAGCTCTGAACGGTCAAGGAAAGGTCGGATCTTTACCCCTGGGGGCAGAGAACGTTGTACCTCAGCCACCCGTTTCTTCACGTCATTGATGACCTTGTCGCTATTCGATCCCTTGAGCATCATGATCGCGCCGCCCACTGCCTCGTGGCCATTCTGCGTGAAAGCTCCATAACGAACCTGTTGACCGTATTTTACGTCATCTGCGACATCACCTACAGTCACAGGCATGCCATCCGGTGATTGCTTCACAACGATCTTCCGGATGTCGTCGACGCTCTTCACAACCCCTTCCCCCCGGATGAAATGGCTCTGGTGATCCTTTTCAATATAGGCACCACCCGTGTTGACGTTGTTCCTCTTCAAGGCATCAAAGAGCTGGGAGATGCTCACCCCAGCTGCAAGAAGCCGGTCGGGTGAGAAAGCGATCTCATACTGTTTGATACTACCGCCCATGGAGTTCACCTCCACCACGCCCGGGATCATGGACAACTGACGGCGCACCGTCCAATCCTGAATCGTACGTAATTCCTGGGGAGTATAGAGGGCGGTATCTGCCTCAAGGCTGTATAAATAGATCTCTCCCAATCCCGTGGTGATCGGTCCCATCTCCGGACTTCCCATCCCTTCGGGGATTTCCTCACGCACCGCACTTAACTTCTCCTGCACCAATTGCCTGGGAAGATAGGTCCCCATGTTGTCCTTGAAGATGACGGTTACTAAAGAGAGTCCAAAGCGAGAGACGCTTCGCACATCCTCCACGCCTGGAAGATTCGACATGGCCATCTCTACTGGATAGGTAATGAACTGCTCAATATCTGTCGTTGACAGGTTCTGGGCTACAGTGATGACCTGCACCTGATTATTGGTTATATCAGGGGTTGAGTCGACGCTGATGGTCCTCATTGCCCATACGCCACCTACGATGATAACAATGACGAGAAGGCATACCATCATCCTATGATTGATGGAATAGTCAATGATTTTTCTAATCATATATTTTTAATATTATCAGTTATCGTTCTGGAATTTTTTCGCCCATAACGGGCATGATTTACCTGTACAGCACCATCTCATCACGCTAACGCGCAAAGGAATGCTGTCTTGGGATAGTAAATCAGGAAGCAAAGGAGAACGATACGTGAGGAGGCGCGCGAAGCCCACGGCACGCTTGTATCCAAGGCTGGTAGGCTCCTACCCGGAAATAGCGGCATATTTTCAGATATCGGAGATATGGAAGCGGGGCATTCAATGCCTTTCCAGAAATAAAAAGAGGAAAGGCTCCAAAGCCATGATGAAAGTCTTGGACAGAATAATCAGCATGAATCTTGACAATACTGGAGGCAAGATAATGCTGTGTATGGTCTGAAGAATTCTCGGCTTGAGAGTGATGACTGTCATGCGTGCCTTGCTGTTCGCAGCACTCCTGTTGTGCCAAGCACATCAACTCACCATGATGATGGTGATGAATCCCTACTGCCATCAAAGTGAAGATGACAGCCAGGCTGGTCATGATGATCGACAGTCTTTTCTTCATTCTGCTGCAAAGATAACAATACTTTTCCATATTTGCAAATATTACAATATAAAATTTGTAATTTTTACAGATATAGATTATGGACCTACTTTTGAGACATCGTGTACTGATATGTAGCATTTCCCTTTTCCTTGGCATTCATCTCATGGCACAGCGCGATACGAAACGCACTGAAGTATGTTGCTCACCAACGACCATCAACAAGAAGGAAGTGACACGATGTCCCTGCTTCAGGCTGTCAAAAGTCTTTGCGCATCGGACTTACAACCTGTTTTAAGGTTGCTGGAGGTTATCAATAGGTTGACAGGAAAACACCTATTCTGCTAAATTCTCTCGAGAATTAATGGTAATATCTATGCTCTTGCTTGGCAAAAGCACAGCGATGGGATCAAATTCTCTCGAGAATTTTGTCTGATCGCTTTTCATTCCATATACTGATCATGATGGGATTGAAATGGAATGACGAGGGGTCAGCTGTCAACCTCGTGTCAACCTTTGTCAACCTCAAAACAGGTTGCAAGCCCGATAAACACTGGGGTTTGACAACCTGTCAACCTATTTGCAAAAAAATACTATGAAACATACAATAGTTCGGTAAGGAAGCACTCCTATTTTATGGAGTATCATACACTGGTTATCCAATGTTTTTGCTTTTGGGTGCATCATTTTTGCAAGGCTGACAGCAATGCAACCAACATATTTTCTTGCGCTGCCTTGTGCTCTTGGCGATAAATATTTTATTTTTGCATACAATAGTTTACAGGGAACCATGAAGCGATGGAGCACATAGACCAGAACGACGAGATCATCGTCTTACAACGCGATAATGGACTTCCCTTTTGAATACCAAACATTTCTGCCTTAAGGAATGATAAAGCATAAGAATGAAAAGGAATTTCTTGGTATCTGCGTAGATAAAGAGGAACGTTGTTATCAATCTTAACTTCTTTTTTATGAAACAAATACTCCATGGGATATTTGATCCACTCATCATTTGGGAGATCTATAATTACAACAAAAAGTATAGTTACCTGGAATCCGCACACTTACAGCTCGGTTCTTACTATAGATAGAAACAGTCACCCTTGTCCCAAGAGTCTCTATTCCTCTGGTTGGGGAGAAAATGAAATACGAACACCACTCGACAGTTATTTCCTACCTCCTAAAAGATTATATATTCAAAGAAAGAAGATATTTTGTTGTAGATGCCCATTTTTATAAGAAAAGTTGTACCTTTGGCATTGTAAAGGCTAAAAACGCAGAATAGCATGGCAACAAATAAGAACGCACTGTTGCGTTATCAGGTACTAGAAAGATGCTTCCCCGACTTCCGGCATAAGTATACGATAGATGAACTTATCGATAAAGTCAACGATAGGCTTATTGATTTATGTGGTACTGAAGTTGGAGTGCACAGCGTTCACGATGTTTTGGGCGACATTACCGGCATCGATCAGGAAACCGACGGACTGTTGGAGGAGATCCTCAGCATTACAAAATAGCAGAACAGGCTATTTTCTTCCTGAGGCAAGGAAAACGATAGTTCAAAAAGAAACGTAATCGAAAGTTCTCACCAAAGAAGAGATCCACGACATCCAAGGACTGCGGAGCAAAGTAGATTGGAGAGTTGAATCTATATTAATTTTAAGGATGGAAGACAATCGCAATATATCCAATGGCAGTATCAAAGAGTTTATTGATGAAATACGAGCGATCATCGACCAGACTCGCCATCATGCAGCCCGAAGCATCGACCACACGCGCGTGCTCATGTATTGGAATATCGGCAAACGGATATTCGAGAAGGAGCAGCAGGGAAAAGAACGTGCCGATTATGGATCGTATCTCATCAAAAACTTGGCTATGGCCATAGAACCAGAATATGGCAGCGGATTTTCAGTAAGGCAATTAGAGATGTGCCGAAAATTTTACCGTACTTATCCAATTGCGAATACACTGTGTTCGCAATTGAACTGGTCGCAATACAAGTTGCTAATTGCTATTCCAGATAAAGATAAGCGGGAGTATTATCAGCTGGAAGCAGTCAATGAGGGATAGTCTAAGCGTCAACTGGAACGGCCAATCAACTCTATGTTGTATGAGCGTCTGCTGAAGAGCAATGACAAGGAGAAGGTGTTGGCTGTGGCACGGAAAGAGCGCACACCGGAATTGCCGCTTGAGATCATCAAAGACCCTATGGTCTTAGAGTTTCTCGGTTTGGAAAGGAAACCTGCTTATTACGAGAAGGACTTGGAGAGTGCGCTCATCTCCCATATTGCTGATTTTCTTCTTGAACTGGGCAAGGGATTCTCCTTTGTCGCACGACAGAAACGGCTGCTTATAGAAGATGACGAATATTTCGCGGACCTTGTGTTCTACAATAGGCTGTTGCGCTCCTTCGTCGTTATCGAGTTGAAGACGCACAAGCTGACCCATCAGGATTTAGGACAGCTGCAACTCTACGTCAACTATTACGACCGGTATGAGAAGCAACCTGATGAGAATCCTACGATAGGCATACTCTTGTGTACGGACAAGAACGATACGGCTGTGCGGTTGGCACTGCCTGCAAACAACAAGACAATCCTTGCGAGCAAGTACCAGCTTTATCTTCCTACGTCCGACCAGCTCATCGAACAGATTAACCAAGTGAAGAAAATGGCAGGCTATCAAGAGATATAACGGAGCACCGTTTGCGGAGAGTTTAACAATTGAAATGGCAATTACAACTTTTTACACAAGTTAGAGAGGTTCTATAAAGGTCTTTCCAAACATTTTGGACTCAGCGGGTTCAAAATTCAATAAACTGTATTATTTTTGCTCTCACGCATTTTACTTTCTTCTCTTCCACGGGTCTTAGAAATAGCAACGAGACAGAAATGAGCTCATCTCTGATTCGAGAACATGTAGAACCCTTTAAAAGAAGAAGACATGAAGAAGAATAATGTGAAAAAAGGTATGTTGCTTTTAGTGTTTGCAGCCGTGAGCAGTGTGATGGCAACTGCGCATCCACGTCCACATCGCTGTCCTCCACCCATGCCAAGAGCCAAGGTAGTGGTTGTGGAGAAAGCTCCGAAGAAAGTGGAGAAAGTTGAGACGGTGATCGTGAAAAAGAAAGGCGGCAAAACCGTTGTCATCAAGAAAGTGAATGGACGTACCGTCGCCACCAAGACCATAGTACGCCGGTAAGCATCTCAACCCGCTACGCATGAATGTCAACGACAAAGAAATCATCCAAGCCATACGCGAGCATCCCGAGCAGGGATTCCGTAAGCTGATGGCGGCCTACNNNAGCATCCCGAGCAGGGATTCCGTAAGCTGATGGCGGCCTACATGCAACCCGTGTATTGGCATATCCGCCGCATGGTGAGCGTACATGCCGATGCCGAAGACGCCACGCAGGAGACCTTCGTCCGGATCTACTGCTCCATTGGACAGTATAGTGAGACCAGCTCCCTGCGGGCGTGGATTTACCGCATCGCCACCAACGATGCTAAGTTGCAATGCGCCATCCATACGCTTCCCGCCAAGCAGCAGGCCACGTTCAACCTCAGATACTACGACGAACTCTCGTATGACGAGATTGCCGAGGTGACAGCTTCCACTGCAGCCGCAGCGAAGGCCAACTACCATGTGGCGAAAGAGAAAATCATAGATTACATGAACCATAACGATTAAAACAAGATATGGAAAAACAATTTGATTTCAACCAGATCGGCAAACGGATGCCCTATGGCGTACCGGACGGTTTCTTTGATCGTTTGCAGGACAATGTAATGCGCGAGATAAAGAGCTCCAAGCCCACTCCGATTATCAAGTCCAAGGCCAAGACTCGCAAAGCATGGATCCTGCGGCTTGCTCCTCTCACGGCTGTGGCCGCCGCACTCGTTGCCCTGCTCCTCATTCCGCATGGAACACCCAAGAAAGCGACACCACAAGAAGGTTCCTACGCCCAGGTGGAGCAGGCCTTCAACAACCTCAGCGACGCTGACCGCAGCTATCTTGTCAGCGCTTATCAGGACGATTTATTCCTCAATCAATAACATATAATAAAGGAAAAGAAATGAAACATATCATCAGATTTACTTTGGCTATTCTCATGATGGCTATGTGCAGCATCTCTGCCAATGCACAGAGCAACCAACGTCAGCGCATGTCGCGCGAAAAGCTTGCTGAGGCGCAAGCCAACTATATCGCCCGTCAGCTCGCCCTCGACGATGCCACGACCGGAAAGTTTGTCCATCACCGATCGCTTTGAGCGCAGCCAGAAAATTCTCGCCTTGCGTGAGAAATACTATAAGCGCTACAGCACCTTCCTCACACAAAAGCAGATCCAGCGTGTCTATGAACTGGAGCGTCAGATGATGCGACGACTGTCACAGAAAGGAGGAAAAGGACATAGGCGAATGGGGCAGGCTGGTGAGTAACCTCAAGTATGGCAAAAGAAAAACTTCATATTTTCTTTTGCCATTCCACTCATTTGTACTATCTTTAGATAAGATAGGCTACACTCGGGAATGCAAAAGAAAAACTTCATATTTTCTTTTGCCTTTCCACTCATTTGCACTATCTTTAGATAAGATAGGCTACACTCGGGAATGCAAAAGAAAAACTTCGTATTTTCTTTTGCCATTCCACTCATTTGCACTATCTTTGCAATGTACACTTTTATACAATGCTTATGCAGACAATTGACACTTATAAACTCACGAGTATGGAAGAACCCTCTGACGAGCTTCTTGCTCAGATTATGCATGAGGCTGCCTTGGATGCCAAACGCAAGGGGGAAGAAGCGCACAAACGATACTTTGATTATCTTCGCAAATATGTATCAGAACAGCGTAGTCAGTGGTTCGCTAACAATCCTGAGATGATTGCAACAAGATGACAAATAGCGACCACAAACCAGTTCTTATTGTTATTGCTGGACCTAACGGATCCGGCAAGACTACTATTACGTCTAAGATTCTTCACCACGAATGGTTAGAGAATGCCATTTATATTAACCCGGACATTATTGCTCAAAAGAAATTTGGAGATTGGAACAGCCAGGAAGCAGTGATGAAATCAGTTCGCTACTGCGAGGACCTGCGCGAAAAGTGCCTTATAAACAAACAAAGCTTGATATTTGAGACCGTGCTTTCTGTACCGCAAAAGGTAGATTATATCAAGCGTGCGAAAGAGGCAGGATTCTTCATCCGCTTATTCTTTGTCTCGACGGGTAGCCCTGCAATTAATGCCGCACGCATTGCGAAAAGAGTGATGGAAGGAGGACATGATGTTCCTATTCCTAAGATTATATCACGCTATTACCGCTCAATATCAAACTGCAGTATAGCCGCAGAAATTGTCGATCGCACCTATGTCTATGACAACTCCATCGAAGATGCTGATGCCCAACTCCTTTTCCGCATGGTGAACGGCAAACTTTTCAAAACCTATGTAGAAGAGTTCCCTGAATGGGCCAAGACTATATTATAAGGAACGCACTGTGTTCGCAATATTTATATCACCACACTCACTGTTGTGGGTCCTTCCGGACAACTGTCGAAGTGTACATTGGCACCAATGAGACCGGCAAAGCGGCGCACCACGGCAAGGCCGAGACCGAAGCCCTTGACCTGCTGATGCCCCGTGGAGATGGAGCGATAGAACTTGTCGAAGACTTTCTCGCACTTCTCAGTAGGAATGCCACGGCCGGTATTGGAGAAGATGATGGTTTGTAATCCTTGTTTTCTTTTGACGATGCAAAGTTACAGACTTTAAAACCAAGAAGGCTTAAGATTACCTTAACTGTTCCTTATGATTTTCTTAAGACCAATTTTTCTCTTCGCATGACTTTTTTTCCATACAGACAGGAGTATCGCATGACTACAAGTACACTCTATGCGCAGATGTACTGCCTCCAGAGACGTTTTCACCCATCAACCGCCTAAAGTATTAATATCTTACAGAACAATGCATTAGGCATCAAAGCGGTTTTCAGTAGATAGTCAAACGAATGTTTGACCGAACGCACAACGAACGTTTGACCATCAAGTCGGCGGCAGTTTTCAGGGAAATTGCTAACGGGATGATTCTTTTTACCAACCTATACCAACTGCAACTTTAGGTGTAATTGCAACTTTTTTTATCAGATCCTATGAATTCATAGAGGTTGAGGTAGCGGGATCAGCAGAACCGATAGGGTCAGCCACGCAGTCGTGACTCTGCGGCTCCGGCCGGTATAAAACCGAATCCTCTGTAGCAGTAAGTAGACAGAGATGATTATCATAGAGCATACCTTCCAAATTGATGTCCTCATCAAGGTCTGGCCAGTGAATGTCTTTACCGTTCACTACTGTGAAGTTACCGAGCTGCGAGGGTGATGCGTTACTGAATCCCCGCATCGTAGAAAGGTCATAATTGGCGGTCTCTCCCGATTCGGTCAACGCAAAGAGGTGATGCCCGTCCAACCAAATTCGAGTAATATAAAGCTTATCCATTGTTTTCCTCCTTAAAATAATTTTTCCAACGGTCGATGACAATCTCCCTATTCTCTTCGAGTACTGATTCTATGAGTAATATATCATGTTTCTTAAAACCATGATTAAAAACCTGCTCTACCGGATCAACATTATATTTGGCCTCATGACCATCCTTCAAAATATGTACATGAATTGGAGCATGGTCATTACTGTAGAACATGAATCTAAATCCAAAGAATATAAATATGGTCGGCATAGCATTTCTTTTCTGCAAAAATAACAAACTTTCTGCAAACTACAAAGAGAAAAGCGGGAATCCTTTGGTAGTTATCCAATTAATTCTGCTTCACACGTTCCACCTTCCTTGTCCGAACCACAAGCGGAACGGTCTCTACAAAGACATTACTGGTGCTCAAGCCCATGGCCTTCGGAGCACTCTGCTTGAGATGATGTACAAGATTGTAGATGGTCATGATGAAACGGGCCTTGGGAGTAAACACATTGAATTCTGCATATACTCGTTTGATAAACACGAAGATGAAGTTTCCCGCCACATGATGG